>NZ_JBEXGX010000004.1:0-423588 GCF_040607495.1 Streptomyces sp. NPDC005281 | reverse complement strand
AACAAGGACGCCGAGGCGCCGATCTTCGACCTCGTCGACTACGGAGTCGTCGGCGACCTCTTCGACGTCGTCCCCCAGCTCACCGAGGAGATCAAGACCCGCAAGGGCTGATCCCGCAGCGCTGAAGAGGGCCCCCGCGACCGCACCGGTCGCGGGGGCCTTCGTTCATCCCCGGGGTCCGCAGGGTCCCCGGGTTCCGCGGCCTCGGGCGCTCATCGCAGGGTCAGAGACGCCCGTACGGGCAGATGGTCGCTCGGGAACTGGCCGTGCAGCGAGAAGGTGTCGATGGCCGCCCGGTGCACCTCGGTGCCGGGGCCGGCGAGTATCCAGTCGATGCGGTCGCCGTCCGGTGTCAGCGGGGCGTAGCCGTGGAAGGTCGCGTACAGGCCGCTGCGCGAGGCGGCCGTGTCCCAGGTGTCGGTGAGCCCGGCGCCCAGCAGGATGTCGTAGACCTCGTTCCGGTGCGCAGGCACGTTGAAGTCGCCGGTCACGAGGACCGGGAGGGACGGATCGAACTCCGCGATCCGTTCGGCGATGAGCCCGGCGGCCCGCGTCCGCGCGTACTGGCTCGCGTGGTCCAGGTGGGTGTTGAGGATGTGGAACCGCCGTCCGCCGTCCGCCAGATCGCGAAAGCGCACCCAGGTGGCGATCCGGGGGAGCGCGGCGCCCCAGGTGTTCGAGCCGATCACCCGCGGGGTGTCCGAGAGCCAGAACGTGTCGTGCGCGAGCGGGGCGAGACGCCGGGTGTCGTAGAAGATCGCGACGGACTCGTCGCCGCTGCCGCCCTCCCTGCCGGTGCCGATCCACTCGTAGTGCGGGGCAAGGTCGGCCTCGATGTCGAGGAGTTGCTGGTAGAGGCCTTCCTGGGTGCCGATGACATGCGGTGACGCCTGGCGCAGCAGCTCGCGCATCACCGGACGGCGTACCGCCCAGCTGTGGGGTTCGACGGCGCTCGCGAAGCGCAGGTTGTAGGTCATGACGTCGAGGCGGGGACGGGATCGAGGGCTGGGGCGCCGGGTGGCGGAGGCCTGGGCCGTGGTGAGCAGGGGCAGGGCGACGGCGGCGGCCACCGCGTTTCTGAGCCCCGTACGGCGGGTCACTCTGCTGGAATTCGGCACGTGTGCTCCTTCGGTCGCGAGTCGGGTCGGGGCGCGCACCACCGGAGGGGAAGGAGGAACCCGGAAAGTCTGCCCGAGCGGACCGGGACGGGCGTGAACGACGCGGGGCCGTGGAGTGTCCCGCGGTCCACGAGGGTGTTGACCCGCGGGAAGCCCGCCGGATAACTTCATTCAACGGATTGTTGATTCCGTACTGCGGAAAACTGGAGGGTGTCGGATGGGTCAGGGTCAGCAGGAGAAGGTGGCGACGAGCCTCTCGGGCGCCGTCACCGCGGCGGTCGGCGCCTCCCTCGCCCCCGTCGACGCCGAACTGGAGCGCCGCTACCCAGGAGACCCCGGCACCCGGCAGCCCGTCCACACCGTGTACGTCCCCGGAGACTCGTTCGCCGCCGACACCGTCCGCGCCTGGGGCGACCGCGCCCTCGCCGCTCTCGACGAACACGCCCCCGACGCCGCCTCCTTCGCCGCCGTCCTCGGCCTCACCGACGAACTCGCCGGACCCGTGTACGACCGCGTTCGGGCCAAGCTGGAGCGCGAACCCGTCGAGGACCTGCGCGTCGACTTCGAGGACGGCTACGGCCCGCGCCCGGACGCCGAGGAGGACGCGACGGCGGCCCGCGCGGCCCGGCTGATCGCCGAGGCGTACGAGAACGGCACCGCGGCCCCGTACATGGGCATCCGCATGAAATGCATGGAGGCACCGGTCCGCGACCGGGGCATCCGCACCCTCGACATCTTCCTGACGGGCCTGATGAAGGCGGGCGGCCTGCCCGAGGGGCTCGTCCTCACCCTGCCCAAGGTGACGTACGCAGAGCAGGTCACCGCCATGGTCCGGCTGCTGGAGGAGTTCGAGAAGGCCCACGGCCTCGCGCCCGGCCGGATCGGCTTCGAGATCCAGATCGAGACCAGCCAGGCGATCCTCGCCGCCGACGGCACGGCCACCGTCGCCCGCATGATCCAGGCCGCGGACGGCCGCGCCACCGGACTGCACTACGGCACCTTCGACTACAGCGCCTGCCTCGGTGTCTCCGCCGCCCACCAGTCGAGCGACCACCCGGCCGCCGACCACGCCAAGGCGATCATGCAGGTCGCGGCCGCCGGCACCGGCGTACGCGTCTGCGACGGCTCCACCAACGTCCTGCCCGTCGGCCCCACCGACAAGGTCCACGACGCCTGGCGCCTGCACTACGGCCTCACCCGTCGCGCCCTGGCCCGCGCCTACTACCAGGGCTGGGACATGCACCCCGCCCACATCCCGACCCGCTACGCGGCCGTCTTCGCCTTCTACCGCGAAGGCTTCGAACAGGCCGCCACCCGCCTCTCCCGCTACGCCGGCCACGCCCCCGGCGACGTCCTGGACGAACCCGCGACGGCCAAGGCCCTCAGCGGCTACCTCCTGCGCGGCCTGGACTGCGGCGCCCTGGACCTCGCGGAGGTGGCCCGTGCGTCGGGCCTGACACGACACGAACTGGAAAACTTCGCGAAGCCGCGACGGGGGGATCTGACGGGGTCGGGCCGGTAGCGGTGTGGCCTGGACCGCGCCCCGCCCCGTCCGCGTGGTCCCCGTAGGTGTACGGGCCCCGGAGACGCCGAGGCCCGAGCGGGGCGGCGGGTGCAGTGAGCTGCCCGAGGCCGGTGCGGCTCGCCTCAGTGCGCCGGTGGCAGTTCGCCCGAGCCTCGGGTGATCAGGCGGGTCGGGAGTTCGACGCGTTCCGGGGTGATGAGGTTGCCGTCCAGTTGGCGGAAGAGGCGTTCGGCGGCTGTGCGGCCTAGGGCGGCGGCGTCCTGGGCGACGACGGTGACCCCCGGCTCCAGGAGGTCGGCGAGCTCGATGTCGTCGAAGCCGACCAGGGCGACGGGTCGGCCGCACTCGGCGATGACGCGGACGACGGTCACGGTGACACGGTTGTTGCCCGCGAAGACCGCGGTGACGGGCGAGGGGCCCGAGAGCATGTCCTCGGCCGCCTTGCGCACCCGCTGCGGATCGGTGACGCCGAGGGACATCCAGGCGTCCTCGACCGGTATCCCGGCGTCCTCCATGGCGGCCCGGTAACCGCGAAGCCGCTCCGCCGCGGTGTGGATGCGCGGCATGTCGCCGATGAAGCCGATCCGGCGGTGGCCGTGGGCGATCAGGTGGGCGACGCCGTCCCGGGCGCCGCCGAAACTGTCCGACAGGACGACGTCGGCGTCGATCCTCCCGGCCGGGCGGTCCACGAAGACCGTGGCGACGCCGGCCTTTATCTCCGGCTCCAGGTAGCGGTGGTCGTCACCGGCCGGGATCACGACCAGCCCGTCCACCCGGCGGGCGCAGAGCGCGAGGACCAGTTCCTGCTCGCGGTCCGGGTCCTCCGCGCTGGAACCGTTGATCAGCAGGGCTCCGTGCGCGCGGGCCACCTCCTCCACCGCACGGCTCAGCGGCCCGTAGAACGGGTCCGCGAGGTCCTCCAGGACCAGCCCGATGCTCGCGGTGCGGCCCTTGCGCAGCACCCGGGCACTGTCGTTGCGGCGGAAGCCCAGTGCCTCGATGGCCTCCTGGACGCGCCGCTCGGTGTCAGGGGTGACCCCGGGCTCGGCGTTGACCACGCGGGAGACCGTCTTCAGACCGACTCCCGCACGCGCCGCTACGTCCTTCATGGTCGGACGGTTTCCGTAGCGGTTCTCGGATCGGCGGGCGGTCTCGGCCACGATGTACTGTCCTGTCCTGTCGTCCACGGGGATGCGTAGGTCCATGGGGTTGTATGAGGATGTGGCGTCGAGCATAGAGCCTGGACAACGTTGTCAGATGCGGGAGACACTGTCCACCGCAATCTCCGGCCTGCGCCTTCCCCAGGGCGCACGGTCCCGGTGGTCCGCAGGCGCACTCCGCGCGGCGTACGACAGGGCCCGGTTCTGCCGGTTCCCCGGCCGCAGACCCCGGGCCCGCGGCGCGGCGGGCCCGTCACGACACCCCATGGGAGACCTGACTCTGATGCACACCGACCTCGTGGCCGCGCTCGACATCGGAGGCACCAAGATCGCCGGAGCGCTGGTGGACGGCCACGGCCGGATTCTCCTGCGCGCACAGCGTCCGACGCCCGCCAAGGAGGACGGCGCCACCGTGATGCGCGCCGTCGAGGACGTCATCGGTGAGCTCGCGGTCTCCCCGCTGTGGAGCAGGGCCGGAGCCCTGGGCATCGGCAGCGCCGGTCCGGTGGACGCCTCCGCGGGCACGGTGAGCCCGGTGAACGTCCCAGGTTGGAGGGGCTACCCGCTGGTCGATCGGGCCTCCGAGGCCGCGGGCGGACTGCCCGTCGAACTGATCGGCGACGGCGTCGCCATCACCGCGGCCGAACACTGGCAGGGCGCCGCCCGCGGCCACGACAACGCGCTGTGCATGGTCGTGTCCACCGGCGTGGGCGGCGGGCTCGTCCTGAACGGCCGCCTGCACGCGGGCCCCACCGGGAACGCGGGCCACATCGGACACATCAGTGTCGACCTGGACGGCGACCTCTGCCCCTGCGGCTCCCGTGGCTGTGTCGAGCGCATCGCCAGCGGCCCGAACATCGCCCGCCGCGCGCTGGAGGCGGGCTGGCAGCCAGGACCCGACGGCGACACCTCCGCCGCGGCGGTCGCCGAAGCCGCCCGCGCCGGTGACCCGGTCGCCGTGGCCTCCTTCGAGCGGGCCGCGCAGGCTCTCGCGGCGGGCATCGCGGCGACCGCGACCCTGGTCGAGATCGACATCGCCGTGATCGGCGGGGGAGTCGGCAAAGCGGGCGACGTGCTCTTCGCACCGCTGCGCCGGGCGCTGGCCGACTACGCCACGCTGTCCTTCGTCCAGCGGCTGACCGTCACGCCG
The DNA here is from genome assembly GCF_040607495.1 of Streptomyces sp. NPDC005281. NCBI lineage: Bacteria > Bacillati > Actinomycetota > Actinomycetes > Kitasatosporales > Streptomycetaceae > Streptomyces > Streptomyces sp. NPDC005281. The sequence continues at coordinate 418,635 of NZ_JBEXGX010000004.1, read as the reverse complement.
GCCCTGATGGGCACCGACGCGGGCCTGGTCGGCGCGGCCGCCGCGGCACTCACCCGGAAGTCCCAGGCGGCCGGAGCGAGTGTCTGATCCGGCGGTGCCGGGGTGAGGTCCGGCGGTGCCGGGAGGAGTTCCGGTTTTGCCTCGGGGGTGGTGCGGAACGGGTCTGGTCGAGGCTCGCGCCGTTGCGGTGGTGCTGGGCGGGGGCGTGAGCTGACGCTCTCCGGTGCCGGGTGTGTCCGTAGCGCCGGGTGTGTGGCAGTGGAGACTGTGCGGTCTTGGTGCCGGGTGCGGGCCGTGGCGATGAGGGTGCCGCCGTGACGACGTGTTCCGTCGGGTGCCGGGCAGGACGGCCTCGTCAGTCACCGGGTCGGACGGCCCCGCCGGTCACCACCGGGTCGGACGGCCCCGCCGGTCACCACCGGGTCGGATGGCTCCGACGGTCGCTGCCAGGCAGGACGGCCCCGCCGGTCACCGCCAGGCATGACGCCCCCGCCGGTCATCAGGCCGGACAGGAAGTGTCCGGATTAAGGTGGCCGGTCCACCCGTGACCCTGTCCTGGGTTCGTAGTTGAACCGGGCATGAAGAAGCGCAGCATGCTCGCCATCGCCTCCCTCGCCACCGGCTTCGTCGTCGCGGCGATCACCCCGTCCCACGCCCTGAGCGGGGACACCCTGAGCGACCTGAACGTCAACGACTCGCTCAGCAAGGTCGATCACACCGTCGGCACCGACAGCCTGGCGGTCGACGAGGGCGCCCTCGGCGGCCAGAACAGCTGAGGTACCGCCGCGCCGCGCCGGTGTCCCCGCCACGGGGCCACCGGCGTCGCCTTGTCCGTGCCCTCATCAGCGGCTGGTTTCCGTGGCAGGGTGGAGCGGGCAAGCCACAGGGGGCCACAGAAGAGGGGGAATCGTGATCGTCTGGATCAACGGTGCTTTCGGTGCGGGGAAGACCACCGCCGCACGGGAACTGATCGAGCTGATCCCGAACAGCACGCTCTTCGACCCCGAGATCATCGGGGGCACACTCACACACCTGCTGCCGGCCAAGCACCTCGCCGAGGTCGGCGACTTCCAGGACCTGCCGATCTGGCGCCGGCTCGTGGTCGACACCGCGGCCGCCATGCTCGCCGAGCTCGGCGGAGTCCTCGTCGTCCCCATGACCCTGCTGCGGCAGGAGTACCGCGACGAGATCTTCGGCGGGCTGGCCGCGCGCCGGATTCCCGTACACCATGTGCTCCTCGCCCCGGCGGAAACGATCCTGCGGGAGCGAATATCCGGGCGGGAGGTGCCCCCGGACCTCCCCGACGGCGAGATGCGCGTGCGCCAGTGGTCCTACGACCACATCGAGACCTACCGCGCCGCGCTCCCGTGGCTCACCTCCGACGCCCATCCCGTGGACACCGGCGCGCTCACCCCGTACGAGACCGCCCTGCGCGTCGCCGAAGCCGTACGCACCGGGGAGGCACCCGTGTGCGACATCGTGCAGACTCCCGAACCCACCGCCGAGACGGTCGCCGCCGGAGTGCTCCTCTTCGACGAGAGCGACCGGGTCCTGCTCGTCGACCCGACGTACAAGGCGGGATGGGAGTTCCCCGGCGGGGTAGTGGAGACGGGCGAGGCCCCCGCCCGCGCCGGGATGCGCGAGGTCACCGAGGAGACCGGCATCACCCTCGACGAGGTGCCCGCCCTGCTCGTCGTCGACTGGGAGTCGCCCGCGCCGCCCGGATACGGCGGACTGCGGCTCCTCTTCGACGGCGGACGCCTCGACGAACAGGCCGTCCAGGGGCTCCTGCTCCCCGGACCGGAACTGCGTGGCTGGCGCTTCGTCACCGAGCAGGAGGCGGCCGACCTGCTGCCGCCCGTACGTTACGAACGGCTCCGCTGGGCCCTGCGGGCCCGCGAGCGCGGCGCGGCCCTGTACCTGGAGGCCGGAGTGCCGCTCGGCTGACATCGAGCCGTCCGCCGTCCGCCGTCCGCGGTCCGACATGGGCAGGGGCCCACGCCACCCGGCGTGGGCCCCTGCCCATGTACACGGACGGGCGATCAGTTCGCCGCGTAGTTCCGCAGGAACAGCGCCTCCGCGACCGACAGCCGCTCCAGCTCGTCCGGCGAGACGCTCTCGTTGACCGCGTGGATCTGCGCCTCCGGCTCGCTCAGGCCGATGAGCAGGATCTCCGTCTCGGGGTACAGCGAGGCCAGCGTGTTGCACAGCGGGATCGAGCCGCCCATGCCCGCCGACTGCATCTCCTGGCCCGGGTAGGCGACCGCCATGGCCTCGGCCATCGACGCGTACGCGGGGCTGGAGGTGTCGGCGCGGAACGCCTGGCCCTGCCCGATCCGCTCGGTGCTCACCAGCGCGCCCCACGGCGTGTGCGCCTCGATGTGCGCCTCGAGCAGCTTCGTCGCCTCGACCGCGTCGACGCCCGGCGGCACCCGCAGGCTGATCAGCGCACGGGCGCCCGCCTGCACCGACGGCGTGGCGCCGACGACCGGCGGGCAGTCGATCCCGAGCACCGTCACGGCCGGACGCGCCCAGACGCGGTCGGCCACCGTGCCGGAGCCGATGAGCTCCACCCCGTCGAGCACCTTGGCGTCCTCGCGGAACGCCTGCTCCTCGTACTGGAGGCCGTCCCACGCTTCCTCGGCCGCCAGGCCGTCCACGGTCGTCGAACCGTCCTTGGCCCGCAGCGAGTCCAGGACGCGGATCAGCGCCGCCAGCGCGTCGGGCGCGGCGCCCCCGAACTGCCCCGAGTGCAGGTTTCCTTCGAGGGTGTCCACCTGCACCCTTACGAGGGTCATGCCGCGCAGGGTCGCGGTCACCGTCGGCAGGCCCGCGCGGAAGTTGCCGGCGTCGCCGATGACGATGGTGTCGGCGGTCAGCAGCTCCGGGTGCGCCTCGGCGTACCGCTCGAGACCGCCGGTGCCCTGCTCCTCCGAACCCTCGACGATGACCTTGACGTTCACGGGAACGCCGCCGTTCGCCTTCAGGGCACGCAGCGCCAGCAGATGCATGACGACACCGCCCTTGCAGTCGGCGCTGCCCCGCCCGTACCAGCGGCCGTCACGCTCGACCAGCTCGAACGGGGGCGTCGTCCAGGACGTTTCGTCCAGCGGCGGCTGCACGTCGTAGTGCGCGTACAGCAGGACCGTCTTCGCGCCCTCGGGGCCCGGCAGGTAGCCGTACACCGACTGCGTGCCGTCCGGGGTGTCGAGCAGTGCCACGTCCTGGAAGCCCTCGGAGCGCAGCGCGTCGGCGATCCAGTTCGCCGCGCCCTCGCTCTCGCTCCTCGGATACTGGTCGAAGTCCGCCACCGACTTGAAGGCCACCAGCTCGGCGAGTTCCGTTTTCGCCCGGGGCATGAGCGAGGCGACGGTCTCGGCGACCGGATTCGACGACATGGGCACGCTCCTTGTGGGTGCGACGTTGTACTTCTGTGTACAGATGATCGAATGATGCGGACTGGTGTACAGGACGCATCCGTTGCAGATCCTCCCACAGCGGCCCGCGGTGACGCCCGCCGTAGGATGCGGGGGACAGGTGCGGCAGACGGCTGGACTGGGAGCAGTAGACCAACGTGAGCAGCGAGAACTCTTCAGCGGACGACGAGCGGCGTGCGACGGACGACGAACAGCAGGTGTGGGACGTCGTGGTCGTCGGCGCGGGGCCGGCGGGCGCCTCGGCCGCCTACGCGGCAGCGGTCGCGGGACGCAGCGTCCTGCTGCTGGAGAAGGCCGAACTGCCCCGCTACAAAACATGCGGGGGCGGCATCATCGGCCCCTCGCGCGACTCGCTGCCCCCCGGCTTCGAACTGCCGTTCAGAGACCGGGTGAATGCGGTCACCTTCTCGATGGACGGCAGGTTCGCCCGTACCAGGCGGTCCCGGCACATGCTGTTCGGGCTGATCAACCGCCCGGAGTTCGACCAGCAACTCGTCGAGTTCGCCCAGAAGGCGGGCGCCGAACTGCGTACGGGCGCCACGGTCTCGCGTGTCGAGCAGCACGGTTCGGCCGTGCCGGACCGGCGCACCGTCGCCGTGGTCCTCCAGGGCGGCGAGACCGTCCTGGCCCGGGCCGTGGTCGGCGCCGACGGCAGTGCCAGCCGGATAGGAGCGCACGTCGGCGTGAAGCTCGACCAGGTCGATCTCGGCCTGGAGGCCGAGATCCCGGTGCCGGAGACGGTCGCCGAGGACTGGCGGGGGCGCGTCCTGATCGACTGGGGCCCCATGCCCGGTAGTTACGGATGGGTCTTCCCCAAGGGGGACACGCTCACCGTGGGCGTGATCTCGGCGCGTGGCGAAGGCGCCGCCACCAAGCGGTACTTGGAGGACTTCATCGCCCGGCTCGGCCTCGCGGGCTTCGAACCGGCCATCTCCTCGGGCCACTTGACGCGCTGCCGCGCCGACGACTCGCCGCTGTCGCGCGGCCGGGTCCTCGTCTGCGGCGACGCGGCGGGACTGCTCGAACCCTGGACCCGTGAGGGCATCTCGTTCGCGCTGCGCTCGGGGAGGCTCGCGGGTGAGTGGGCGGTGCGGATCTCCGAGGCGCACGACGCGGTGGACGCCCGGCGCCAGGCACTGAACTACGCCTTCGCGATCAAGGCGGGGCTCGGCGTCGAGATGAGCGTCGGCAAGCGCCTGCTCGCGGCCTTCGAACGGCGCCCCGGCATGTTCCACGCGGGCCTCACCGGCCTGCGTCCGGTGTGGAAGGCCTTCACGGGGATCACCCGCGGCTCCACCACGCTCGGGGAGATCATCCGGAACCACCCGACGGTCGGGCGGGCCCTGACCGCCCTCGACCGCCGGCCCCAGGTGGCGGAGGGGGCGGCGGAGGCGGCGGCGGACTGACCGGGCCGTGGGGGTGTGGCGGCGTCAGCTCGCGACCGTGATCCGGAAGACCGGGTGGTCGGGAGCGATGCGCCGCAGCTCCTCGTCGGACGAGTCGGGACCGACGCCGCCGAAGAACACGCCGACCTCGGCCTTCCAGCGCTTGAGGTAGGCGCGCAGCAGCGACACCTTGTCGTCATCGGCCACCTCGACGGCGGTGAAGGTGTCGACCTTCTTGCCGAGCCTGAGCTCGCCCCCGCCTGCCGCCCGCATGTTGTGCGTCCACTGGACATGGCCGCGGGGCGCGACGAGGTACTGCTCGCCGTCCACGGTGAGCAGGTTGACGGGGGTCGTCCGCCACTCGCCGCTCTTGCGGCCGCGGACGGCCAGGACCCGTGAGCCCCAGACGCTGAGGCCGCGCCGGGTGATCCAGGCCACGGCGCGGTTGAAGACGTTGACGGTGAACCAGCCGGGCTTCTGGACGTGAGTGGACACGGTTACCTCTCGGGGTGCGTGGGGCGTGCGGGGCGGGTGGGTCTGTCGGGCATGTGGGTCTGCGGTCTGTGAGGCGCGTGGGTCTGAGGGGTATGTGGGTCTGTCGAGGCGCGTGTCGAGAGCGCCGATCCTTTTTGTGAGCACTGCTCTCGCTTGAGAAGAGTCTGCATCGGATCGGTGATCCAATGCAAGAGCAGCGCTCTCGTTTTTGTGCGGCGCTCTCTTTTGTGATCACCGTTCACCTTGTGGAGCGCCGATCTGTTTCCGGATCGCCGCTCTCGTTTGTGTGCACTGCTCTGAAAGCGTGGGACACTGCACCGTATGAGTACCGCGCGAGGGGCACGTGCCCGAGCCAGGATCGAGGTCACGGCGGCCATCAAGGACGAGGCGCGCAGACAGCTCGCCGCGGAGGGCGCCGCCAAGCTGTCCCTGCGGGCCGTGGCCCGCGAGCTGGGGATGGTCTCCTCCGCTCTCTACCGGTATTTCCCCAGCCGGGACGACCTGCTGACCGCGCTCATCATCGACGCCTACGACTCGCTCGGCGAGGCGGCCGAGTCGGCGCACGCCGAGGTGGCCGCCGCCGGCCCCCGGGACCGCTGGATCACCGTGTGCACGGCGGCGCGGCGCTGGGCGCTGGAGCATCCGCACGAGTACGCGCTCATCTACGGTTCCCCCGTCCCCGGGTACGTCGCGCCGCAGGAGACCGTTCCGTCCGCCTCGCGGGTGGGCCTGCTCCTGATCGGGGCCGTCCGGGACGCGTACCAGGGCAAGGGCGTGGCCCGTACGCCGCTGCCCGCCGGACTCAAGACCGAGGCCCAGCGGATGGTCGCGGATCTCGCGCCCGATCTGCCGCCCGAGGTGGTGGTGGCGCTGGTGGCCTCGTGGGCGCAGCTCTACGGACTGATCGGCTTCGAGTTGTTCGGCCAGTTCAACCGGGTGGTGGAGGACCGCGAGCCCTTCTTCAGGCATGCCGTGGGGCGGCTCGCGCACGAGGTGGGGCTGGTGTATCCGGAGCAGGGCGAGACCGTCGCAAGGCCGTCCACGGCGTAGGGCGGGCCGCCGTCGGTGTCGGGCGGACAGCCTCGACGCGCCCGGATCAGTTTCGGTGCCGGTCGGAGGACCGCATTCGGCACAAGTCGGGTCGCGGTCGTGTCGGCCGGACTGCTCGCGGGGCAGGCCGGACGGCTCGCGGCGTACGTCGGGGCGCCCTCGGCGTAATACGGACCGCACTCGGCGTACCTCTGGCCGAACTCGGTGAAGACCCGGCTGCACTCGGCGCGCGTCGGGCCGCGCGCCGAAGACCCGGCTGCACTCGGCGTAGGTCAGGCCGCCCTCGGCGTAGCGCTGGCCGCCCTCGGCGTAGCGCTGGCCGCCCTCGGCGTAGCGCTGGTCGCCCTCGGCGTATGCCCGGTCCCCCTCGGCGTGCGTCGGGTCGGCTTCGCTGCGGGCCGGGAGGGGGCGGTGTCGTACTCCGTGGGGAGTACGGGTGATCACCTCGCCCGGCGGACGCCGCCGCCGCGGTCGGCCGTCTAGCGTGACGGCCATGGAAGAGCACCACACTCCCGCGGCGCCGGCGTGGGGCGGTCCCGCGCGATGGAGGCACGGGCCGCCCGGGCGCGACCACTGGAACGACGAGGGGCGCCGCGCGCGCATGCCGTGGCGTTCCACGCTGCTGCTGACCGCTTTCGTGCTCATCGGCTCCAACTTCGCGGCCCACGCCCAGCACGGCGACCGGCTCGCGCTGGACCCCTTCTCCCGGGCGCTCCTCCTGGTTGGCTCCGGCCTGTTGCTCTGGCGGCAGCGATACCCGGTGTTCGTCGTGTTCGGCACGGCCGCCGTGGCCCTGGCATACGTGGCCGCGGGATATCCCTACGGGCCGGTCTTCCTTCCCGTCGCCGTGGCCTGCTTCAGCGCCGTGGTCGCCGGGCACCGCAGGGCGGCCTGGACGGCGGTCGGCCTGTTGTGGGCGGGCCATCTCCTGGTCGCGCACTGGCTGTACCGCGGACTGCCCCCGACCGGTGACCACCCTCCCTCCTGGATGCAGGAGATCGGCATCGCCACCTGGGTCGTGGCGGTGCTGGCCCTGTCGGAGCTGGTGCGCACGCGCCGTGAGCAGTGGAGCCGGGAAAGGGCCGAGCGCGCGCAGGCGGCCCGGCGGCGCGCCGACGAGGAACGGTTGCGGATCGCCCGCGAACTGCACGACGTACTGGCACACAGCATCTCGGTGATCAACGTCCAGGCAGGTGTCGGCCTCGCGCTCCTGGACTCCGACCCCGAACAGGCGCGTACGGCGCTCACCACCATCAAGGCGGCCAGCAAGGAGGCGCTCGGCGAGGTCCGGCAGGTCCTCGACACCCTGCGGGCGCCCGGGGAAGCCCCACGCGCGCCGGCTCCCGGGCTCGACCGGCTCCCCGAACTGGTCGAGCAGGCGGCGAGCGCCGGTCTCACGGTCGAGATCGAGGGTATCGAGGGTGAGGTCCCGGCTCCGGCCCCCGGCACGGACCTCGCCGCGTTCCGCATCGTCCAGGAAGCGCTCACCAATGTCGTACGGCATTCGGGTTCGCGCCGGGCACGGGTGCGGTTCGACCACGAGCGGGGCGTACTGCGGCTGCGGATCGACGACGACGGTCCCGCCACCGGCGCGGCGGCGGGCGGAAGCGGCAACGGGCTCGCGGGAATGCGGGAGCGGGCGGCCGCGCTCGGTGGCACGATCGAGGCCGGTCCGCGCGACGACGGAGGGTTCCGGGTGCTGGCCGTACTGCCGTGGAAGGCCAAGGAGGACAACCGGTGATCCGCGTACTGCTCGCCGACGACCAGTCACTGGTCAGGGCGGGCTTCAAGGCGCTGCTGGACGCGCAGCCGGACATCGAGGTCGCCGGGGAGGCCGCCGACGGCGAGGCGGCCGTGCGCTCGGTTCGTGAACTGCGCCCCGATGTCGTCCTGATGGACATCCGGATGCCCGTGCTTGACGGCCTCGCCGCCACCCGGCGCATCACCGGCGACGCGGATCTCGGGGCGGTCAAGGTGGTCATGCTGACCACGTTCGAGCTCGACGAGTACGTCTTCGAGGCCATCCGCTCCGGCGCCTCGGGTTTCCTGGTCAAGGACACCGAGCCCGATGAACTGCTGCGCGCGGTACGGGCGGTGGTCGAGGGCGACGCTCTCCTGTCGCCCGGGGTGACGCGTCGGCTGATCTCGGAGTTCGCGGCCCGTTCCAAGGTGCCGGAGTCGGCCGTGTCACTGGCCGAACTCACCGAGCGGGAAAGGGAGGTGATGGCGCTGGTCGGCATCGGGCTCTCGAACGACGAGATCGCCCGACGCCTGGTCGTCAGCCCGCTCACGGCCAAGACGCATGTCAGCCGGACGATGGTGAAGCTCGGGGCTCGCGACCGAGCCCAACTGGTGGTGCTCGCCTACGAGTCGGGCCTGGTGCGGCCGGGCTGGCTGGGCTGAGGCACGGCGGCCTCCTGGTGGAAACGGAACAGTACGGTGGCGACCCGTAGCGTGAAGAGGGCGGTGGCCAGGACGGCGCCCGTGGTGAGGAGCGCGTCCACCGCCCCGGACGACAGGTCGAGAACGAGAGCGGGGCCGGTGACGGTCCCGAAGGCGACCGCAGCGACGAACGCCGCGCTGGCCAGGGCGTATCCGATCTCGACGGTGACGGCGTCCCGCTGTGCCTGAGTGCGCCGCGCGTACGTCCGTCCCAGGTTGCCGCCGTAACTTCCCGTGTCTTCCCCGTTGTTGTGCATGGCCCGAGTCAACAGCGGTGCGCCCGGCGAGGCAAGAACCCCGCCGGACGCGCGCGTCGACGACCTCAATGATCACGGACTGTGACCCGCTTCGGCACGGCCCCGCCCGAGGCCGAGGGCGTGCTCGCCCCTCCCCCGTACGGACGCGGTCCTCAGCTCCAGGTGATGCCGGACTTCTCACGCCACAGCGTGGCGAGCGAGGCGTCGCCCGTAACGCTCGGAAACGGCGCGCGGTTCCACAGGGCCAGGTACAGAGACGCGGCGGGTCCCGCCAACTCACAGTCCACGTGCACGTCTTGGTGGTCGGAGTCCGCGTGATCGCCGCGTTCGGCGCGTGGCGGTCCGGGCGACAGGCGTACGGTCCACACGGCGTCCGACAGGTCCGTGGCTCGTACGCGCAGCACACGCGGCTCTTCGGTGCGGACGCTGCTCCTGTCGCGTCCGTGGAATCCGAGCAGCAACTCGTCGATCCCGTCGACCGCGAAGTCCGGCGGGACGGTGGTGGGGTCCCCGCCGAGCGCCGACTCGGCGTCGACCCGGTGCACGGTGGTCTCGTGTGCCTGCCGGCGCGCCCAGAAGGCCAGTGGCGAGGGTGCCGGCAGGAAGGTCCAGCACCGTACGTCCGGCGAGGAGCCGGCCAGTGTGTCCACGAGCCGCCGGTGTCCGTCGCGGAACCAGGCCAGCAGCTCGTCGTGGTCCAGATCCGGCAGTCCGCCGTCGGGGTGGTACGACGTGCGGCCCTCGGCGACGAACGAGGTGGCCCAGCGGTGGACCATGCCCGTGTGCCGAACCAGATCCCGCACCTGCCAGCCGGCGCAGGTCGGGACATCGGCGCCCATGCCCGCCTTCTCCGCGGCAGCGGCCAGCGACCTGCCCTCCCGGTCCAGGGTGTCCACGAACTCCCGAATATCCATGCCGCGAGTGTGCCCCATGCCGGCGGCCCGGTCGCGCGGAGTAGGAGGTGGAAGTGCGGGGGAGGGGAACCGAGTTCGGGGGACTCGGGTGCGCGAGGCGATGGCCGGCGCCTGCATGTCTCCGGCTCCGTCCAACGCGAGGCCGCCCGCGCATGCGCTCCTGGCGAGCCTCCGCGTAAGCCCTGGGCGCGAGTGGGCCGACGCGGGTACCCGGCGCGAGGGATCGACGCCCGGCGCCCCTCCGCCCCCGTCACCCCACGGCGGCGCGGCGCGTCGCGAATCCGATCAGGGCGGCTGTGGCGGCCAGCACGGCCACGCTGGTGAGCGCCGTCGGCAGGGAGTACCAGTCCGCCATGAACCCGATCGCGGGCGGCCCGAGCAGCAGGCCTCCGTACCCGAGGGTGGAGGCGACGGCGACGCCGCTCGCTCCGGCGAGCGCGCCTGCCCGGTCGACCGCCACGGGAAAGATGTTGGCGAGGCCGAGTCCGGTGACGGCGAATCCGAGGAGCGCCGCCCAGACGGAGGGCGCCAGCGAACCGAGCAGCATGCCGAGCGAGGCGGTCGTGCCGCCGATGACCAGGGTGCGGGTGCGGCCCAGCCGTTCGAGCAGTGCCGTCCCGCTCAGGCGGCCGATCGTCATGGCGAGGGCGAAGCACGAGTACCCGGCGGCGGCCAAGCCCGGGTGGGCGTCCAGGTCCTGCTCCAGATGGAGCGCGCCCCAGTCGGCGAGCGCGCCCTCGCCGTAGGCGGTGCACAGCGCGATCAGCCCGAAGACCACCACCAGGCCACGGGTGCGGGCGTCCACGAGCGGCGGTCCGGCAGGGCCGTCACCCTGAGGGCGGTCCGGCGACGGGGGGACCTCCTGGCGGAGCAGCGCGCGTCCCGCGACACCGGTCACGAGCAGGCCGATGACGGCGATCGCGAGCAGATGATGTGCCGGTGACAGATATCCGGCGACGAGCCCGCCGAGACCCGCTCCGAGCATGCCGCCCAGGCTGAAAGCCGCATGGAAACTGGGCATGACCGGGCGTCGCAGCGCGGCCACGAGATCGACCGCCGCGCTGTTCATGGCGACGTTGAGCCCGCCGTAGGCCGCGCCGAAGACCAGCAGGACGAGTCCGAGGACCGGCACCGAGTGGGCGAGCGGGGGCAGGACGATGCTCAGCGACAACAGCACCGCGCAGGCCACGGTCACCGGGTGACTGCCGAACCGCCGGCAGAGACGTCCCGTCAGCATCATGGTGATGACGGCCCCGGCGGAGACGCCGAGAAGGGCGAGGCCGAGGGCGCCGGAGGAGGCACCGGTCTGATCCTTGATGGCGGGGATGCGGACGACCCAGCCCGCGAAGACGAAGCCGTCGAGGGCGAAGAAGGCGGTGAGGACGATACGGAGTCGGGTGAGGGAGCGGTCCGGCACAACGCTGTGCGGGACCGTTTTGTTTATTGGCGGCACAAACTCACGTTAGACGGCTCCCACGTTCGGGGCAAGGGAAGCGGCGGGGCGGGATTCGATGCGCCCGGCCGGGCGAATGCGCTGGTGGGGGCTGGTGGAGACCCGGTCGATCCGGTGAGGTCCGGGCGAGGTTCTCGGGTGTGCGGTCCGTGCGGGGGTCGAGGCGGGCACGGAGGTGTGGGTCGCCAGGGTGGGCGCGGAGGTATGGCTCGCCAAGGCGGGCACGGAGGTGTGGGCCGTGTGAGGTCCGGTCCCTGGACGGCGCCTCGCTGTGCGGGGAAGGGCAAGGCCGTTGCCCGTGCGTTGGTGCGGACCGGGCGGTGCCTGCGCGAACGAGGGGCGACCGGGTCCCGGCCCGCGGGATTCCCTGTCGCCCCTCGCTACTCCCTGCCTGCGCCTCGCCAGTTGCCGGTCACCGTTCGCGGCCCGACTGTCTGCACGACGAACGACGAACGACGAACGACGAACGACGAACGACGAACGGCGCGTGGCCGCGGCTGTCGGCTCAGACCGCCGGAGCCGGGAAGACCGCCGGAGCCGGGAAGGTGGGGTACTCCACCCCGGAGACGTGCTGGACGACTCGGATGACCTGGCAGGAGTAGCCGAACTCGTTGTCGTACCAGAGGTAGAGGATCGCGTTGTCTTCCTCGACCTTGGTGGCGCCGGCGTCGACGATCGAGGCGTGGCGCGAGCCGATGAAGTCGCTGGACACCGCGTCGGGGGCGCTGATGAAGTCGATCTGGCGCTTGAGCGGCGAGGTCAGCGAGACGTTGCGGAGGTAGTCGAGGACCTCCTCGCGGGTGGTGGCACGGCCCAGGCGCAGGCTGAGGATCGCGATCGACACGTCCGGCACGGGGACGCGGATCGAGCTTCCGGTGATGGGAGCCTTGAGGTCGGGCAGCGCCTTGGCGACCGCGGAGGCGGCACCCGTCTCCGTGATGACCATGTTGAGCGGCGCGGAGCGGCCACGGCGGTCGGAGCTGTGGTAATTGTCCAGCAGGTTCTGGTCGTTGGTGAACGAGTGGACGGTCTCCACGTGCCCGCGCAGAACGCCGTACTCCTCCGCCATCGCCTTGAGCGGCGGCACGATCGCGTTGGTGGTGCAGGAGGCGCACGACAGGATCTGCTCGTCCGGCTTGATCATGTCGTGGTTGACGCCGTGCACGATGTTCGGGACGTCGCCCTTGCCCGGAGCCGTCAGGACGACCTTGTCGATGCCGGGGCGCAGGTGGTTCGACAGACCCTCGCGATCACGCCACTTGCCGGTGTTGTCGACGAGGATGGCGTCCTTGATGCCGTACGCCGTGTAGTCGATCTCGGACGGGTCGTTGGCGTAGATGACCTTGATCGCGTTGCCGTTGGCGACGATCGTGCTGTTCGCCTCGTCGACGGTGATCGTGCCCTGGAACTGGCCGTGGATGGAGTCGCGGCGCAGCAGCGAGGCGCGCTTGACGATGTCCTGGTCGCCGCCCTGGCGCACCACGATGGCGCGCAGGCGAAGGCCGTTGCCGGAGCCGGTCTTCTCGATGAGCAGCCGGGCGAGCAGGCGGCCGATGCGGCCGAACCCGTAGAGGACGACGTCACGACCCTCGCGGCGCTCGATCTTGTTCTCGCCGGTGGCGCCGGCGACCGACTCGGCGGTGAACTCCTCGACGGACAGGCCGCGGTCGTCGGCCTGGTACGTCGCGGCGAGCATGCCGATGTCGATCTGGGACGGGCCGAGGTCGAGCGTGGTGAGCGCCCGCAGGAACGGCAGCGTGTCGGTGACCGACAACTCCTCACCGGCGATCTGCCGGGCGAAGCGGTGAGTCTTGAGGATGCTCACCACCGACTTGTTCACCAGGGAGCGGCTGTGCAGGAGGACGGTGACGTCCTGCTTCCGGTGCAGCCTCCCGATGATGGGGATCATCGACTCCGCGATCTCTTCGCGGGTCTTCCAGTTGGTGAACGCGTCGTCGTTGACAGTCACAGAATCCATCTTTCGAGCTAGGTGGCGCTCATATGGTAACCGGACCCTCTTTCTGATCGTTCATGCGGTGTCCACTTGCGGTGAGGACGGCGTCCGCCGGGGCGTTCGGGGCATCGGATTCCGGCCCTTCGAGGGGCGCCCCCCGAACATGCGAAACCCCTTTCGGGCAGCGCCGTTCGCGACGACGGCCGTCAGGATGCGCGGCTGGGGAGGGGCGAGGGGCGTGGGGCGCGGGGCGCGCGAGGGCGGTGGGGGTGATGGCTATGGAGTGGTGAGCGTGATGGGGCGGTGTGGGCGTGGATTTCCCGCGGTCATACGGCGATGACCGTGATCCCCGCCTCCTCGAACCGCTCGATCGTCTCGGGTCCCGCTGCCGCGTCCGTGACGAGGGTGTCCACCGAGTCCGCCGCGCAGATGCGGGCGAACGCGCGCTGCCCCAGCTTGCTGGAGTCGGCGGCGACGATCACGCGCTCGGCCCGCTCGCACAGCAGACGGTTGATCGCGGCCTCCGCCTCGTCGTGGGCGGCGGCGCCGTGCGTGGCGTCCAGCGCGACCACGCCGAGCACCGCGACGTCCAGGGTGATCTGCTTGAGCACGCCGTCGGCCAGGGGTCCGATCAGCTCGTACGACTGCGGCCGGGCGACCCCGCCGGTCAGCACGATCTTGAACTGGGGGCGCACCGCGAGCTCGTTCGCGATGTTCAGCGCGTTCGTGACCACGGTCAGCGCGGGGGAGCCCGAGGCCAGGTCCGGTCGGACGGCGAGAGCGCGGGCCACCTCGGTGGTCGTGGTGCCGCCGGTGAGGCCCACCGCCTCTCCGGGGCTGACGAGGCCGGCCACCGCTTTGGCGATGCGCTGCTTCTCCGAGGCGTGCCGGGCGGTCTTGTAGCGCAGGGGCAGTTCGTAGGAGACGCCGTGCACGACGGCTCCGCCCCGGGTGCGTACGAGCATCTGCTGCTCGGCGAGCTGGTCGAAGTCGCGCCGGATCGTCGCGGCCGAGACCTCCAGCCGCGCCGCGGCCTCCTCGACGTCCAGTCGGCCCCGCTCCAGGAGCAGTTCCAGCAGTGCCTTCCACCGGGCGTCCCGCGACATCAGCGCCCTCCATTCCTCGTTCCTCAGCGACCTTAACGCACCTCATCCGCGCTCGAATGCTTGATTGTGCTTGAAAGGTCGCTATATCTTGCAGAAACGAGCATCACTGGGAGGGGTACCGCATGACGCATGTCGAGGAAGAGCTGAGCAGCCAGCCCGAGTGCTGGATCCGCGCCGCGGACGAGGCGGCGGCGCACGAGGCCGCGCTGCCGGCGCCGGGGGAACGCGTCGCGATCGTGGGATGCGGCACCTCGTTCTTCATGGCACAGGCCGCGGCGGCGCTCCGTGAACAGTCCGGGCAGGGGGAGACGGACGCGTTCGCCGCCTCGGAGTTCCCCGCGGCCCGCTCGTACGATCGGGTGATCGCGCTCACGCGCTCCGGGACGACCACCGAAGTGCTCGAACTGCTCGGACGGCTGCGCGGACGGACCCGTACGACCGCCGTCACCGCCGATCCGGACACGCCCGTGATGAAGTCCGCGGACGACGTCGTCGTGCTCGCCTTCGCCGACGAACGCTCCGTCGTGCAGACCCGTTTCGCGACGACCGCGCTCACCCTGCTCCGCGCCCATCTCGGCCTGCACGGCGACTCCGTCGTCGCGGACGCGCGCACCGCGCTCGACACCCCGCTGCCCGAAGGGCTCGTCGGCTGCTCGCAGTTCACCTTCCTCGGCCGCGGGTGGACCGTCGGGCTCGCCAACGAGGCCGGGCTCAAGATGCGGGAGGCGTCCCTCGCCTGGACCGAGTCCTACCCGGCGATGGAGTACCGGCACGGCCCCATCAGCATCACGACCAGCGGTACCGCCACCTGGATGCTCGGTGAGGCACCCGAGGGGCTGGCCGAACAGGTCCGGGGGACCGGCGGGCTGTGGGTGGACGGCGGCCTCGACCCGCTCGCCGAACTCGTCCGCGCCCAGCGCCTGGCCGTCGCCGTCGCCGCGGCGCGCGGCCTGGATCCCGACCTGCCCCGCCACCTCACCCGCTCGGTGATTCTCGGCCACTGAATTCGCCGAAGAGCCGAAGCGCGAACCACTGAGCTGCCGGAGCCACACAGCAGTCGGAGCGCCGAGTCGCTGAGCCGCCGGAGCCACACAGCCGCCGAAGCCGATCCACTGAGCCGCCGGAGCCTCACAGTTGCCGGAGCGCGTGAGCCGGCTCGATCACTCATGAAACAGGAGGAGTTGTGCCCCTCACCGCAACCGGCGAGCTGGTCGCCCGGGCCGCCGAGGCCCGCGCCGCCGTCGCCGCGTTCAACGTCATCACCCTGGAACACATCGAGGCGGTCATAGCGGGGGCGGAGTCGGCCGGAGCGCCCGTCGTGCTCCAAGTCAGCGAGAACGCGGTCAAGTTCCGTCATGGCCGGCTGCTCCCGCTGGCCCGGGCCGCGACCGCCGCCGCCGAACGGGCCTCGGTACCGGTCGCGTTGCACCTCGACCATGTGCAGAGCGACGAACTGCTGCGTCAGGCGCCCGGCGCCGGGTTCAGCTCCGTCATGTACGACGCGTCGCACCTGCCCTACGAGGAGAACCTGGCCGCCACCCGAGCGGCAGCCGACTGGGTACATGCCCAAGGCCTTTGGATCGAGGCCGAGTTGGGGGAGATCGGCGGCAAGAACGGGGAGCCGCCGCGGGACGCGCACACGCCCGGCGCCCGTACCGACCCCCTGGAGGCAGGTGCCTTCGTGGCCGACTCCGGGGTGGACGCGCTCGCCGTGGCGATCGGCAGCTCGCACGCGATGACGACCCGGACCGCGGCCCTCGACCACGGCCTCCTCAAGCGACTGACCGCCACGCTCGGCGTTCCCCTCGTGCTGCACGGTTCGTCCGGGGTGCCCGACACAGAGCTCCGGGCGGCCGTCGAAGGCGGTATCGCCAAGGTCAACGTCGGCACCGCGCTGAACATCGCGATGACGGGAGCGATCCGGGAGTTCCTCGCCACCAGCCCCGGCGCCGTGGACTCACGCAAGTACCTGGGGGTGGGACGGGAGGCCATGGCACGGACGGTGGCGCGACTCATCGGCGTCCTGCGGGGCTGACCGCCGTCCGAACCCGCAGCCTCCGGATACCGCCGTCGTCCAGATACCGCTACGGCCGGATATGCACCCCAAAGCGACGCCCGTCGGGTGCCGGGTCCGGTCGGAAGTCGTTTTCCACGTATGTGCTTTTGCACCGACGGCAGTTCGAGCGGGCGACAAGGTGGCTAGGGTGAACCACTATGGGGAGGCCGAAAGGGCACGGCAGGCTCGCGGGTGAACCTTCGCCCCGGAGGCCACTCGGGCACGCGTCCGGACGCCCCACGAACGCGGGGAGCAGGGGTTTGCGGTGTTTTCGGGGCAGGGCCGGTGCCGGGTCGGGCGCGGGACGGAGAAGGCCTTGAGCGGTCAACTTCTGGCTGGTATCCGTATGTCGGCGCGCAATGACGGCGTGTACACCCTGGTGAACGGGGCGGTGTCCGGAACCCGCCCGCACCCCGGCGCGCGTCGGGGACTCCGCCCGCGCGTACCTCTGGGCCCGATGTGAACGGACTGATCTACTACCTGGCCGCGGGCGTCCTCTGGATGGGGCTCGCCGCCCAGCTGCCCGACCTGCGCCGCCATCGGAGAGACCCGCTCAAGCGGTCGTTCTGCGCCGTCATCCTGCTGTCGGGACTCTGCTTCGTTCTCGGTGCCCCGCCCACCGTGATTCTCGTCAACAGGCTTACGGGCATACCGAACATGGCCGCGCCGCTCACCTACGGAGCGGTCACCGCCTTCGGCGCGGCCTCTCTCATCCTCATCGTGCACTGGCGGGGCAGTGACCCCGTCCAGGTGCGGCGCACCTCCCGGGCCTGGCTGTTCAGCTACCTGGGCGTGATCGCGGCCGAGGGCGTGCTGTTCTCGCTGGGGAACGCACCGGTCGAGCGCCGGGCCGACTTCGACACCTACTACGCCACGACGCCGTTCATCCGGGAGATGATCGTGCTGTATCTGATGGCGCACATGGTGGCCGCGGTGACGACGACCCTGTTGTGCTGGAGCTGGATACGGAAGGTGAAACGCTGGACCCGGGGCTCGCTGGCCCTGCTCGTGCTGGGCTGGCTGTTCACCAGCGCCTACGGCATCGTCAAGTGCGTCGCGCTGACCGCTCATTGGCTCGGCCACCGCTGGGACACCCTCAGCACCAGCGTCGCACCGCTGGTGGCGGTCGGCTCCTGTCTGGCCTCGGCCGGTTACATCCTTCCCCTCGTCGGCCCGCGCATCGACTCGGCCGTCACCTTCGTGCGGCTGCGTCCGCTGTTTCGTCTGCTCGCGGCGCCGACCAGCCGCAGGCGCTGTGTCACCGCGTTGTCGTGGCGGATGATCGGTGACGTCGAACTGCGGCTCACCACACGGGAGACCGCCATCCGTGACGGCCTCAAGCGGCTCTCAGGGCAGCTCGACGACCAGGTGCGCAGCCGTGCCTACCGCGACGCGCTGGCCGCCGGGTCCTCGGCGGCGGAGGCCGAGGTGATCGGTCTGGCCGCGATGGTCGCCGTGGCCGCTCTCGCCGACGCTCCGACCCCCATGGCGGAGACCGGCACCATCGGCATCTCGGTCGGTGACGTCGATGTGATCGTCTCCGTCAGCGCGCGGGTGCGACGGCCGGCCGGCGCTTCGCGGTCGTTGGACACGGGCCAGCCGTCCCTGCTGAGCCTGTCCAAGGCGGTGCGCACCCCGATCGTCGACGCCGCGATCCAGTCCCGGAGGACCGCGGTGCGACAGCTCTCCTGACCCGCTCGTACCGCACGCGCCGTCAAACGGCGAGCGGGCCCATGGAGTCGACGAAGACGCTCTCCTCGAAGGTCAGCGGCGGCCCGGCCAGCGGCTCCATGACGGGGCCCTTCAGGGTCGCCAGAAGCAGCTCGGTGTGCAGGAGACGGCTCGGCTCCGCCTGGAGGGTCGCGACCTTGGACCTGGCCGCGGACACGGAGTACGAGGTGGTGGCCACGCGCGCCAGCCGGCCCATGTAGTGGCTGAGAAGCCGGTCCACGAGAGACGGAGCCCGGCCGACGACCTCCGGGAACCACTGGTCCTGTGACGTGCTGATCGCGTAGGCGGCGGAGACGGATCTGGCGGCGGCACGCTGCACCGCGCGGGCGAACCCCGGGGCGGTGACATCGGTCTGCCGCAGCTGCCGGCTCAGCGCCTGGGCGCCCAGTGCCGCGACGGACATGCCCTGGCCGTGGACGGGGTTGAAGGTGGCGACGGCGTCACCGAGGACCACCAGACCCTCGGGCATCGCCGCCTTCTCGAAATCACGGCGCCTGTTGCGGGTGCTGCGGCTGAGGAACACCTCGCCGAGCGGCTCGGCGGCGGCCACGAGCTGACCGATGAGCGGGTGGCGCAGACCGAGGGCGAAGTCGGCGAACCCGTGGGGGTGGTTCGTGGGTTCGGCGCCGCGCGTGCCCGCGAGGGTGACCAGCCATCGGCCGTCCTCGATCGGCACCAGGGTCCCGGAACGCCCCGGCCGGGAAGCCGTCGGGTCGGCCTCGACCTGAATCAGCGGGAAGTACTCCGCGCCCCTCGGGACGCGGAAGACCCGGCTGGCGCAGACGAGACCCGAGTCGACCTCGTCGGTGGGTATGTCCGTGACGCCGAGCCCTTCGAGCCAGTGCTCGACACGTGAGCCGCGTCCGCTCGCGTCGACGACGAGATCGGCGCGCAGGTCCTCCTCCAGGCCTTCGGCGAGGACACGTACGCCGGTGACGCGTTCCGCCGTGCCCAGCAGCCCCAGTGCCTCGGCGCGGCGGACCATCACGGGAGTGGTGCCCAGGACCGCGTCACGCAGGGTCCAGTCGAACAGGTCGCGGCTGCAACAGGTGACCATCAGGTCGTCTGTCATGGTGGGCCAGCGTCGGTACCAGCCCTGCGGGCCGAAGCCCAGCATGCCGGTCAGGGACTGTTCGTGAGCTCCGGAAGCGAGCAGCCGCCCGTGCACGTTCGCCACCGGGAGTAGCTCCTGGATGGCGTCGCGTCCGCTGGGCAGCAGGATGTGGGCGTGCCGTGCCTGCGGGATCCGCTTGCGCGGGGACGGTCTGTCGGGCAGCTCGTCGCGCTCCAGGACGATCACTTCGTCCATGGAGCGGAACAGGGCCGAGGCGGCGAGCATGCCGGCCACGCTCCCGCCGATGACGACAGCGCGGCGCGACATGATTCCCCCAGATGTCATTGGTGATCGGCATCACTCTACGGTCGTAGCCGCAGGTGTCCAGGGGTGATCAAAAAGTGTATGGAATCTGTCGTCGGTGAGGAGAGGGGTCCGCCCCCGGGCAGCCGGCCTACCGCCCACTGTCCTTCTTCACGGCCCGGAGAATCACGAACTTGGCGTCGCCCGCGACCAGTTCGTTGTTGCCGAAGAGCCGGCGCAGTTTCAGGTGGTAGCCGAGGTGGCGATTGCCGATCACCCACAGCTCGCCACCCGGCCGCAGTGCGCGCCGGGCCTCCGAGAACATGCGCCACGCGGTCGTGTCCGTCGTCGCCTGGTGGGAGTGGAACGGGGGATTGTTCAGGACGAGGTCGACACTCCCCGAAGGGACTCCCTCCAGCCCGTCGGCGACACGGAACTCGGCGCTCCCGCCGGGGCCATCGCCGGCGTTCGCCCGGTAGGTCGCCTCCGCCGAGGCCACCGCCTGGTACGACTCGTCGGTGAACAGCACCTCGGCCTCGGGATTGGCCAGCGCGATGGCCGTGCCGAGGACGCCGTTGCCGCAGCCCAGGTCCACGACCCGCTCGGCGCCCCGGCTGCGCGGCAGATGTCCGAGGAAGAAGCGTGTGCCGATGTCGAGGCGGTCGGCACAGAAGACGCCCGCGTGGTTGACGACCGTACGCCCGGAGACCGGGCCGACGTCGTCGGGCAGCAAGTAGCTGTACGGCCAGGGGTTGGCCTTCCGGGCGATCCCCTGGAGCGGGGTGCAGAAGATCAGCCGGGCCTTCTTCTCGGCCAGCGACGTACGCGTCGGACCGAGGATCCGCTCGAAGAGGTGCAGCGTCGAGGTGTGGATCTCCTTGACCATCCCGGCGCCGATGACGACCGTTTCCTCGTGCACGCCGGGCGCCAGCCGGTACAGCTGGTCCTCCAGCAGCGCGAGGCTCTTCGGCACCCGCACCAGCAGCACGTCGATCCGCTCGGGCGGCGGATCCTGGGTCGTGAGGAGCCGGACCGCCGACTCCTCGGCACCGGCCCGCGCCAGATTGGAGCGGGTCGCCTCCCGCGCCAGGTGGGAGTCGGTGATCTGCGTCGGCCGCCGCTCGGACAACGCCGTCGTGAGGGCGCCCCACCGGTCGCCGACGATCACGACCGAACCCGTCAGCGGGGTGCCGCTCTCCGCGAGGTGCCGCAGGAGATACGTGTCAGCGGCGTCCCAGGCGCGCAGCCGGTCGCGGGGGTCCTCTGGAAAGCGGGCGAGTTCGTACTCGCCCCACGGTGTCGTCATCCGGTCGTTCATGGTGGGTCAAGGCTAAGCGACTCCGGCCGCCCGGGTGCGCGAGGATGGGGGCATGTCGAAGGACGCGGAGTTGTTCCGGCGCGGCAGGACGGAGATCGCACCCGGCGCCGTGCACCTTCCGGACTGGCTGGACGCAGCACGCCAGCGGCAGCTCCTCGAGGCATGCCGCGGCTGGGCCCGCCCGCCCGCGGGCCTGCGCACAGTCCGTACCCCCGGCGGCGGCACGATGACCGCGCGGCAGGTCTGTCTCGGCTGGCACTGGTACCCGTACGGCTACGCGCGGACGGTGACCGACGGTGACGGGTCGCCGGTGAAGGCCTTCCCCGACCGGCTCGGCCGGCTGGCCCGTGAAGCGGTCACGGACGCACTCGGCGCCGACGCACTGGACCCGGATCCGGCCGCCGCGTACGACATCGCGCTGATCAACTTCTACGACGCCGAAGCCCGCATGGGCATGCACCGCGACAGCGACGAATCGTGCGGCGCCCCGGTCGTGTCGCTGAGCCTGGGCGACACCTGTGTCTTCCGGTTCGGCAACACGGAGTCCCGTACACGGCCGTACACGGACGTCGAGCTGCGCAGCGGTGACCTGTTCGTGTTCGGAGGACCGTCGCGGCTGGCGTACCACGGGGTCCCGAAGGTGTACGCGGGCACGGCGCCGCCCGAGCTGGGGCTGACCGGACGGCTGAACCTCACGCTCCGGGCGGGCGGCTTCCCACCGGAGCCCGCCCGGTAGCCGCCGACCCCGTCCCGGTCGTGCGCGGGCCGCGTGACCGGACGGTTCCCGCGCGAGCGGATCATGGGAGACTCGCCCTCATGAACGGCAAGGCGGGCCCCCGGACGGCGGGGGATGGCAGCACGCGGACACGGCTCGACCGGGGGCGCGGAGCGCTCGGACCGGCGCTGGAACTTGTGCACACCGGACGCGCGCCGACGCGTGCCGTGCTGACCGCCGAGCTGGGTGTCACCCGGGCGACCGCGGGCGCCGTGGCCGCGGAGCTTGAGGCGCTGGGGCTGATCCGGGTCGACGCGCGGCCCGGGGCCGCCGCCGGTTCCCAGGGGCGGCCCTCGCACCGGCTGGAGGTCGCCGAGGACGGGCCCGTCGCACTGGCCGCGCAGGTGCACGCCGACGGGTTCCGCGCCGCGCTGGTCGGGCTCGGCGGCCGGATCGTCGCGACCGCGCCCGGCTGCGAGACCGTCGACGCCGATCCCGCGAAGGTGCTCGGCTCGGTCGTCGACGCGGGCGCACAACTCCTCCGCGAGACCGGGCGCCGCTGTGTGGGCGCCGGGCTCGCCGTACCCTCGGCCGTCGCCGAACCCGAAGGGCTCGCGCTCAACCCGCTGCACCTGGCCTGGCCCGCCGGCTCGCCCGTCCGCGAGATCTTCGCGGAGCGGGTGCGTGCGGCCGGCATCGAGGGGCCGGCGTTCGCCGCCAACGACGTCAACCTCGCCGCCCTTGCCGAGCACCGGCACGGCGCGGGCCGAGGCGCCCGCGACCTGCTGTGCGTGGCCACCGGACACCGTGGCGTCGGCGGTGCCCTGGTGCTCGACGGCCGTCTGCACACCGGCAGTTCGGGGCTGGCCCTCGAAGTCGGCCATCTCACCGTCAATCCCGAGGGCCGCCCCTGCCACTGCGGAAGCCGCGGCTGTCTCGACGTCGAGGCCGACCCGCTCGCCTTCCTCACCGCGGCGGGCCGGGCCCCGGGACCCGAGGTGTCGCTGCTCCAGCAGTCCAACGAGCTGATCCGCCACGAGAGCGCCGATCCGTCCGTCCGCACGGCCATCGAGGCGCTGATCGACCGTCTGGGCCTCGGCCTGGCGGGGCTCGTCAACATCCTCAACCCGGACCGCATCATCCTCGGCGGACTGCACCGCTCCCTGCTGGACGCCGATCCGGACCGGCTGCGCGCCGTCGTCGCCGACCGCAGCCTGTGGGGACGAAGCGGCGGCGTACCGATCCTCCCCTGCACCCTGGACCACAACAGCCTTGTCGGGGCGGCCGAGTTGGCCTGGCAGCCGGTACTTGACGACCCACTGAAGGCGCTGCCCGTCTGACCCGACACCCCCACCACCCTCACGAGTGCCGGGACCTGTGACCCTCGCGAAGGGCCGAGGGGCCTGTCACGCGCGAAGCGCCGAGGGGCCTTGCGCGCCCACGACGAGCCGACGGGCCCCTCACACCTGCGAAATGCCGTGAGCCATGACGCCCACGAGCGCCAGGCGACGCTGGCGTTCTCGGTGAGGATCCGGTCCACCAGCTCCTTACCCAGGGCGAGTTCGAGCCTCGGCCGGACGCGGCGCAGCAGATACGGCATCCCCGGGCCGCCGTCGACCGAACGGGCCGCCGCGGTGGTCGTGTCGCCGCCGAGCAGCAGCCGGTCGCCGAAATCGGCGTCGGCGAGGGCACGCAGGGCGTCGGGCATGCGCCAGTCGGTACCGTGGTTGGCGCGAGAGGGGCCGTCGAAGGCGAGATAGGCACCCGACGCGGCGGCCTCGCCGTGCACCACGAGGTCCGGGGAACGGTTGAGGTGGCCGAGGATCACCCGGTGCGGCGGCACACCCAACTCCCCGCACGGCAGGTCGAGCACGTCCAGTGCGCCGGTGCCCAGCTCCAGATGCACGGCGATCGGCGCACCGGTGGCGTGGTGGGCCTCGGCCGCCGCGGCCATCGTCCAGTGGGCGTGCGCGTCCAGGGCGTGGAAGCCGCCCGCGACCTTGATCAGCCCGGCCCGGACCCCGGTCGTCCCGATTCCCGTCGTGAGCTCGGCGACGAAGACCCCGGCAAGCCTCCCGCGCAGCTCGCTCAGCGACTGCTCCGTGTAGTGCGCCGCTTGGTGCAGTCCGGTCGCCGCGACGACATGGACCCCGGTGTCGCGGGAGACCAACGGCAGATCCGCCGCCCGCCGGCCGAGGCCGTACGGAGTCCACTGGACCACGCTGCCGCCGCCCTGCGCGCGGAACGCGGCCAGTTCGGCCCGCGCGGCGGACGCGTCGCACAGTTCCTGTCCAGGCAGCCGAGGACTGCCGAAGAAGAGATGGTCGTGCGCGTCGCACACCCCGAGGTCTTCGGGGAGCACATCGCCCAGCACCGTACGGACCAAGGCCACCGCGGTCACGACTCCCGTCCCGGGGCAGGCCGGTCACCCGGCGCCAGCAGCGCGAGCAGTCCCCGGACCCCGGCGTCGAAGGGGGCCGGTGAACCGGAGGCCCGCGCCAGGACGTATCCGCCCTGGACGGTCGCGAGGATCGTCGAGGCGATCTCCTCGCCGTCGAGCGTGGGCGCGAACTGCCCCTGCTCCCGGCCCTCTTCGACCAGGGAGGCCAGCCGCCCGCGCAGCCAGGACAGGGCCTCGTCGACCGGCGCGCGCAGTTCGGCGCTCGCGATCACGTCCGGGCCCGACCGCCGGCGATCGTCCGGGCTCGACCGTTCGCAATCGTTCGGGCAGAACCGTCGCTCGAAGCAGCCCGGGAGCCCACGCGAAGCAGCCCCGGGAGCCCACGCGAAGCAGCCCAGGGAGCCCACGCGAAGCAGCCCGAGGACCCCGCCGTACTCCCCGGGAGGTACGCGCACGGCCGCTGGCCGTACGACGACTCGGACCCCCTGCCGGGGCGAGTCTCGAAGCATCACCAAGAGCTCCCGCGCAGAAGCGTGGTTCCACCGAGGAGATGACTCGAGATGCAGACCCTGGCGAACTGGGACGGCGGCCCCGGCCCGTGGATCCTGTTCTTTCCGCTGATCTGGGCGGCCGTCGTGATCGGCGTCGTGACCGTGCTGCGGCGCACCGCCTGGCGCGGACGCCGTGGCCCCTGGCGGGCGACGGGCGGTTTCGGCCCCGGCGGCTCCCTGCCGGCCGGTGACTCGCCGATCGCCGTGCTCGGTCGCCGCTTCGCCTCCGGAGAGATCGACGAGGACGAGTACTGGCGCCGGCTCTCCGTCCTCGACGAGCAGTTCGGACGTACGGGCAAGGGCGGTGCCGCGTGACCGCCGCGCTCTCCCGCCCGGACGCGGCCCGTGTCGTCGAGGCCGTGAAGGTCTACGGCAGCGGCGACACGGCCGTGCGGGCCCTGGACGGGGTGAGCGTCGGCTTTCCGGCCGGCCGCTTCACCGCGATCATGGGGCCCTCGGGCTCCGGCAAGTCCACCCTCATGCACTGCGCGGCCGGGCTCGACACCCTCAGCTCGGGGGCCGCCTACATCGGCGACACCGAGCTCGGCACCCTCGACGACCGCAGGCTGACCCTGCTGCGCCGCGACCGCGTCGGCTTCGTCTTCCAGGCCTTCAACCTGATTCCGACGCTCACCGTCGCCGAGAACATCGCCCTGCCCATGGACCTCGCCGGGACCAAGGGTTCGCGCGAGTGGACGGACGCCCTCGTCGACGTCGTCGGACTGCGCGACCGGCTCCACCACCGGCCGAGCGAGCTGTCCGGCGGACAGCAGCAACGCGTCGCCGTGGCACGGGCGTTCGCCTCGCAGCCCGACGTCGTCTTCGCCGACGAACCCACCGGCAACCTCGACTCCCGCTCCGGCCAGGAAGTCCTCGGTCTCCTCGGCCGGGCGGTGCGCCGGATGGACCGCACGGTGGTCATGGTCACGCACGACCCGGTCGCCGCCGCGCACGCCGACGAGGTGGTGTTCCTCGCCGACGGACGCCTCGTGGACCGGATGGAGAATCCCACGGCCGACAAGGTCCTCGACCGTATGAAGGCCTTCGACAGCAAGGGCGCGCCCGTATGAACACCGCACTGCGCCTCAGCCTCTCGTCGCTGCGCGGCCACGGACGCCGCTTCGCCGGGACGTTCTTCGCCGTGTTCCTCGGCGTCGCCTTCCTGGCCGGCACCCTCGTCATGGGCGACACCCTGCGCGCCGCGTTCGACACGATGTTCGGCGACGCGGCCAGGGGCACCGACGCCGTCGTCCGCAGCGCCGGGGTCATCACCACGCCGGGGCAGAGCCAGGGCGTCCGCGCGCCTGTCGGCACGGATCTGGTCGCGGCGATCGAGCGGGTTCCCGGTGTCGCGGCCGCGGCGCCCGACATCCAGGGCGCCGGCCAGCTCATCGGCTCCGACGGCAAGCCCGTCGGCGGACAGGGCCCTCCCACCCTCGCCGGCAACTGGATCGCCGACCCCGAGCTCAACGCGTACCGGCTCGCCGAAGGCCGCGCACCGGCCAGGTCCGGCCAGGTCCGGCGAGGTCGTCGTCAACAGGGGAGCCGCCGAGAAGGGCCATCTGAGGATCGGCGACACGACCGTCCTGCGCACGCCCGACCCGGTCCGGGTGACGATCGTGGGCCTCGCGACCTTCGGCGGCGAGGACGGCATGGCCCAGGTGACGTTCACCGGGATGACGCAGGCCGACGCGGAGAGCCATCTGACCGCGAAGCCCGGCGAGGCCGCGAGCATCCGGGTGCGCGCCGGCCCCGGAGTCGGTCAGCACGAGCTCGTCATCGCCCTGACTCCCGTACTCCCCAAGGGAGTCGAGGCGATCACGGGGCAGGAGTCGGCGCAGGAGAACACCGACATGGTCTCCAGCCGGTTCCTGACCCTCTTCACCACGCTCCTGCTCGTCTTCTCCGGCATCGCACTCCTGGTGGCGACCTTCTCGATCCACAACACCTTCGCGATCGTCGTCGCCCAACGCACGCGTGAGAACGCGCTGTTGCGCGCTCTCGGTGCCTCGCGCCGCCAGGTCACCGCCTCGACCCTGGCCGAGGCGATCGTCGTCGCCGTGACCGCCTCGGCCGCGGGGATCGCCGGCGGCATCGGTGTCGCGGCCGGACTTCAGGCACTCTTTCCGGCCATCGGTTTCCCCTTCCCCGACGGCGGCCTGGTGATCAGCGGCTTGTCCATGCTGCTGCCCCCGGCCGTGGGCATCGTCGTCTGTCTCGGTTCAGCCCTGCTGCCCGCCGCCCGCGCGGGACGCACCGCCCCGCTCGCCGCACTGCGGGAGACGGCGGTCGACGAGTCCGGTGCCTCGCGCGCACGGGCGACGGCGGGCGGGGGACTGGCCGCCCTGGCACTAACTGTCACCCTGACCGGTGTCCTGCTGACCCGGTCGCTGTGGCTGGCCGGGCTCGGCGGCGCGCTGGCCCTCGCCGCCTTCGTCGTCCTCGGCCCGGTCGCGTCCTCGGCGGCCGTACGCGTCATCGGCGCGCCTCTCGGCCGGCTGCGCGGTGTCACGGGTTCACTCGCCCGGCGCAACGCGCTGCGCAGCCCCAGGCGGACCGCCGCCACCGCCGGCGCCCTGATGATCGGCGTCGCCGTCGTCTCGCTGTTCACGGTCTTCGGCGCCTCCCTCAAGGCCACGATGGACCGGACGGTCTCGCGTTCCTTCGCCGGTGATGTCGCGGTCAGCACACCGTCGTTCGGCGCGGGCGGCAGCGGACTCAGCCCGGAACTGGCCCCGGCCATCGCGCGCACACCCGAGGTCGAGTACGCCGTCGGACTGGGGAAGGGCGTCGCCGAGGTCGACGGCGAGGGCCGGGCGCTGACGGTCACCGATCCGGTCACGCTCGGCAAGGTCTTCGACCTCGGCCGCGTCCAGGGCTCACTCGGCGGCCTCGGCACCGACGGCATCGCGATCACCCGCGACGAGGCCGCCCGGCAGCACTTGGCGCCCGGCGGCACGGTCCGCCTCGTCTTCACCGACGGGCAGCGGGTGAACTTCACCGTCCGGGCCGTCTACAGCCGTTCGGAACTCGCGGGCGACTACGTCATCACCCGCGCGTCCTGGGCCCCGCACCGCACCCAGGACGCCGACACGCTCGTCGCCGTCTCCTTCAAGGACGGTGTGAGCACGGCCCAGGGCAAGTCCGCGGTGCGGAAGGTCGCAGAGCGGTACGGCAGTCCCGAGGTGCAGACCCGGGAGGAGTACGCGCGGTCCTCGGCGGCCGGCATCGACATGATGCTGACCCTGGTCTACGCGCTGCTCGCCCTCGCGGTGTTCATCGCCCTGCTCGGCATCGCCAACACCCTCACGCTCGCGATCCACGAACGCACACGCGAACTCGGCCTGCTGCGGGCCGTCGGACAGAGCCGGGCGCAGCTGCGCGCCATGGTCCGCTGGGAGTCGGTGCTCGTCGCCGCGTTCGGCACGGCGGGCGGACTCGCCCTCGGTGCCTTCCTCGGCTGGGTGCTGGTAGAGGCCTCCGACGGGGCGTCGGACAGCGCCTTCGCCTTCGCGGTCCCGCCGTTGCGTCTCGCGGTGGTGGCGCTGGTGGGACTCGCCGCCGGGGCGCTCGCGGGACTGCGTCCGGCCCGGCGGGCGGCACGCCTCGACGTGCTGCGGGCCATCGCCACGGAGTGAGCAACCCGGAGCCGTACGACGCCCGTGCGTGAGCGGCGTACGAGAGTGGGGTCACCGCCCGGTTCCGTACGACGCCCATGAGTCAGCGGCGTACGGGAGGGAGGTCACCGCCCGGTCAGCCGGCAACGGCCGACCGGGCGGGAGCGTGTTCCGGCCTGAGGACGTCGACGGTCTGCCGGAGCGTGACCTCGCCTGCGGTCTCGTACGGCGGACGCAGCGAAGCCGCCACCACGGGGGTGGACGCCGGAAGCGTGAACCACACCGACTTGCCCGACTCGCCGTCGGGCCGCACACCCCAGCTCTCGCTCACCGCCGCGACCATGGCGAGGCCGCGTCCGCAGGTGGAACCGGGTCCGGCTTCGCGCACCACGGGAAGCCGGGGGTCGTGGTCGTGCACCGAGACCGTGAGCCGGTCGAGCAGCAGCTCGATCTCCACGGTGCAGACTTTGTCCGGCTGGGCATGCCGGTGCACATTGGACAGCAGCTCGGTCACGCCGAGCGCGGCCCGGTCTATCAAGGGGTCCAGATGCCAGTAGCGCAACTGCGCAGAGACGATTCTGCGGACCTGGCCGATCCGCGACGGCAGAGCTTGGAGCTCCACCGCGCAATGTCTGCTTGGCTGGCTGATCACGGCTGCGACTCCCCGAATTGAGGTCCGGAAGAAGGCGGAGATCGGATCCAGCAGAGTGGCTGAGTGGAACGGCCGCCTGCTGCGATGGCCGGCGGCTGGTTCGCAGCGTTATCGCCGGTAAACCCAGAGTGATGTGACATCAGAGTGACTCAGGGGGCACGGTCCCGCAACTCGCGGTGTTTCAGGATGTGCGGCGGGGCGCGGCCGGCACTTCTCAGCCGCTGCGTCCCGCCGCCTTGCGGACCGCCTCGATGAAGCGGCGCGCCGACGGGGGCCCCGGCCGGCCGGGCGCCGGATCGCGCTCGCCGAGCGTGAGCGAGTACCGCGTGCCGTTGACATCCGCCAACGCCCGGTCCTCGTGGGCGAACCAGGGTTTCGAGGCGCGCACCGCCTGAACCGGCGCGCTGTCGATCTCGCTGCCGTAGCTGGTGAGCAGTTCCAGCCTGCCGTCGCTGATCCGGACCTGTCCGGCCCGGGTGAGCGAACGCAGCCTCTTCCCGATCCGCACGCCCGTGGCCGTGAACTCCGGCTCCGCCATGACGCTCCGCCCCCTTGTGCGCTCCGGCTGTGTTCTGTCGTGACCCAGTGTGCATCCGCGTCGGGGGCGACCGCCCCGCGCGGTGCAGTCTGCCCGCAGGTGGCGCCGAGCACCAGTGCGTATGGCGAGGTGGTCGCGGTGACGGGAGCAAAGGCCGGGATGCGCCCCCCTGGACCTGCATCCGCCGCTTGCCGCATTCGGATTCCGCGCGTCCCCCCAGGGGTGCCTTTGGGTCGCTCAAAGGTGTGTTTATGCAGGTGAGAAGCGTGCGGATGGTGCTTATGATCGAGGCGTCCGACCAGTCGAAGCGGTGTCGGCGCCGCGCGTTAGGAGCCTTCCCGTGAGCACTCCCCAGCCGATCCGGACCGGTGAGACCCTCGATGTCGACCGCAGCGACGCGCAGTACCGGAGCTGGCTCAAAGAGGCCGTCCGCAAGGTCCAGGCCGATGCCAACCGCTCGGCCGACACGCATCTGCTCCGCTTCCCGCTCCCCGAGGAGTGGGGAGTCGATCTGTATCTGAAGGACGAGTCGACCCATCCCACGGGCAGCCTCAAACATCGCCTGGCCCGCTCGCTCTTCCTGTACGGCCTGTGCAACGGCTGGATCCGGCCCGGTCGCCCGGTGATCGAGGCCTCCAGCGGTTCGACGGCCGTGTCCGAGGCCTATTTCGCGGGGCTCGTCGGTGTGCCTTTCATCGCGGTCATGCCCCGCACCACGAGTGCCGAGAAATGCCGGCTGATCGAATTCCACGGCGGGCAGTGCCACTTCGTGGACGACTCACGAAAGATCTACGAGGAGTC
This sequence comes from Streptomyces sp. NPDC005281, assembly GCF_040607495.1. Classification (NCBI taxonomy): domain Bacteria; kingdom Bacillati; phylum Actinomycetota; class Actinomycetes; order Kitasatosporales; family Streptomycetaceae; genus Streptomyces; species Streptomyces sp. NPDC005281. Next base: position 388,405 of record NZ_JBEXGX010000004.1, on the reverse strand, counting down.
CGTCGCACTCGCCGCCGAAACCGGCGGCCACTACATGGATCAGTTCACGTACGCGGAAAGGGCGACGGACTGGCGCGGGAACAACAACATCGCCGAGTCCATTTTCCGTCAACTGGCCCTGGAGCGATTCCCGGAACCCGCGTGGATCGTCGCCACGGCCGGTACCGGCGGCACCTCGGCGACCCTCGCCCGCTACGTCCACTACATGCAGGCGGACACCCGTATCTGCGTCGCCGACCCGGACAACTCCTGTTTCTTCGAGGGGTGGATCACGGCCGATCCCGACGTCACCTGCGACCGCGGCTCGCGCATCGAGGGCATCGGCAGGCCGCGCGTCGAGCCGAGCTTCGTGCCCGGGGCCATCGACCGCATGATGAAGGTGCCGGACGCGGCGAGCGTCGCCGCCGTACGCACCCTGGAGCGGGTCATCGGCCGCAAGGCGGGCGGCTCGACCGGCACCGGCCTGTGGAGCGCGCTGAAGATCGTCGCCGAGATGGTGGCCGAGGGGCGCAGGGGGAGCGTGGTGACGCTGCTGTGCGACCCCGGGGACCGCTATCTCGACAAGTACTACTCGGACGAGTGGCTGGCCGAACAGGGCCTGGACATCGCGCCGTACATGACGGCGCTCAACTCCCTGCTGGAGACGGGCGTCTGGCCGGCCTGACCCGGGTCGGGCGCGGTGAACACCCCTATGTCCGGCCGCCGTTCGGCCAGGGAGGGTCCGACGCGGGCGGCGCCGCGGACGACGCCAGGTGTTCCTGGAGCCGGGCATGCCGGAACTCGTAGGCCGCGCCCGCCTGACGCAGCACTCCGCGCTGGTGCGCCTCCTCCAGGAACGCCATCAGACGCCACGGCAGCCGCCCGTTGCCGCACAGCCACAGACGGGTCACGAGGAGCCAGCCCCAAGCGCTGATGAACACGGAGAAGGGGCCGACGAGCAGCCAGGTCAGGAGGACAAGGCCGAATGAATCGGATTGCCCGGACGTCCGGGCCAGGGTCACCGACGCGAGTACCGCGGCGACGACGCCGAACGTCACCAGAGTGACGCCCCGCGTGATGGCGGTGACCCGGTCGAACCGCAACGTGGCCCGGGGTCCGGCGGCTCGTGCGGTGTCGATCGGCGCGACCATCCACGCGTGAAAGCCGGCCGCCAGTCCGCTGACCAGACCGAGGCCCAGGCCGGCGGTCAGACCCAGACTCAGATAGCTGCCGAAGAGCACGCTCGGTGGCGCCGCGAACAGCCAGTCGTACGAACGGCTGGGTACCTCGGTCTGGAACGCGGAGTCCTCCACGTACGCCCCGCTCGGCAGTTTGACCTGCGGGTTGGTCCGGGAAGCGCGCAGCTCCAGCTCGATGCGACCGTGGAAGGGGGTGCAGCGCACGGAACCCGAGCAGCCTTGGCGCGCTGTCTCGGCGGGGGACGCGTACGTCGTGCCGTCGGCGTGCACCTCGACGATGCCGTCGACCGGCTCGGGTGTTCGCAGATAGCGGTCGTCGTTGGGGCGTACGCCGTGGACCCAGCCGTCCGCCGTGACGACATAGCGAGTGCCGTCCGTGAGGTGGTGCACCACGCCGGCGGGGAAGTCCGCCGACACGGCGGCCCGGGCGCCGGCCACGGTGGCGGTCGTGACACCGAACGCCGCGCCCAGGGCCAGACCGGTCAGGAGACCGGTTCTGAGCCCGCGAACCAGGGCTGTCCGGAAGTGTCCGCGAGCACGCTGTGGACGGGGGGACGACGCCCCGCGGGCGGTGCCGCCCTGCCAGTTGCGCAGTCCCATGGCCACCAGGGCGCCGGCCGCTATCGCGGTCGTGGGCGGCACCCACTGCGGAACGAGGAACAGTTGCGGGAGGGAGAAGCCGATCACCGCGGACATGAACACGACCACAACGGCTCTGACCGACCCCCGCCCACCGAAAGCCGCATAGGAGGGAAGCGGCTCCCCGATGATCCCCAGTACCCCCAGCGCGTTGGCCGTGGTGAGTCCGAACACCATGGCGAACGCGGCCGCCCCGAGCCACGTCGGGCCGACGTTCGCGTTGGGCAGGGAGGTGGTGCAGTCCAGGCTGGTGCTGGCGACCGACCCGACCAGAACCCCCGCCAGCACGGCTGTGACGACCACCCGCGCCGCCCATTCCGCCGTCCGTCGACGGGTCGAGATCCGTGCCCCGAGCACGGTGTAGCCCAGCCCCACTCCGAGAATGAACCCGCACATCATCGCGGGTGCCTTGAGTCCCGCGGCGGGGATCCAGGCCACGCCGAGCACGAGCGCCACGCATCCCAGGAGCAGGATCGGGCCCAGCGTGCGCAGCGGCCACGGCAGCGCGCGGCGCAGCCGCCACCATGCGAGCTGCCGGGTGGTCTGCCGCTGTAGCTGAGCGGCGAGTTCACCCAGCCAGGCGCGGGCCTCCTCGGCGCGTGGGCTGTCCGCGAACGCGGCCGGGACGAAGCTGTCCAGCAGATGCCGTTCCAGGACGTCCGGATCGGCGAACCGGCCGTCGAGCAGTTCGGCGGGGTCCCGGCCGGTGTCGCCGTAGGCGGCCCGCGCCATGGCCACCATCAGCGGTGTGCTGAGGGCGGAGCGAACCGTACGGGCGACGGGATCGTCCGGATGCCGGCGAAACTCCGCGAGAACCGGATCCCAGCGCGTGGCGCGCTCTCCGCCCTCTCCGCGTACGGGTCGGCCGGTGCGCGCCAGATAGGAGCCCACGGTCTCGAACGTCAGAGGCCGCAGTTCGATGACCGCCGCGGCGGTGAACACATCGCTCGTCTCCACCGCCTTCGCGTACGCCTCTGTACGGCACGTCACCAAAACCGGCTCACCCGAGTCGAGTTCCGTGTTGAGCCGCCGCAGAGCCGTTGCCCACGATGCCTGCGGCATCTCGTCCAACCCGTCGAAAACAGGCAGCACCAGCCCGGCTCGCAGCAGCTTGTCGGCCCAGGAGGCCCCCGGATGGGTTGCGGACAGATGGGCGGCCATCCAGTCCCGCAGGCTCTTCTGCTCGGGCTGCCAGCTCGACAGGGGAAAAAGCACCGGGACGCGATCGCCGGGCTGCCATCGGGCGAGCCGGTCCAGGATGAACCCCACGGCCAGCATGGTCTTGCCGCTTCCCGGTTCACCGAGCACCACCAGCCGCCGGGACGGGACGGCTTCCAGGACGCTGGAGATGTCCTCGAGCCGGTCACCTCCCGTCACGACGGGACCGACCTCGCTCGGAGCGTCGACCAGCCACGCTTCGGCGGGCGACCAGCGTACCTCCAGGGGGTAGGGGTCCTGGAGCCGGCGCAGCCGCCACTCCGCCCGCCACTGTTCTTCCACCGCCCCTGACAGCCGCTCGGCCCACTGCTCCAATCGCTCCCGGGAGGGAGCCGAGCCTTCGTTCGCTTCCTCGCCCTGCGGAGCGCTCTTCCACATATTGACCGAGAGTCCGAAGAGGGAGAACCCGAATCCGAGAACGGCGGTCAGGACCGAGGTCTTGCCGAGATCTCCGTTGGAGAACGCCACGCAGAGCACGGTCCCTGTGAGCGCGACCGCACCCAGCCAAATGCCATGCCGCCACCACCGCATCACACGTCCCCGTCACGCCTCGCCGTCCGCGCGAGGAGTCCTGCTATTGGGCTTTCCAGTTCGCGTTGTCCGGGATCGTCTTCTCAGGCACGCGTACCTGAATGATGGACGGACCGCTCGAGTACTCCAGCGCACCCGTCACGGCATCCTCCAGTTCGCCGTACGTGCCGACTTCCCATCCCCGGCAGCCGAAGACCTCCGCCAGCGTGCTGTAGTTCCACCGGTGCAGCTCGCAGGGCTTGTAGAACGGTTCGTCGGAGTGGAACACCGCCGCGTCGGCGAGCCACTGCTCCACGGCGTAGACGCCGTTGTCGATGACGAAGACGATCGGATCGAGCCCCAACCGGGTCTGGGTCGAGAGGCATTGGGCCGTCATCTGGAAGCCGCCGTCACCCGAGAAGACCAGGACCCTCTGGTCGGGACGCTTCGCCAGGCAGATACCCGTCGCGGCCGGCGCACTGTAGCCGATCGACGAGTAGGACGACTGGACGACGAACCCGCCGGGACTGGGCACATCGAGCAGCAGGCTTCCGAAGTAGTTCATGCTCGCGTCGGCACCGACGATGGTGTTCCTGTCGACGTACTGCTGGATGCAGTCGTAGAAACCCTGGTACGTGATGACATCGGCCTTCTCCATGGTCGGCGTGCTGCGCGCCGGGATTTCCGGCAGTTTCCGCTCCTTGGGCGCGATCTTCTCCGTCAGGATGCCGTCGATCAGGTGCTCCAACGCGACCTGTCCGCCGAAATAGGTTCCGAACTTGACCGCGTCGAACGACGCGAACGCGGTCTTGTCGTAGTCCGGGTCCCAGCCCAACGAGTTGATGTCCGTCAGCCATACGCCGAGCGCCAGTACGAAGTCGGACGTGGCGGCCAGATCCGTCACGACCTTCGACGACGCCTGGCCGTCCAGGACGCCGGCGAACAGGGCGTCGTCCTCGGACAGGACGGCCTTGCTGAGGAGTTCCGTGACGAACGGGACGTTCAGTTGCTGGATCAGACGCATGGCCTTGTCCTGAAGGCCGAGACGGTCGATCTCCACACCGAGCCAGATGAGAGGACTCTCGGCGCTTTCGAGCTTCGCGCAGATCTGAGCGACCGACTGTTCCAGGCTGGTCTCGTCCGAGAGGACCCTGACCGGCTTCAGAACGCCCTCCGGCGGCCGGCACTCCAAGTCGACCATGTCCTGGAGCAGTTCGATGTAGATCGGCCGCCGTTCGCTGATGCACCGGGTCAGTGCGTAGTCGATCAGCGTCGGCGCGAGGTCCGGATTGTCGATCCGGATGGCCGCCACCGTCAGGTGCTCGAACGACTGGAGATCCGTTTCCCGTCCGCTGATGAAGTGATGCGCGCTGAAGCCGGTCTGCTCGAAGGTGATGGTCTTCTTGACGCTCGGTGTGCCGTTGATCAGCACGAGTGGCACCCTCTCGACATAGGCGCCGGCGACCGCGTTCACGGCGCACAGCGCGCCCGCGGAGTAGGTGACACAGAGTGCGCCGATTCCCCTCAGTCTCGCGTATCCGTCCGCCGCGTAACCGGCGTTCACCTCGTTGACTTCCTCGATGATCTTCGTGCCGCTCGGCGCGACGTACCGGTTCAGCCATTCGATCGAGTAGTCCCCCGCGATGGCGAACAGGTGCTCCAGCCCCAGTTGGCGGAGCCGGTCCACCAGGTACCGCCCTACAGTGCAACTCTCGTTCATGGTTGAGGCACCTCCGTGGTCAGTAGTCGCTCGCGTCGCCGAACAGTCGGGGCATGTAGATGTCGAAGATCCCCGGGCACTTGCGCTCCGGATACCGCTTCAGCATGAAGCTCTTGAAGGCGTCGGCTGTCAGCCCGTCACCGATCGCCTGCCGAGCGGCGGAAAGGTACTCGATGTTGCGCGCGACTTCGTTCTTGTCGGCCGGCAGACCGTGGCCCGGCAGGAACAGCTCGTAGTCCGACACCAGCATGTCGCGCAGCACCCGGACCCAGTGGTCCATGTGTTTCGTCAGGTACAGATGGGTGCCGCTGTAGAGCAGATCCTGAGTGAAGTACACGCCCAGATCAGGGAGCCTGATGGTGAGGTGGTAGTCGATCTCGGTGTCCGTCACCCGGTCGAAGACGTACCTGACCCCGTCGATCTTGTCCTCGCCGGCGCTGGCGACCCGTTCCGGAACGACGACGCGCTCCGGGGCGAGGTCACCGAGTTTCCAGTGGTCGCTTCTCGAGTCCTCACCATGATCGTGGATGAACGTCATGGTCTCGGACAGTGCGTGGACCGTGATGTCGCTGAACGCGGTCCCGAGACCGAACCAGTGGTCGGGGTGACGGTGGGAGAGGTACAGCCTTTCGATCGGCTTGCCCAGGCTGTCCGCGTAGTCCCTGAAGGCTCTCGCGTAGGGGGCGAGAAACTGCGAGTCGACGAGAACGAGCTGGTTCCTGGTTTCGATGACATGCGTGGCGTTCGCGATGTTGCTGCCCGCGAAGGACGCGACGAACGTGTGAATACGGACGTCGCCCGTCTGCTTCACAACCATGGTGATGGGATCCGACACTTGAGCCAGCACGGGAGTCCCCTTTCCGGGATCAGGCGGTCTTCTCTCGCAGCTCCTCCAACGCGGCCTCGGCCACGTCGTAGGCGCTGTCGCTGCCGGGCACCGGCTCGTCCTCGCCCGGTCGCCAGAAACGCCGGCGCGCCATGCGCATGGAACCGTCGAACGGCGGGATCGCGTTGAACACTTCGATCAGGTACGGCCCGCGGTACACCGGCTCGATCTCGCGCGAGAGGACGTCCCACGGAATCCAGCTGTCCTTCACCGCCCCCCGGTCGGGTGCGGAGATGTGGACGTAGTAGAGCCGGTCCTGCCGTGTCGCCCGCCCGACGTTCTCCCTGAGGACCGACGGACCCTGGCTTTCCATCACGACCTGCGCCGTGTCGATCGTCACGCCGCCCTGCGGGTGCTCCAGACGCTCGAGGAAGTCCAGTACCTCCGAGACCATGTTGGGCGGCGGCGTCTCCCAGCTCTTGACGGGCTCGACGGCGAGCTTCACCTCGCGCGCCGCGGCGTACTCCAGCAGTTCTTCGAAGACGGAACGCGCCGCGTCGTAGCGCGGCTTCATCCAGTCCTGCAGGGCGTCGCTCCAGATCGGCTCATCGGTGTCCGTGACGGGAAAGACCCCGTAGGGATAGATGAACGGCCCGGACATGATGGAATCGCCGCCCAGGACGCGTGTGATGTCGACGCGTGACTTGAGGTAGGACAGGGCCTGCGCGCGCTGCTCCTCGTAGGGCGATGTCGGGTCGAAGGTGCGTGTGGTCCCGACGTTGGTGGTGAACTTCACGTCCCCCAGCCCCGCCCGTTCGAATGTCTTCTTGAGGCCGGCGTAACGGTCGACCTCGAGCTTGTGATCGACGCTCTCGGGCTGAGCGGCGATGTGCACATCGAAGCCGTCATAGCCCATTTCGGTCAGGACCTTCAGGTGATCGATCAGTACGCGGCTGTACCGCGCGTCCTGTGGTCGCAGATCAGCCGTGAACATGAAGAAGCTGAAGAAGACGTCTCGTCCGATGTTCGCGTTCATGGTCACCAGCCCAGGATGTCGGCGAGGTAGGCACGGGCCTTCTTGGCGTACTCGAGCGGTACGGCCTTGTTCGGATCCTGTTCCGCTTCCACGACCAGCCACCCCTGGTAGTGGGCGGCGGCCAGCGCTTCGAGGATGGGCCGGAAGTCGATCCCGCCGTCGCCGGGCACGGTGAAGACGCCGAGCTGGATGGCCTCCTGGAAGGACAAGCCCTCTTCCCGCACCCGGCTCACGACCTCGGGCCGGATGCTCTTGAGGTGGACGTGACCGATGCGGTCGGCGTGGTCCCGGGCCAGATCCAGCGGATCGTCACCGGCGAAGGCCATGTGGCCGGTGTCGAGAAGCAGGTGGACCAGCTCGGGATCGGTCGAGGCCATCAGCCGGTCGATGTCGGCCCGCGTCATGACGCCCGTGCCCATGTGGTGGTGATAGCTGAGCTTCAGTCCGGCCGAGGCGGCGATCCCGCCGAGCTCGTTCAGGCCCGAACTCAAGGCGTCCCACTGGGAGTCGGTGAAGACCGGGCGGTTGGCGAACACGTCCACGGGCAGCAGATGCGACGAGGCGCCGAACTCGGCCACGACCAGTTCGGTCCCGCCCAGGGTCTTGATATGGGTCAGCGTCTCCTCGAAAGCGGCGACCGTCTTCTCCCGCATCCTGCCGATCGTGAAGTAGGTGCTCGTCCAGGGCTCGGACACACTCAGGCCGCGGAGATCGAGTGCGGCCTTGAGCTCGGCGGCGTCCGAGGGGTACTTGTGCCCGATGCTGCAGCCCTGGAAGCCGGCGAGCGCCATGTCGCTCACGGCCTGGCCGAACGAGATGCCGGCGTCGATGGCGGGGAAGTCGTCGTTCCACCACAGGGTGCAGCAGACGCCGAGCTTCACTTTGTCCGGGCTGAGACGTTCGAGTGTGTCCGTCATCTCGTCGCCCCTTTCAGATAGCGGTCCGCGATGCGGGGCGGCTGAGCCCAGGAGCCGTATCCGGGGGCTTTGGCACCTGGGGGATTGGCCCCGATGGCCCGCCACAGGAGGCCCTCCTGGTAGGCGGCGGCGGTGACCGTGGAGGTTTCGGCCGCTGTGCGGGCCCCGTAGCGGTCGGTCCACTCGGCAGGCAGCGCGTACCACATTCCGGCGTACCAGAGCTTGATCACGTTGCGGGCCACGGGGCCGAGCCGGTCGTCGCCGAAGATCCGGTGGCGCAGGGCCCGGTCGAACAGATCCCGGTCGAGCGGGGCTCGGGTGTGGCTTCCGGCCTCGCCGGCCGCGTCGGCCCGGGCCGCCCTGTGGGCCTCCAGGAGGGCGGTGACGATCTCGTCGCCGCAGGCGGCCCGGACTTTCGCCAGATACTGGTGGGCCATGCCGGTGCCGAGCAGATCGGTCTCCTCGAAGGCGGTGAGGTCGACCGACAGGAAGAGGAACTTCTCGAACGACGGGGCGGTCATCGCGTAACCGTCCGGGTGCTCTCGTCGGCACCGGGTGAGGCCTGCGGATCGGACCCGACCGCTGCCGGAATCTCGAAGGTGGGACCGGCGTGCAGGCCGCCACCGCCCGGCAGGGGGGTGCACACCAGCCGGTTGAAGCCGTCGCGCAGGCGAAACATCTCGCAGACGCTCTCCTGCAGGACTTCCGGCTGTCCGTTGAACGCCTTCGTGAGCAGGGCGAGGAACGCCCCGTAGTCGGCGTTGAAGTCCCGGGCGACACGGGCGAGTTCCGATCCCGCCGGATAGTCGGCCAGCCGGACACTCGTCTTCACCTTGTACACGTCCTCCCAGGTGATGCTCAGCGGGGGCCCCGAAGGCGCGCCGGGATGGTCGCCCACCTGGTAGTAGCGCCCGAGCTGGAGCTGCCGGAACCGGTAGTAGTGGGCAAGCTCCCCTTCCGAGTCGTAGATGCCGGAGTCGAGGCCCTCGCCCTGGCCGGCGATGAAGCGGAGCGCCCGCTGCGCCGATTCCAGGTCGGAGACGACGACCACCTCACCGCCGCCGGAGTAGAAGTACTCGGGCCCCACCTGACGGGCCGGATCCCCGCGGAAGAGCGAGGGATCGTTGGCCGCCACCTTTTCGAGCCCTTCGATGATCTCCTCGTAGAACTCGCCGATGCTGTAGAAGCGCATCTGCTCCGCCGTGGGGCTGGAGACCAGGAAGTGGGTCTTGCGGTCCGGTGACTTCACCAGCCGCGAGTCGGCACTGGGGGCCTTGCCCGGCCGCTCGATCTTGCAGAACGTCTCCACCGCCTCGGGGGAGAAGGGCCGCAGGTCGACGGTGAAGTCGTCCTCCCCGTCCGGCAGGCGGGCCGGATAGGACGGCACGAAGCCGGGGCGGGTCAGGTCGGGCGTCCCGCCGATGGCGTTCAGCACGTTGGCGGCGAGGGTCAGATGCAGCATCTCCTCCACCGCGGTCACCCGGATGATGTGGGCGGCGTCGGAGTTGGTGCTGGAGTGAATGGAGTAGTACGCGGTCAGGTACGGCGGGATGGTGGCGTGCTCGAGCGCCATCGCCGCGTTCAGGTAGGCGAGCAGGTCGTCACGGTTCTCGATGGTCGACGCGATCATGAGGCCGCCTCCCCTGAGGTCGGCGCCGCTCGGCGCTGGTCGGAGGTGACGGTGATCGGTGCGGTCTCGGAGTCGAGCTGGGCCAGCATGGCCCGGACGCTGCGCAGGCACAGGGCGGCCAGGGTGAGCGTCACGTTCGAGGTGCCCACGGTGGGCATGCTTCCTCCGCCGACCATGTACAGGTTCTCGTGATCCCAGCACCGCTGATCCGCGTCGACCACCGAGGTCGCCGGCTCGCGGCCCATCACGTGGGTGCCGGCGAGATGGTTGCCCCCGCGGATCTCGTATCCCTCGCCGTCGTGGACGGCGTAGCCCCAGAAGTTCGGGTTGTAGGCGGTATGGTCCTCGGCCCCCAGACGGGCGAAGATCCGTCTCGACAACTGCCGGGCGTACGCCACGCCCCGCATCGTGTACTCGGGGATGTTGTACGTGAGAACGGGCCGCATGTTGCCCAGCTTGTCCGTGAAGTCCGGGCTCACGGTGACCCGGTTGCCGGGGTCGGCGGGGACCTCGACCATGAACGCGAGCTGTAGCTGACGGGACACCCGGTCCACCAAGCCCTGGCGGAGGGACTCGCCGTAGCGGCCGCCGGAGTCCACCAGGCCGATCAGGTCGGTCATCGGCGCACCCCGGGCCCAGCCCCAGCCGTCGTTGTGGATGTCGACGGTGAACGCCGCCTGACGGCTGCGGAAGCGGCCCCCGCGCAGGTCGGCGATGCCGCCCGTGCAGATCGTGCCGCGGAAGGTGCCGGCCACCTGCGGCAGCAGCGCCCACGCGAGCAGGTAGGCGTGGTCCATGAAGTTCCGCCCCATCAGGCCGCTCGAACCGCGCAGGCCGGAGGCCAGCATCAGCCGGGGGTTCTCCACCGCGTTGGCGGCCAGGACGAACAACCGGCCGCGGGCTCTCATCGTGGTGTAGCCGGGGCTGTCGGGCCGGTCGTAGCGGCGGTACTCGATCTCGGTCACCCGGTTCGTGCGCTCGTCGACGTGCACCCTGTGGGCCACCGCCTGCGCCACCAGGTCGACCCGGCCGCTCTGGAGGGCCAGAGCCAGGGTCTTGCCGGCGTTGTACTTGGCCTGCACCGGGCAGATGGGCACGCAGTTGTTGTTGCCCTGACACCGCTCGCCGACCTCGACCTGGTACGCGCTCACCGCGCCTCGCGGCACATAGCCCTTCCCGCCGTCGTAGGCCGGGTTCGGTATCCCGTTCCGGCCCTGCGGGAACGGCCGGACGCGCAGCTCCCGCCGCTCCCCGTCGAGTTCGACCGGCATCCCGTCGACATCTTTTGCGACCGTCCGGTCCAGGTAGGACAGGGGCAGTCCTTTCATGGGGAAGACGTAGTCCTCGTCGAAGTTGATCCCGAGGTAGGCCTGGTCCTCCACGTCGGCGGAGACGCCGATCTCGCGTTCGGCCTCGCTGTAGTACGGGGCAAGGTCCTCGTAGGTGAGCGGCCAGTCGGCCCCTTCGCCGTAGAGCGTCCGCATCCGGAAGTCCTCGGGCAGCATCCGCAACGCCTTGCCTTCCCAGTGCATGGTGGTGCCGCCGAGGACCCGCGTGTAGGTGGTGTCGGTGGCGAAGGGCCCGCTCTGGACGAGGTAGGACGAGGCGTCGGCGGCACCCGGGGTGATGCGCCGTGCGTCGGTGCTGCGGGGCATCGGGGCATTCGCGACGGCCGGGTAGGGAGCCTGGTTGTCCTTGCTGACGGCTGAGTAGAACCGGTCGAGATAGCGCTCGTAGCCCCTGAGGGTGAGGTCTTCGGCCGGGCCCGCTTCGAGCAGCAGCACCTTCCTGCCGGCTTGGCTCAGCCGCAGGGCGACGAGAGCGCCGGAGATCCCGCCGCCGACGATGACGGCGTCGTAGAGAACCTCGGCCGCCGCCCCGGGGTCGGTGCGGTGCGCCGCCCCCTTGGGAAACTTCGCGTACATGGGACAGTCACTCCTCCACTGCCAGGCACAGCCGGGACCGGCGTGGCGGCCTGGGTTCGAGTCGGTCGGCCGCGGTCACACGGCCTCGGCCCAAACGTGCGTGGCGGACACATGGGAATCGTCGCCCGGCGACCGAGGACCGCTGCGGACGCCGAGTGCGGCCACAAGCTGCCGCCACGGGTAGGTGTGGGGACTCTGCGCGAGCGAGCCGATGAACGGCGCAAGAGAGCGCAGATTGTTCATGGCAACTTCTATGGTCAAGCTGCGCGTTGGTGTCGCTACTGCTGCTGACGCGGCGCACAAGCCACTGTCGCGTCAGCAACGATACGCGCGAACCCTCAAGATCGCTGAATGTGCCGCAGGCGCCTGCGGCACGCCGCGCTCCGGGTGAGAGAACCTGAAGGAGCCTCAGGAAACCTTTTCTGCGCACAATTTCCTGAATGCCGCGGTGGGTCAACGTGGGCGGCCTGTGCGTCCGGTACGACCAACACGCCTGCCCTGCCCGTCTGGTGGCAGTCCGCCCCGCCCGCCACCCGGCAAACGATCAAAGTTGTGCAGCGGGCTCTCGCCGCCCAACTGCGTGTCCTGCCCTGGGGAAAGACCTCCTCGCGCTGGAGCACGGCACGAGCCGGGCGCTGCCGGCTCGTATGCCGGTCGCGCCCCTGTCCGGAGACGGTCCCCGCCTGTTCCCCGGCTGCGCGGGCCGTATCCCGCGGCCTACCGGCGGTCGTGTTGCGATCTTCCCCACCAGTGCTTTCATGGAAATGAAGGCATGCGTGCCAGCGGAATATGCGCCAGGCAGAAGACCTCGGCGTGGGGCGGCGATGTTGCGTTGCGGCGGTGTGGGGCGGAGGACGCGCAGGTGATGCGCGGTGCCACGCGTAGAGCTGACCTGTTTCCGTATGTGTCCACACCCGGCGCTCGTATGACGTCCCGTCAATGATGTGCAGCGCGGAGGGAACGTCCTCATGCCCACGAAGGTGATCCGTCGTCCGGACGGCAAGGAAAGGCCGCACAACGCCCCCTGGTTCACGCTGTACCCGAGGCGGTGGTGGTCCCGGCTCTCAGGGGCGACCCGCAAGGAATGGCGTACGTTCAGGACGAAGCGGGAGGCTCACAAGAGCATCGCCGCGGCACGTAGTTGGCGGCCGGGGTGGTTCTCTCTGGGCCCGCTTCTGCGTGTATACGCTTTCGTCGGTACGGCTGTGCTGCTGATTTGGGTGGGGCTGCTCATTTACGATTTCCGCGTGAATGACCAGGTGGTGGAAAGCAAGGACAAGGAATCGCAGCTCCATAAAGTCCTCGATTCCCTGTGGCTCGACGCTGTCTCCCATATCGTGGGTCCGGTTCTGACAGGGTCCTTGATACTGACATTCTTCCTTCTCTACTGGTATCACAAGACCAAGAAACCGCTCATCGAAAAGGCGCGTACGCGTCCGCACGAGCTGGTCTCCACGGCCGGAACCTTCGGCAACCGCATCGTCGGGCGCCGTGAACTGTCCCAGGTGATTGCCCAGACACTCCGTAACCGTAAGACCCGAAAGCCCTATCTGCTCGTCGGCGGTGTGGGCGTCGGCAAAACGGCCGTTCTGGTGGAACTCACTCGGATGCTCGCGCAGCAGTCCGCCGTTCCCGTACCCATCAGTCTGCGCGACATGAAAGGCGACGGAGAGCTCGACTTCGAGGAAATGGCACGGCGCCGCTTCGCGGAGGAGGCGGACCAGGGAGTGCTCGCCGGCAGCAACATCGACAAGACCTGGCGGCAGCTCCGGCTCGACGGCAGAGTGGTCGTGATCGCCGACGGCCTGGAAGAGGCCCTTCTCGACGAGAAGTACCAGGAGGACCGCGACAACATCATCCGGCGGGCGATCGAGCGAGCGGACCGCCAGAAGCTGCCCCTGGTCATCGCCTCGCGTCCGCACACACCGCTGGAGGGCACTCGCGCGGCGATCGCCGACATGGAACCGCTGAGCGAGGAAGCGGCCCTGGAGTATCTGGTGCGGGAACCGGGCGAGCTGGACGAGCGCCGCCTCGACTGGGTGGTGGAGACCGCGAAGGTCGTGGAATCGCCGATCTATCTGCGGATCGCCCGCCTGTTGCAGCAGTGCGGGCTGCTCGACCACCTCACCCTCCGCGGCGAAAAGGACCGCCTGGACACCCGGAGCAACGACTGCTCCACTCTCAGGCTCGGATTCCTCAACACCTATCGTCAGGCCATTGAAGACGGTCGCATATTCGATGATCTGGTGATGGGGCGCGAGGAACGCCGGGAGACCATGTGGGTCGTGTCGGCCATGGCCTGTTTGGGACTTCTGCAGGACAGTATCGAGGTGACGTTCGACGATTTCGTCAGCGCACACGCGAACGACCTTCGGCGCCGCGCGCGATCTCAGGAAAATCACCAGGAATCGCCGGAGGCTGCCCAGCAGTACGGAACCCGCCTTTCCATTTCCGCGGCGCAGCGCGACGCGATCTGGGGTGTGATGTGCCGAAAGATCGGCGGCTCGGCACACTGGCTCAACACGTTGGACTACCCCAACGAATGCCGGACCGAGCTGGCGAGGCACACCGCCAACGGACAACTCCTGGGTCTGGTGTACGGCCGCAAGAACAAGGTTCGTTTCCCGCACAGCATCCTCCAGGCGTACATGGGTTATCGCCTGCTGAAGGAAATGCCGGACGACAGGATCGCAGCTGTCGTCGAACCGGCGCTGCACAGCCCGGGCCCGTCGCGAGAACTGCTCATCGCTCTGGTACTGCTCTCACGTCACCGGGCAGCTCCTCTCACCTCCCGGTCGGCCGCCGCACAGCGCGTCCCCCGCGCCAAGAGCCGTCACGCGACATCGCCGAAACTGGCCGAGCTGCTCAGCAACGCCGCCGCGGCCCGGCATGACGCGAAGTACTTCGACCTGTACGCCGCGGCCCTGGACATAGACTGCGTGGATCCGGTGCCGATGCAGGACAAGCTGGCCCACGAGCTCGATGAACAATGGGCCGGCCTCGACATCAGAGGCGATCAGCGGACCATCGAGAGCGCGAAGCTCCGGCTGGTACGGAACTTCGGAGCCGCTCTGCGTGAACGGGACCGTCGCAACAAGGCGAGTGGTCCCCTCCCGGGATGTTCGGGACAGGATCCCGCGCGCCCGACGCTTCCCTACAAGCACCTCTTCCAGATCGGCACGCACGAGCCCTCTCACGCTGTCCGGATCGCGATCGCACACCAGATCGCCGCCGGTGGCGATGCGGCCTTCCAGGAACTGCGCACGGAATTCCCTATCGGTTCCGATCCCATAACCCAGTACCTGGGAAAGATCCGAGACGCCAAGCAGAAGCTCGACCGGGACTACACATCGTGGCTCAATCAGGAAGATCCGGACCCTGCCGCCGGTCCGGAGGCGGCGGAGAAGAGGCAGCGGGAGCACGACTGGATGGTGAGGGAGTACGAGCAGTGCCGGACCACATGGTGGCGCCACTTCAGCCTCCGGGCCTGGCTCGTTCCCATGGTCGTCGGGTCCGTCTCCGAGAAGTACCGTGACGAGGCCAAGGAACGGCTGAGCATCTGGTTGCGCAACCTGACCGACCAGACCGGGGAACAGAGTCCGCTCATGCCGCTCTCTTTGGAGAACGCCCTGGCCCAGGGCTTCAAGAACGCGGCGAACCGCAGGAGACGGCATCCGGAGGCCTACGAGGAGACCCGGGCCTACCTGGTGAAGCAGGCGGAGAGGATGCTCACCTGCAGTCGCTACTGGTACGCGCAACTGAGTCTGCTTCAGGCGCTGTGCCTGTGGGAGCTTCCCGACACCTTCGGACGCACCTCCGGGTCCGGCGCGGCGAACCGGCGGAGCGGTTCCGCGTCACCGTCCACCAGTCTCACGAAGGACGACGACGCGGCATCCAGTGGCCCCATGGAGCCCATAAAGTCGGTGACCCGATGGCTGGCGATGGCCGGAAGCGCACACGAGAAGACCCCGGCCCACATCGGCGCCGCGTACCAACGGCACGGCGAAAAGGTCCTCCACCCGTTCATCGCGGAAGCCGGTGATCTGGTGACCCTGGCCCTGGAGACGGGCCACCCCGAGCGGTTCCTCTGGATCGACGAGAACGAGATCAGCGACAGCGTCGGTTCCACGCCTGCCGATCCGGACCGCTACCGCAAGCACAACCTGTGGATCTCCCCGTCCGTCGGCTGGAGCAGCCTGCATCCTCGAGCGCAACGCCTTCTCGCGGACATCATGGTCCTGCTCAACCTCACCCAGGGCGACGGCAGCCCGGACGACATCGAGGAACGTCTGAAGCTCTCGAACAAACCCGGCCTCCCGCACTGCCTCACCCACGACCGCAGCCTGCTCCACCCCGAACGCAGTATCGGCCGGGCCGACAAGGGCGAATCCCGCACCACCTGCACGTCCCCGTGCGAGTTCCGCCTGTGCCCCTATCCCCCCAAGGCCGGAAACGCGCAGGCGGAAATGGCGGAGCTGTTCTGCCGGCAGCAACAGGCGCTCCTGCACAGCCGCTTCCGCTGGCACCTGCCGGCCGTCAGCCGGCACACCGCGCCATGGGTCAGCGTCCCCGTCAGGGAGTTGCACGCCTTCTGGGAGGAAATGGCCAACCGGAACCGCAAGAGCACCGACGACGAACACCTCATGTGACACAGCCTCCTTGGCACACCTGCTTTGACAACCGAAAGGCGCGCTCCGATGAACGGCTACCCACTCATCGAGAATCACGGTCTCATCGGCGATCTGCAGACCGCGGCGCTGGTGACCACCGAGGGCATGGTCGACTGGTTCTGCTCCCCACGGTTCGACTCGCCCAGTGTCTTCGGGGCGCTGCTGGACAAGGAGAAGGGCGGTCACTGCACGGTCCGGCCGGCGCATCCGACCCACGCGACGAAGCAGTTGTACCTGCCCGGTACAGCGATCCTGGTGACACGGTTCATGACCGAGGCGGGCGCCGGTGAGGTGGTCGACTTCATGCCGGTGACCGGTACGACAGTCACCTCCCGGCACCGACTGGTGCGTCTGATCCGCTGTGTGCGCGGCACCATGACGTTCGAGGTCGAGATCGCCCCGCGGTTCGACTACGGACGTGCGAAGCACGAGGCGCACATCACCGAGCACGGAGCGGTCTTCGCCGCGGAGGACGGCACCGAACTCACCATGCACCCCATCCGCGAACCGGAGGACGATCCACTCCTCGACGTTCTCACGGGCCAGGACGGCGACCTGCGCCTGTCGGTGACCCTGCGGGCCGGTCAACAGCGCGGGCTGGTTCTGGAGATGGACGCCGACGGACCACCGGCCGAGATCCGCCTGGACGCGTACGAGCGGCTCTTCGACCAGACCGTGGCGTTCTGGCGCTCCTGGCTGGCGCAGTCCCGCTACACCGGGCGCTGGCGCGAGATGGTGGAGCGTTCCGCGATCACGCTCAAGCTCATGACCTTCGCACCCAGCGGCGCCCTGGTGGCCGCCCCGACGACGGCTCTCCCGGAGCAATTGGGCGGCGAACGCAACTGGGACTACCGCTTCACCTGGATCCGTGACGCCTCGTTCTCCGTGTACGCCCTGCTGGGACTGGGCTTCACCGAAGAGGCCCGGGCGTTCATCGCATGGCTGAGCGACCGGGTCAAGGAGCGGGCCGGCGAGAGCGGGACCACGGGCCCGCTCAACGTCATGTACAAGGTCGACGGCTCGGCCGACCTGGACGAGCAGATCCTCGACCACTGGGAGGGGTACGCGGGCTCCGCGCCGGTACGGATCGGCAACGGCGCCGCGACTCAGCTCCAACTGGACATCTACGGCGAGGCGCTGGACAGCATGCACTTCGCGCACCAGCACGGATTCCAGATCGGGCACGCGGGATGGACCTCCATGCGGGAGAACCTGGACTGGCTGGCCGACCACTGGGACCAGCCCGAGGAAGGGATCTGGGAGACCCGCGGAGGGCGCCAGGACTTCACCTACGGCCGGGTCATGTCATGGGTGGCGTTCGACCGCGCCCTGCGCCTCGCCGAGTCGAAGGGCTGGCCGTCGGCGTACGGGCGGTGGCAGACGGAGCGGGACGCCGTCTACGACCAGGTCATGGCCAAGGGATGGAGCGAGGAACAGCAGGCCTTCGTCCAGCACTACGGCAGTGGCGTACTGGACTCCTCGCTGCTGCGCATGTCCACGGTCGGTTTCCTCAGCCCCGAGGACCCGATATGGGCCTCGACCCTGGACGCCATCGACCGGAAACTGGTCAGCGACAGCCTCGTCTACCGCTACGACCCCGAGGCGTCGCCCGACGGCCTGCGCGGCTCGGAGGGCACCTTCTCGCTGTGCACGTTCATGTACGTCGACGCCCTCGTCCGGGCGGGGCGGACGGACCAGGCCCGACTGGTGTACGAAAAGATGATGGGGTACGCCAACCATCTGGGCCTGTACTCGGAGGAGGTCGACCCGACGGGCCGTCAACTCGGCAATTTCCCGCAGGCGTTCACCCATCTCGCCCTCATCGATGCGACCCTCACTCTCGACAAGGCACTCGACGGGGGCTGACCGGGGTTCGGTCGAGCTCCGTTGTTTCGGTCGAGTTCCGTCATGCCGGGCCCGGCCCGACAAGGCACTAGACGGGAGCCGGCCCGAGCCCGGTCGACGCCCTATTGAAGTCGGGCCCCGGCGATTTCACGCCGGTGTCGACGCGAGCCGCCGGTCCAGCGCCTTCACCGCGTCCCGGAAGGCGCGGCCCAGGCCGCTCCGCCCCACGGTCAGTGCCGCCCGGAACAAGGCGGTTCCGTCGGCGGCGAAGGTCCACTGCACGCGTGTCCCCTCGCCCGCGGGCGTCAGCCGCCACTCCTCGACCAGGGCGCGGAGCCCCGGCGCGTTCGTGGTGTCCGCCCGGTACGTGTAGACCTCGGGAGCCTTGCTGACCAGTATGGTCTCCTCGAACCGCGTTCCGCCGCGGAGCCGCACCTCGCGCCCGGTGCCGTCGGCGGCGGGCCGCGCGGACGTCACCGCCGAGAACCACTCGCTCCAGCCGGCTACGTCCTCCGCGAGCGCCGAGTGGACGGCCTCCACGGGAGCGGCGACCTCGCGCGCGAACACCAGACGCAGCGGAGCGGTCTCGACGAAGTCGGGCCCCACCGGACGCAGTCGACGTGCCATGAGCGAACCCCCTCGTTGGAGCCGAACCCGGTCGGCCGGGAGCGAATCCCGGCCGCGCCCGCACCACGGGCGACGCCGACGGCGTGACCGGCGGCGCGGGCAGCGTCACCTTAGCTGGCGGACCGTCAGATGTCTGTATCGTCCTCGGGCTCACCGGCCACGACCAGGCGCCGAAGGTGCTCCGAGATCTCCGCGCGGGCCTCGGCGGGCATCCCGCCGTCGGTCACCAGCGTGTCGACCTGGTCCAGCGCGGCGAACGAACTGAGGCCCACCGTCCCCCACTTGGTGTGGTCCGCGATCACGATCACACGCCGCGCGGACTGCACGAGCCGCCGGTTGGTCTCCGCCTCGGCGAGGTTCGGCGTCGACAGCCCCGCCTCGGCCGATATGCCGTGCACACCGAGGAAGAGGACGTCGAAGTGCAGGGCCGCGATGGCCTGGTCGGCCACCGGTCCGACGAGCGAGTCGGACGGCGTGCGCACCCCGCCGGTCAGGACGACGGTCGCGGCGCCCTGACGCTGACCGGAGGTGCGCTGCGCCGAGTGGAACACGTCAGCCACACGTACCGAGTTGGTGACCACGGTCAGGTCGGGCACGTCCACCAGATGATGAGCCAGCGCGTACGTCGTCGTACCACCGGAGAGGGCGATCGCCGAACCCGGCGCGACCAACTCCGCCGCGGTCCGCGCGATGTCCTCCTTGGCCGTCAGCTCCAGACCCGACTTGGCCTCGAAACCCGGTTCGTGCGTGCTCGCCTCGACCACCGGCACCGCGCCGCCGTGCACCTTCTCGACGACACCCTGACGGGCCAGCGCGTCGAGATCGCGGCGGACCGTCATGTCGGAGACACCGAGCCTTCGCGTCAGCTCGTTCACACGGACGCCACCGCGGCGGCGCACCTCGTCGAGGATCAGGGCGCGGCGCTGCTCCGCGAGGAGGTTCTGATTCTCACTCACGACCGCTCAGGTCCTTTCGCCGCTGCCTGCCCGACACTCCGCCCGAACCCGCTCCCACGTGGACATTCTCCTTGCCCGAGGTCTGGAGGACGACCCATCCTCGCACGGGACACCCTCGGTCGCGCCACTGCCCGTACGCCCGCTGCGCCCCTCCTGTGCCGCCGCATTCACACGTATCGGGGAGATTCCGTGCCTTCGGGTGCGTACAGGGGACGCGTTGCGAGAGCCTTGTGCCTGCACATGACACCTGAGACACGCGTGACACGGGGAAGTGCGGAACAGTGGAACGTGCACGGGAACATGCCGTCGACGGGGAGCCCGGCAGCCCCTTACCAAGGCCCGAAGCTGCCGGAACCGCCCTGGAACTCCTGGTCCACGGTGTCGGCGGCACCACGCCGGAGGAAATGCTGAACGATCCGCGGACGGTCCGGATCACCGGCGACGCGACGGCGGCCGTCTTCCGGCGGGCCGACGACGCCGACGCCGAGGAACGCCCCGGCGACCGCGGCGGCGGACCGGTGCGTGAGGCGTACGTGTGGTGCAACCTCACGTCCGGCAACGGCGCCCGCGCCCTGTGGCTCCTCCTCCTGCCCTTCATGGTGGTCAACCTCGCGCACTGGATGCGCCCGGCCTCGCTCGGTCACGGGCGGACGGTGCGCCTGTACGGGCTGCTCGTCCGCCTCGCCGGGCTCACGCTCACGGTCCTGCTGGTCGCCGCCTCCTGCGAGGTCGCCCTCGACCTGGCCGCCTGGCAGTGCGCCGGCGCCCGGCTGTGTGTGCGCAACCACTCCTGGCTCGGCTTCCTCTCCCCGGACCGGCCCGACGCCGGCTGGTGGAGCCGCCCGGGCCGCCGCCTCGCCCTGGCCGCGCTGGTGCCCGCCGCGCTCACCACGCTCCTGTGGTACCTGTCGCACCGCACCTGGAGCGCGTACGAGTCGCAGCAGCCGATCGCCCGCGCGGCCGAGCACGACGAGGAGACCGAGGGCACCGGACTCGGCCGCCCCGGCTTCTGGTACGGGCGCCGTCTGGTGGCCCGGCTGCGCGCCGCGCACACCGCCGCGGGATTCCTCACCGTCGCCGCGGCCGTGGGCTCCCCGGCCGCCCGCTACGACCGCGGCCCGGGCGGACCCCCCGTACTGGAGATCCTCGGCGACCTGCTCGGCGCAACCCTGCTGGCGGGCGGGGCCGTTGTGCTGTGGGTGGTCTGCCGTCGCGGCCGCAGCGAGAACAGGATCGACCACGGACGCGACCGGTCCCTCGTGCGCCGGCTGCCGCTCGGCTCGGTCGTCCTGCTCGCCCTCACCCTGCTGTACGCCGGCTGGTCGAGGCCCCACTGGCACTCGGCGGGGCGCCTGCCGGGCGACGCCGTGTTCGGCGGCCTCACCCTCGTCCAGGGCCTGCTCGTGATCGCCCTGTGCCTGGTCGCCGGTGCCCTGTACCGCACGACCGCCGAGGCCGTGGACGCGCGCCGGTCAGCGGACGGCGCCCCCGGCCGGCGCACCGCGATACGCGGCTTCGCGGGGCCCGCCGTCGCCATGCTCGGCTGCGCACTCGGCGGCGTGATGTCCGGCGGAGTGTCCCAGCGGGTCGCCGACTGGCTCGACGGCACCCGGCACTCGATCCCAGGACCGCCCGTCCTGCTGACCTGGCAGGCCTCCGTGATCCCGCCGCTGCTCGTCGTCCTGCTCGCCCTCGTCGCCCGGCTCGCCAGGTCCACCTGGCGGCTGCGCCGCAGCGAGATGAGTGCCGTCGAACGCGAGTACCCGGGCGAGGCCAGGGACTCCGCCCGTACCCGCCGCATCGCGGGCACCCGCGCGATGGCCGCTCTCACCGACCGGGCTCCGCTCATGGTCGGCGTCCTGTCGTCCGCGACCCTGCTGCTCGGGGCCTGCGCCCTGGCCGGGGCCCTGGCCACCGGTGACGCCCCGAGCGAGGCGGCACGAGGGACGAACGGGTTCGTCCACGGCACCGCCGAGACCGCCCAGGCACTGGGCTCCTGGCTGATCGGCCTCGGCTTCATCCTCTTCGTCACCTGGGGCAGGCGCGCCTACAAGGACCCGGCCGCCCGCCGCACCATCGGCATCCTCTGGGACGTCGGCACCTTCTGGCCGCGCGCCGCCCACCCCTTCGCGCCGCCCTGCTACGCCGAGCGCGCGGTGCCCGACCTCACCTGGCGCATGGCCACCTGGACCCGGGCGACCGGCGGACGGCTCGTGCTCTCCGGACACTCCCAGGGCAGCGTGCTGGCCGCCGCCGCTGCCTGGCAGCTCGAGCCCTCGGTCCGCGGGAGGGTCGCACTGCTCACCTACGGCTCACCGCTGGAGCGCCTGTACGGACGCTGGTTCCCGGCCCACTTCGGGCCCGCGGCCCTGGCCTCACTGCACCGCGACGTGGCCAGCTGGCGCAATCTGTACCGTCGCACCGACCCGATCGGCGGCCCCGTCCGGCTGCCGGGCGACTGTGGTCCCGCAGTCGACCACGAGCCCTTGCAGGACCCGCTCGCCTACGGGCGCACCGAGCGGCAGCCACTGCCCGCGCCCGTTCTCGGCCACTCCGACTACCAGGCGGACCCGGTCTTCGCCGAAGAGCGCCGGCTCCTGCTGGAGCGGCTGATGCCTGATGTGCCCGGCCAACGGCCCGGCGAGGTCGCTCAGGGCAGGTCCGGCAGGTCCTCCGCGTAGAGCAGGGTCAGGTCGTCCGTGTTCGGCTCCTCCAGCTTGGCGACCCGGCCCGCGTGCCGCTCCACCATCGCCTCGAACGTCTGCCGTGCCGTGCGGCCGTTGCCGAAGGCGGGCCCCCTCGGGACGGAGGTGAAGTGCTTCAGGACCGCCTCGGGCGCACCCGGACCCAGCCGGTACTCGTGCTCCTCGGCCTGTTGCTCCACGATCCGCAGCAACTCGGTGGGGAGGTAGTCGTTGAAGGTGATCGTGCGGGAGAACCGGGAGGCCACCCCGGGGTTGACCGACAGGAAGCGCTCCATCTCGGCGGTGTACCCGGCGACGATCACCACCACCGCCTCCCGGTGGTCCTCCATCAGTTTCACCAGCGTGTCGATGGCCTCGCGCCCGAAGTCGCGGCCCGAGTCCTCCGGCGACAGCGCGTACGCCTCGTCGATGAACAGCACGCCGCCGCGCGCCCGGTCGAAGGCCTCCTGGGTGCGGATCGCGGTCGATCCGATGTGCTCACCGACCAGGTCCACCCGGGACACCTCGACGAGATGCCCCTTCTCCAGCACGCCCAGCGAGGCCAGGATCTCGCCGTACAGCCGGGCCACGGTCGTCTTGCCGGTGCCGGGGGAGCCGGTGAAGACGAGATGGCGCCGGGCCGACGCGGCCTTCAGGCCCGCCTCCTGGCGGCGGCGGCCCACCTCGATCATGTCGGTGAGGGCACGCACCTCGCGTTTGACGTTGTCCAGGCCCACCAGTGTGTCGAGTTCACCGAGGACGATCCGCGGTACCCGCGCCGGCTGCGCGGGCTCCGCGCCGGTGACGAGCGGCTCCCGGTCGGTGCTGCGCTGGCCGGGGATCGTCCCCAGCAGACTCATGGAGGAGGCCGAGGTCTCGACGGCCGTCTCGTGCGGCGGGGTGCGCGGCGACGCGCTCTCGTCGCTCGCGCAGTCCTCGACGACGGGACCCGACCCGGGGGCCGAGCCCGCGTCCGCGAACTCGTAGCCCCCGCGCGCGCATCGCTCCGTGCGGCACTTGCGCAGGGTCGCCCGGCAGCCGTCGATCACATGGAAGCCGTAGCCCCCGCTGTCCGCGACCCGGCAGTTCAGAAAGCTGCCCCGGCCGTCCGCCGACACATAGAACCCGGCCTCGGCGGGCGAGGCGACCGTGCAGCGCTCGAAGGTCGGATCGGCGCCCTTGGTGACGATCACGCCGGTCTGGGTGCCGCCGATGATGCAGCCGGACAGATGGCCGCCACTGCCGTGGTCGCGGAACCAGGCTCCGGTGGCGGCGTCCCGGATGCGGCAGTCGTCGAGCTGCGCGGTCGCGCCGTCGCTCACCGACACCGCGGTGTTGCGCACCTGGGAGATGTCGCAGTCGACGACGTCCGCGCGTGAACCCCGGTCGAGGACGAACAGCGCGTCGGGGACGTCGTGCACCCGGCACGAGTCCAGCACGGCGGTCGCGCCGTCGCTCACCCACACCGCGGGGTAGTCGCCCGTGCTGTCGAAGATCTCGCACTGGTTGGCGTCGACGCGGGTGCCCGGGTCCCAGACCGACAGGCCGTTGCGCCCGAACTGGCGCACGCTCGTGCGGGTCAGCGTGAGCACCGAGCGCGAGCGCAGGTCGACCGCGTTCTCCGGGATGTCGTGGATACGGCAGTCGGCGAGCGTGAGCACGGCGTCGGTGTCGAGGGTGACGCCGTCCGCGGTCGTCCGGTGCACATCGCAGTCGGTGAGGTGAGCGGTGGCCCGGGCGGTGATCTGCACCCCGGAGCCCTTGACCTCGTACACCTCGCAACCCACTGCCTCCAGCATGGAGTTGTCGCCGGTCGCCGACAGCCCCGGACCGGATGTGTGGTGCACCCGGCAGCGCTCGAGGCGCGGCCGTGCGCCCCCGCGGACCACGACCCCCGACTGGCCGGCCGCCAGGACCTCGCACTCCTCGAACACCCCGCCGCCGCCGTCCAGTACGGCGATGCCGACGCCCGCCGGATTGTCGACGGTGCAACGGCGCGCGGTCGGCCGGGCGCCCCCGCGGACCTCGATCCCGGCCGCGGAGCGCGTGACGATCCGCACGTCCAGTAGTTCCGGCGTGCCCTCTTCGACGAGCAGCGCGGGCGAGGCCGAGTCCTGGCCCTCCAGGTGCAGGTCCTGGATCACGGCCGAGGCACGTATCGTCAGGGCCACGCCGTCGATCGGCGCGATGCGCACGGAGCCCGGCGAGCCCTCGGGGCCGCGCAGTGTCACCGCGCGCTCCACCACCAGGTTCTCCCGGTAGGTGCCGGGCGCGACGGTCAGCACATCACCTTCGGCCGCAGCCTCCAGGGCGGCGGCCAGCGATGCGTACTCACCCGTGCGGCGCCGCCACCGCGAGGTTCCGGTGTGCGTCACCTGGACCGTGCCCTGTGCCATGGCGCTGTCGTGCCCCCACCTCGTCGTACGCGGGTCCTGCGAGGCCGTGCTGATGCCCCGTCGGTCGGGATCCCGGCCCCTGCCGGACAGCCTCTCACGACGGTGCCGAACAGTTCGGCCGGTCCACCGTAGCGTGCGCGGGGGCGCCCGGTTGACCGGAGCGGGAAGGCCGTCAGCTGCCGGTGTCTGCCTTGCCCCAGTCGGGGCCGGCCTTGGCCCAGGCCCGGTCCCATCGGGCGTGACGTCGGCGGATCATGTGCCACAGGATCAACTGCCTGCCGCCTTCGAGGAGTCCGGCCGTCAGCACCGCCGCGCCGCAACCGGCCAGGGCGGAGTGCGTGGTCGCGGTGGCACTGTCCAGCGGGCGGCCCGTTATTCGGCCGCGCCGGTCGGTCCAGATCGAGAACCGATCTCCCGGGAGCGGCGACTTGAGGTCGGCGATCGCCGTGCCGCGCCGCGGGGTGCCGTCAGGTGCGGTCCAGTCGGCCGTGACACGGCTGTGCGCGTCCCGTCCCGACGGGGTCTCGGGGTCGGGCGCGAGCGGGCCCCGGGACAGCTTTCTGACGACGACGGCCGTCACTTGGTGCCGGTCCTTGCGCTGGTCGCGCACGGCCTTCTGAAGCGTTCCCTGGACGGAGGCCCCCACGGCCGCTCCGGCGAGGGGCGCCGCGAACAGGACGAGCAGGACCGCGGCCAGGGCCAGCCAGGCCTCGACGAGATCTGTCGTACGGCGCAGCGGATTGTGCCGCCAGCGCCAGATACCGATGATCGCGCGCACTGTCCCGCACCCCCTTCCGCCTCCGTCATTTCCAGCAGCGGAGCCGTTCACGCGTGGAGCCGGGAAGAGGGGCCGACGTCACCCTCCCCCAGGGCCCTTCATGAACATCCCACCCACACACTCAACGCTCCCGCCCGGCCCCAGGGTTCCCGGCGGCCGGGGCTCCGGCGGAATGGCTTCGGGTCGGCTGAGCGAGGACCGTGACCGGGTCGCCGACCCGCAGCGAACCGCGGTTCTCGGGCACCAGGTTCTGGCCGAACATCAGTTTTCCGCCGAGGCGCCGGTGCCGGGCGAGGGTGCGCAGGGGTTCCTTGCCGCGCAGCGCGGTGTCCTGGTCGGTCGTGGTGACGACGCAGCGGCCGCACATCTTGGTGACCCGGAAGGTGACCTCGCCGATGGAGATCCGCGACCAGTGGTCCTCGGCCCAGGCCTCGGTGCCGGAGACGACGACGTTCGGCCGGAAACGGCTCATCGGCAACGGGCCCTCGTCGGCCAGGTCGCCCTGCGCGATCAAGGAGTTGAGCGCGTCCAGTGATCCGAGTGTGGTGACGAGCAGCGGATAGCCGTCGGCGAAGCTGACGGTCTCGCCCGGCAGCGCGAAGTCCGGGTCGATGGGCCGGCGGGCGGCCGGATCGTCCATGTGGACGAGGCGGACCTCGGCACCCACGTACGCACTGCACCAGTCGTGCGCGGCCGTGTCGGCGAGGACGGCTTCCACCTTGTCGCCGAAGATCTCCACCGTTGTCGTGCTGACGGGT
This sequence comes from Streptomyces sp. NPDC005281, assembly GCF_040607495.1. Lineage (NCBI taxonomy): Bacteria > Bacillati > Actinomycetota > Actinomycetes > Kitasatosporales > Streptomycetaceae > Streptomyces > Streptomyces sp. NPDC005281. The sequence continues at coordinate 362,092 of NZ_JBEXGX010000004.1, read as the reverse complement.
TCGGGCACGGGAACCGTCAAGGGCTCGCGGCCGTCCGCGGTAAGACGGAGGCCGCCGCCGGAGAGTGTCTCGGCGGCGGCCAGCGCCAGACGCGGCTGCTCGCGTTGCGTGACGACCTTTCCCCCGTCGTCGATCAGGACCCAGCGTCGGTCTCCGGCCAGCCCCCAGGGCTCCACCTCGGCCTCCTGGAGCGACTTGCTCCGGAAGGCTTTGACCGGATGGACGTGAATCGATTGCAGTACCGCGTTCCCCATGACCGCAATGGTGCCAGGAAGCACCGACAATCCGGGTCGGGGGTGTCAGTACCCGCGGTACTGCTGACCGTTGTACGGGTCCTGGTACGGAGCGGGGGCGGGCCGGGGAGCCGCGGGGCGCATGGCCTCGAAGCCCGTGCCTGCCGCCATCGGGCGGGGCTGCTGGGGCTGCGGGCTGGGATAGCCCCGCGGTGCGCCCATCTGCTGGGGGATGTACGGCGCGGGGGCCTGCTGCAACGGTGAGGGCTGCTGGGCCTGCTGGTAGCCGTACGAAGAGGGGCCGGCCGGCAGCGCGGGAAACGCGGACGGCAGGGCCGGGAGGTTGTTGCTGCCCGAGTCGTAGGCGGAAGGGACCCGGATCGGGGCGATCTGAGGGGTACCCCGCTCGGCGACGAGGGAGTCGTAGATCGGGGTGTCCTGGAAGGCGGAGTAGTAACCGCCGCCATAGGTGGAGCGGGGGGAGGTCATGGCACATAAGTTAAGCCCACGATGTGCTGGTTGGGGAGACCGATAAGAGGGTTGTTTTCCGTGTCCGCGGTGACGCGGGATCCCCAATGCGAGCGAACTTGGCAAAAAAGGACGTCAAAGATGGTTGAGATCGTGTAAAGGCCGAGCCTCGGACGGGTTACCGGCGGTTGACCAGGATCTTCCTGCGTGAGCCATGGGTGTCGGCGGACCTGGGGATTAGGTTTGGCGAGAACGGAGCCGGCGGTCCGTTCGGGACTCGCACCGGCGCGGAGACACGTGATGGGGGCGTACATGTCAATGTCTAAGGGATCTAATGTTCCTGTCCCGACGGGCGCGCTCAGGGTGGAATTGGGGTGGCGTTCAGGACAGGGGGTGCCCGATGTCGACGCGTCGGCCCTTCTGCTGGTGGCCGGAAAGGTCCGCTCGGACGGCGACTTCGTCTTCTACAACCAGCCGGCGCACTCCTCGGGCGCCGTGCGCCACGAAGGCAAGCGGAACGACGGGGGTCAGGTGACCGACACGCTGTTCGTCGATCTCGCGCGCGCGGAACCCCTCGTCGAGACCGTGGTCCTGGCCGCCTCCGCGGACGGCGGCCCCTTCGGGCGCGTTCCCGGTCTGTACATCAGGGTGCTCGACACACGTGGCGGCACCGAGATCGCCCGCTTCGACAGCACCGACGCGACCGTGGAGACCGCCTTCGTCCTGGGCGAGTTCTACCGCCGCCAGGGCGCCTGGAAGTTCCGCGCCGTCGGACAGGGCTACAGCAGCGGCCTGGAAGGGCTGGCCACCGACTACGGGATCACGGTGGACGAGCCGCAGCACGCGGCGCCCCCCGCCGCCGCGCCACAGGGACCCGCCACCCTCGTCCAGGGGCCGCTCCCCATGGCACCCCCGCCCCCCACGGCGCCCCCGATCACCATGCCGCCGCCGGTCGCCCCGCCCGTCACCATGCCGCCGCCCACGGCCCCACAGCCGCCCACGGCCCCACAGCCGCCCGCGGCACCTCCCGCGCCCGTCCGGCTCTCCAAGGTCACGCTGACCAAGGAGGCGCCCTCCGTCTCGCTGTCCAAACAGGGCGGTACGGGCGGTGCCATGCGCGTGAACCTCAACTGGGAGGTGCGCAAGCAGTTCTCGGGGTGGGGCAGCAAACGCGGCCGGGCCGTCGCCATGCACGCGGACCTCGACCTCGACCTGTGCGCCCTGTACGAACTGTCCGACGGCCGCAAGGGGGTCGTACAGGCGCTCGGCAACGCCTTCGGGGCACTGCACCAGCCGCCGTACATACATCTCGACGGGGACGACCGCACCGGGGCCGCAGCCGGCGGCGAGAACCTCACCGTCAACCTCGACCGCAAGCAGAGCTTCCGGCGCATCCTCATCTTCGTGACCATCTACGAAGGCGCGCGTTCCTTCGCCGATCTGCATGCCACGGTCACCCTCCAGCCGCAGAACGGCGCGCCCATCGACTTCTCGCTCGACGAGTGCACGGTGCCCTCCACGGTCTGCGCGCTCGCCCTCATCACCGGCACCGGCGCCGACCTCGTCGTCCAGCGCGAGGCCCGCTACCTCATCCCCGCGCGCGGGGTGAGCCCGCAGCGCACCGTCGACCAGGCCTACGGCTGGGGCATGAACTGGACGCCCGGCAGGAAGTGACCCTCGCCCTTCAGCTCTCGTCGAGGGCGGTACCGGGGCGCGCGTAGGTGCGGCCCTTCCAGGCCGCGCCGCGCCCCCTGTAGTGCTGCACCGCGGAGTCGACCGTCATCAGGAGATAGAGGAACGCGGTGACCGGCAGCAGGGGAGCGAGCGCCACGGACTGCCCGTAGTAGCGGAGCATCGGCGTGTAGGTCGCCGTCATCACCAGCCACGCGAGCCCCCCGGCGGCGGCCGCCCACGGGTTCCCCGCGACGAGGCCCGCCACGAGCGCGACCGGCGGCACCAGGTACACCACGGCGAGCCCCGCGACCGTCCCGGAGAGCAGCAGGGGGCTGTGCCGCAGCTGGGCGTAGGCGCTGCGCGAGACCATGCGCCACAGATCGCGCAGCCGTGGATAGGGCCGCACGCTGTCCACCCGCTCGGCCAGGCCCAGCCAGATGTGGCCGCCACCGCGTTTCACGGCACGGGCGAGCGCCACGTCGTCGATGACGGCCTGCCGGATCGCGTCCGGGATCCGCGCCCGCTCGGCGGTGTCCGCGCGCAGCAGGACGCACCCACCCGCCGCGGCCGCGGTCCGCGAGCCCTTCACGGCGATCCGGCGGAAGGGATAGAGCTGTGCGAAGAAGTAGACGAAGGCAGGCACCACGAGCCGTTCCCACAGGCTCTCCACCCGCAGCCGTGCCATCTGCGAGACCAGGTCGAAGCCACCCGTGCGGGCCGCGGCCACCAGGAGCCGCAGACTGTCCGGGGCGTGCGCGATGTCCGCGTCGGTCAGCAGCAGATATTCGGGTCCCCGCGCGCGGGCCAGGCCGATGCCATGGCGTACGGCCCAGAGCTTGCCCGTCCAGCCCGCCGGCGGTTCTCCCGGTGAGCCGACGGTGAGCGGCAGCCCGCCGTTGCGGCGTGCCAGTTCGCGGGCCAGCTCTGCCGTTCCGTCCGAACTGCCGTCGTCGACGAGGAAGATCTCGGCCCGCCCCGGATAGTCCTGGGCCAGAAGCGAGGGAAGGCTCTCGGGCAGGACGGCGGCCTCGTCGCGGGCCGGCACCACGACGCAGACGAAGGGCCAGTCCGACGGCTCACGCGTGGGGGGCAGCCGTACGTCCGTACGCCAGAAGAAGCCCTGGCAGAGCAGCAGCCACAACCACGCGCCCAGTGATCCGACGGCGATCCACACGAGGGCGCTCACCTGCCGCAGTCTGCCCCACCACGGTCGCCCGTAGAAACGGATCGTCTATGGTGACCGGGTGAAGATCGCGCTCATGGACTCCGGAATCGGACTGCTCGCTGCTGCCGCCGCGGTGCGTCGACTGCGGCCCGACGCCGATCTCGTCCTCTCCTCCGACCCCGGCAGCATGCCCTGGGGACCCCGTACACCCGAGGACGTCACCGCGCTCGCCCTCGCGGTCGCCGAGGCCGCCGCGCTGCACCGGCCCGACGCCCTGATCGTCGCCTGCAACACCGCCTCCGTACGCGCCCTGCCCGCCCTGCGCGCCCGCCTCGAGCCGGAGGTGCCCGTCATCGGCACCGTCCCGGCCATCAAGCCCGCCGCCGCGGGCGGCGGACCCGTCGCGATCTGGGCCACGCCCGCCACCACGGGCAGTCCGTACCAGCGGGGACTGATCGAGGAGTTCGCCGGCGGAGTGGCGGTCACCGAGGTCGCCTGCCCCGGGCTCGCGGACGCCGTCGAGTACGCCGACCAGGCGGCCATCGACGCCGCGATCGCGGCGGCAGCCGCGCACACCCCCGAGGACGTGACAGCCGTCGTCCTCGGCTGCACCCACTACGAACTCGTCGCCGAACGCATCCGCGCGGCGGTGCAGCGGCCCGGCCGCCCGCCGCTCGTGCTGCACGGTTCCGCCGGAGCGGTCGCCTCCCAGGCACTGCGCCGGATCGGCGAGCGCCCGGACCCCGCCGCCCCCGCCACCTCCACGGTCACGGTGCTCCAGAGCGGTCGCGAGGGCGCGCTGCCCGCCAAGGCGCTCACCTACGAGGAAGGCCGCATCCTGTCGGCGGTCAGCCCCGCACACTGACCGCCGTCGTTCCCGTCCTCATCACTCGGCGCAGAGACCGGTGCCCCCGCAGCGGAACCTGAGTAGTCTCAAGACATGAGGGACCACCCCCACGGCGAAACCTCCCCGCACCCGGAGCTCTGGACCGGGCGTGCGAGGAACCGTGTCCAGTGGCTGCCCGCCATAGGCGGTCTTGCCTGTCTGGCTCTCGGCATCGAGCTGGCCGTCAGCTCCGGCTGGACCTCCGGAACGGCACCCCTGGTCATGTCCGTCGTCGGATGCATCGCCGCCGGACTGCTCATCCTCTTCGGCACGCTCGCCTTCGTCCATGTCGCCGTGAAGGTGGACGAGGACTGTCTCGAGGTGCGCTGCGGTCACATAGGTGTGCCGCGTCGCCGCATCCCCCTCTCCACGGTCGTCGGCGCCGACTTCGCGCCCCAGGTCACCCCGCGGCAGTGGGGCGGCTGGGGATACCGCTGGCGGCCCGAGCAGGGAACCGCCGTCATCGTCCGGCGGGGCGAGGCCATGGTGCTGCGCCTGGGCGACGGTCATACGTTCACGATCACCGTTGACAACGCCGAGGCGGCGGTCCGGATCATCCGCGGCCGGCTGCGCCAGGACAAGACCGGCTTGGCGCGCTGACGGCCCACCCGGGCGTCCCTCACACCTCCAGGTGATCGCCCGAGTGCCGGGCCGGGCCCGGGATGTCGTCCGGATCCCCGGAGGCCAGCGGCCGTGCCGTCGCGAAACCGGCCAGCAGTCCCGCACCCGCGGTCACCGTCATGAAGCTCAGCGCGTTGCCGATCGACGCGATCGCGGCCACCGCCGTCAGGGCCGCGCCCGCCGTGAGAGCGACCGGCGTCGTGCGGGACGAGCGCAGCAGCGCGTACAGGACCCAGCAGAACGCCGCCGCGAGCAGGACCAATCCGGTCAGCCCCTGCTCGGCGGCCTGCTGGAGGGGTGCGGAGTGCGGTTTGCCGTCGGGCAGCAGGGAATGCGCGACCGTGGGACTGAGCTCTCCGTAGCGGCCGGGCCCGACGCCCAGCCCGGGATCGGTACGTGCCATGCGCAGGGCGTCGTGCCAGAGCAGGATGCGGTGATCGGTCAGCTGATCGTTCAGGGACGCGGCCGGTCCGCCCGGCAGCGCGTCCTCCGCGATGGCCCAGGTCGCCCCGGTCACCAGGGCCGCGGCCGCCGCGAACCCCGTCAGACCGAGGGCCCGGCGGTGCACCCGCGCGGTGGCGAGCGAACACAGCAGGACCCCGGCGCAGCTGACGACTCCGGCGGTGGACCCGAGAAAGGCCGCCGTCACCGCGGTCCCGGCGGCCGAGAGCCACAGCGCGAGCCGCACAGCGGACCGGCGCGCGGCCCATGCCGCGCAGCAGGCGGCGCCGCAGGAGAGGGCCAGCAGGGCGGCCGTGGCACCGGTGTGGCCGAGTTGCAGGCTGATCTGCGGGCCGGGCGTGGCGATCGCGAGGCCGAGCCCGGCCGCCGCCGCGGCACAGGGGGCGGCCACCGGCAGGAGCGCTCCGCAGACCCGTCCCGCGGCATAGCCCGCCGCCACGGCGAGCACCGCCAGCAGCATGCCCTCGGGCCGGCCGTCGTGCGCCGCCGCGGTGATCAGTGACCAGCCGGCACAGGCCGCGAGCACGACCACGCCGACGACATCCGAAGCGATACGTCTCTCGCCCGTGGCTGCCGCGTCGGCCGTGGAAGTCATCCCCGCGGAACCCACCCCGTCGCCCCCCGACTCTGCCGGACCCCGGACCCCGGACGCCGTCATCGCATCAGGCCGCACGTCAGCGGGTCGGCCACACCGTAACGGCTGGTGCGCCGGTTTGGGGACCGGTTGTGCAGGAACGTTGCGGCAGATTCGTGCGGGCGGCCTGCCGAACGGCGTTCCGCCCATCGGGACCGAGCAGGCCGAGCTGTCCGGGCCCAGGTCAGGCGCCGTACACTCCCCGAGTGACCGCCACCGCAACCACCGTAGACGAGCCGGAACAGCTCGAACCCCAGGTCGTGCCCGCCTCGCGCGGATCCCGCCTGGTGCGCCGCCTCGTTCCGGCCGCCGCCGCGGCGCTCTCCGGAGTGCTGCTGTACGTCAGCTTCCCGCCACGGACCATGTGGTGGCTCGCGCTGCCGGCCTTCGCCGCCTTCGCCTGGACGCTGCGCGGTCGCTCCTGGAAGGCCGGTCTCGGCCTCGGCTATCTGTTCGGCCTCGGATTCCTGCTGCCGCTGCTGGTCTGGACCGGCGTCGAGGTCGGTCCCGGTCCCTGGCTCGCGCTCGTCGCGGTGGAGGCCATCTACGTGGCGCTCGTCGGCGCGGGGATCACGCTGCTCTCCAGGCTGCCCGGGTGGCCGCTGTGGGCGGCGGCCCTCTGGATCGCCGGCGAGGCGGCACGCGCGCGTGCTCCCTTCGGCGGCTTCCCCTGGGGGAAGATCGCCTTCGGACAGGCCGACGGTGTCTTCCTCCCGCTCGCCGCGGCCGGTGGCACTCCGGTCCTCGGCTTGGCCGTCGTGCTGTGCGGCTTCGGCCTGTACGAGATCGTCCGTCTCGTCGTCGAACGCCGCGGCACCGGCGTCCTGCGCCGCGGCGCGGCCGTGGTGGCGCTGCTCAGTGTCACCGTCCCGGTCCTCGGAGCGCTCGCCGCGCGGACGCTGGTCAGCGACAAGGCGGAGAACGGCACGGCGACGGTCGCGCTCATCCAGGGCAACGTCCCGCGCGCGGGACTCGACTTCAACGCCCAGCGGCGCGCCGTCCTCGACCACCACGTGGCCGAGACCGAGCGACTGGCCGCCGAGGTCAAGGCGGGCAAGAAGCCCAAGCCCGACCTGGTGCTGTGGCCGGAGAACTCCTCCGACATCGACCCCTTCGCCAACGACGACGCCCGCTACGTGATCGACGGGGCGGCCAAGGCGATCGGCGCGCCCATCTCCGTCGGCGCGGTCGTGGAGCGCGGCGGCAAGCTCTACAACGAGCAGATCCTGTGGGACCCGGTGAAGGGCCCGGTGGACACCTACGACAAGCGGCAGGTCCAGCCGTTCGGCGAGTATCTTCCCCTGCGCCCGCTGCTCGGAGCCATCAACAAGAACTGGACGAGCATGGTCCGCCAGGACTTCAGCCGCGGCACCGAACCGGGTGTGTTCAAGATGAACGGCACCGGCGTCGGGCTCGTCACCTGCTACGAGGCGGCCTTCGACTGGGCCGTGCGCAGCACCGTCACCGACGGCGCGCAGATCATCTCGGTGCCCAGCAACAACGCGACCTTCGACCGCAGCGAGATGACCTACCAGCAGCTCGCCATGTCCCGCATCCGCGCCGTCGAGCACAGCCGCACCGTCACGGTGCCCGTGACGAGCGGTGTCAGCGCCGTGATCATGCCCGACGGAACGATCACCCAGAAGACCGGGATGTTCGTCGCCGACTCACTGGTCCAGAAGGTGCCGCTGCGCTCCTCCGAGACCCCGGCCACGAAGCTCGGCATTCTCCCGGAGATGATCCTGGTGCTGGTCGCGGCGGGCGGCCTCGGCTGGGCGACGGCGACGGCGGTCCGATCACGGCGGAACACCGGCGCATAGGACGGGGCGGCGGCTCTTGGGTCGCGGCGGAGGATGGGTGCGCGGGAGCGGGCCGTTGTTCTTGCGCCGCGGCTGCCACGGGTGTGCGGCGTGGGCGACTGCTCTTGCGTCGCGATCGGCACGGGTGCGCGGGGGCGGCCGACCGCTCTTGCGTCGGGGCGAGCACGCGTGCCCGGGGCCGGGCCGCTGCCTTCGCCCCGCGGCGCACCACCGGTGCCCGAGGTCTCGCCGTAGCCGGTGCACGGGGCGACGGCGTCGCGTGGATAGGGTCTGGGCCATGGCTACTCCCGACTTCATCCGCACGATCCGGGCCTTCGCGGGCCACCAGCTCCTCTGGCTCCCCGGGGTCAGCGCCGTGGTCTTCGACGACGAGGGCAGGGTTCTGCTCGGCCAGCGTTCGGACAGCCACAAGTGGGCGCTGATCTCCGGCATTCCCGAGCCGGGCGAGCAGCCCGCGGCCTGCGCGGTGCGCGAGGTGTACGAGGAGACGGCCGTGCACATCGAGGTCGAGCGCGTCGTCATGATCCAGGCCGGCGGGCAGGTGACCTTCGCCAACGGCGATGTCTGCCAGTTCATGGACACCACCCTCCGATGCCGAGCCGTGGGCGGTGAAGCCCGCGTCAACGACGACGAGTCGCTCCAGGTCGGCTGGTTCGCCGTGGACGCCCTGCCGAAGCTGGACGACTACGCGCTCCTCCGGATCAAGCAGGCGCTGCTCGACGAACCCACATGGTTCGCGCCCACGACCTGAGGCTGAAGAGTGTGTGCTGACCACATCGGTCGGGGCCTGGGTGCTGCCTAGGGTCGAGGCATGACCGCGCCCAGCGCCCTCCCGGGCCCCCACACCTCCCCACTCGACCTCGGCGGCCGCACCGCCCTCGTCACCGGCGCCGCGAACGGCATCGGCCGCGCCTGCGCGCTGCGGCTGGCCGCCGCCGGAGCCAAGGTGAGAGCGGTCGACCGGGACGCCGGCGGTCTGGAAACCCTGGCCGGACAGACACACGGCCTGGCCGGCACGGTCGAGCCGCACGTCCTCGACCTCACCGATCTCGACGCGGCGGAACAGGCCGCAGCCGGCACCGATGTCCTCGTGAACAACGCCGGACTGCAGATGGTCCGCCCCATCGAGGAATTCCCGCCCGACGTCTTCCATACGGTGCTGACCGTGATGCTGGAGGCGCCGTTCCGCCTCATCCGCGGCGCCCTGCCGCACATGTACGGACAGGGCTGGGGCCGCATCGTCAACGTTTCCTCCGTGCACGGGCTGCGCGCCTCGGCGTTCAAATCGGCGTACGTCGCCGCGAAGCACGGACTCGAAGGACTCTCGAAGACCGCCGCCCTCGAGGGCGCGCCCCACGGAGTCACCTCGAACTGTGTGAACCCCGCCTATGTGCGCACCGCGCTCGTCGAGAAGCAACTGGCCGATCAGGCGCACACGCACGGGATTCCGCGAGAGCGCGTTCTGACCGAGGTCCTGCTGCGCGACAGCGCGGTCAAGCGGCTCATCGAGCCGGAGGAGGTCGCGGAGGCGGTGGCCTATCTCTGCGGTCCGCATGCGGCCTTCATGACCGGAACCTCGCTGGCCCTGGACGGGGGCTGGACCGCGCACTGAGCCGTGGCCCCGCCCTCGCACCGTGCCCTGAGTAGGGACTCGCCCCTCACACCCTGCGCTGAGCCGGAGTCCGGTCTCTCGGACCGTGCCCTGAGCCGGAGTCCTGCCGCTGGCACCGTGCCGGCGCCCTCCCCTCGCACCGTGCCCTGAGTCGGAGTCCGGCATCTCGCACGGCTCGCGGGGCCGGTGTCCGCAGGTGCTCGCACCGCGCCCACCTGCACCGATGATGAGTTGTCCACAGGGCAGGGGGCTTCGCCCACGAATGCGCGATCCTGTTGCCATGTCACGCGATCACCTGCCATCAGCCGAGCGCTCCGCCGACAGCGTGGAAGCGCCGTTCCTGGGACTCCTGGCCCGAGGAGCGACCGCCGACGCCTACGAGCAGCCGGTGCTGCTCGCCCGCGCCGAGGGCCTGTCCGACCGGCGAGTTGCCGCGCTGGAACAGGCCAAGCTGCTCGCTCTGCGCGTGCGCACGGAGATAGAAGGACGGCGCCGGCGCGAGGCCGAACTCTCCGCCTTGTTCGAGACGGCGCACGACCTCGCGGGTCTGCGCGATCTCGACGCCGTGCTGCGGGCGATCGTGCAGCGGGCCCGGTCACTGCTGGGCACGGACATCGCGTACCTCAGCCTGAACGACGCGGCCCGGGGCGACACCTACATGCGTGTCACCGAGGGCTCGGTCGCCGCGCGCTTTCAGCAGCTGCGCCTCGGCATGGGCGAGGGTCTCGGCGGACTCGTCGCACAGACCGCCCGCCCGTACGTCACCGACGACTACTTCAAGGACGAGCGCTTCCAGCACACCAGGACCATCGACGCGGGCGTACAGGACGAGGGGCTCGTCGCGATTCTCGGGGTGCCGCTGATGACCGGGCCGCAGGTCATCGGTGTCCTCTTCGCGGCGGACCGCAGAGCGCGGGTCTTCGAGCGGGAACAGATCGCGCTGCTCGGCTCGTTCGCGGCCCTGGCCGCGGCAGCGATCGACACGGCGAACGCACTGACGGAGACCCGCTCAGCCCTGGACCGCCTGGGCCGGGCCAACGAGATCATCCGCGACCGCAGCGCCGCGATCGAGCGCGCCTCCGACGTCCACGACCGGCTGGCCGAACTGGTGCTGCGCGGCGGGGGAGTGCACGACGTCGCCGCCGCGGTCTCCGAAATCCTGGACGGCACCGTCGAGTTCACGGAGCCGGGCGGCACCCCGCCCACAGCCGTGGAAGCGGCCCGTGCCGGCGGCCACGCCGTTCGGCACGGCGACGACTGGGTCGCCGCGGTGGCGGCGGGTGGCGAACTGCTCGGCGCCTTGGTGCTGCGCGGGCATCCGGGTCTCGATCCCGTCGACCAGCGCACCCTGGAACGCGCAGCCATGGTCACCTCACTGCTCCTCCTCGCCAGACGCTCGGCGTCCGAGGCCGAACAACGAGTGCGCGGTGAGCTGCTGGACGACCTGCTCGATGCCCGGGACCGCGATCCGGGGCTGCTGCGGGTGCGGGCGGCCCGGCTGCACGCCGATCTCGACGGACCTCATGTGGTGCTCGCGGCCCGGCTCGACGCCGTGACCGCCGACGCCGGCCAGGAGGCGGGCGCGCGCAGACGTCTGTGGTCGGCCGCGTCCCACCTCGCCGCCACCCGCCAGGGACTGGCCGCCACCCGCGACGGCGGAACCGTCCTGCTGCTCCCGCTCGGACCCGGCGACACGGCCACGACACTGGCCCGCCGCACCGCCAAGGAGCTGGGCACCGCCGTCCAGGAGGCGGTGACCGTGGGCGCCTCGGCACCCGTCGACCGGCTCGCGGCCCACCCGGAAGCCGTGGCGGCGGCATACACGGAGGGGCAGCGCTGCCTGGAAGCGCTGCGCCTGCTCGGCCGGGCCGGCGACGGCGCGGCGGCCGAGGACTTCGGCTTCCTCGGACTGCTGCTCGCCGGAGACCGGGACATCTCCGGATTCGTCGGCCGGACGATCGGCGGGGTCGTGGCCTACGACGAACGGCGTGGCACCGACCTGCTGCGCACCCTCGACGCGTACTTCGCCTGCGGCATGAGCCCGGCCCGCACGAAGGACGCCCTGCATGTGCATGTGAACACCGTGGCGCAGCGGCTGGAACGGGTGGGGCGCCTGCTAGGGGACGACTGGCAGAGTCCGGCCCGCATATTGGAGATCCAACTCGCCCTGAGATTGCACCGGTTGTCGTCGGACGGACAGCCCTGATCCCCGCACACGACATCGCGTACGGGGATCGGGGAGCGCGAGCCTGCGGTCAGACCGTACGGGCGTCCGCCGACGCGACCGGAGCAGGCTGATCGTCGGTCACGGCGTCGACGGCGGAGAGATCGCGGTCGCGGGTCTCCTTCGCGAGGCCCACGGCGATCAGTGTCAGCAGAACCGACCCGATCACGTAGAGGGACACGGGCGTGGAGCTGTCGTACGAGGAGAGCAGGGCCGTCGCGATGAGCGGTGCCGGCGCGCCCGCCGCGACGGAGGCGAACTGGGCCCCGATGGAGGCACCCGAGTAGCGCATCCGGGTCGCGAACATCTCGGAGAAGAAGGCGGCCTGGGGCGCGTACATGGCGCCGTGCAGGATCAGGCCGACGGTGACGGCGAGGACGAGGTTCGCGAAGCCGCCGGTGTCGATGAGGGAGAAGAACGGGAACATCCACAGGCCCACACCCGCGGCACCGAGCAGATAGACGGGGCGGCGGCCGATGCGGTCGGACAGAGCGCCCCAGGCGGGGATGACGGCGAAGTGCACGGCCGAGGCGATGAGAACGGCGTTGAGCGCGGTCTGCCGGGAGACACCGGCGGAGGTGGTCGCGTACACGAGGATGAAGGCGGTTATCACGTAGTAGCTGATGTTCTCGGCCATGCGGGCGCCCATCGCGACGAGCACGTCACGCCAGTGATGGCGCAGGACGGAGACCAGCGGAAGCTTCTCCGGCTCGTCCGCTCCCGAGGCCTTGCGGGCTTCGGCCCGTACCAACGCCTCCTTGAAAACAGGCGATTCATCGACAGACAGACGAATCCACAGACCGACGACGACCAGAACGCCGGAGAGGAGGAACGGGATGCGCCAGCCCCAGGAGACGAAGGTGCTGTCCGACTGCGTGGCGGTGAGCAGTGACAGAACGCCGGTCGCGAGAAGCTGCCCCGCGGGCGCTCCGGTCTGCGGCCACGACGCCCAGAACCCCCGCCGCTTCGGGTCGCCGTGCTCGGACACCAGCAGGACGGCACCGCCCCATTCGCCGCCCAGCGCGAAGCCCTGCACCAGACGCAGCGCGGTGAGCAGGACGGGGGCCGCAGCGCCGACGGTCGCGTGCGTGGGCAGCAGACCGATCGCGAACGTCGCGCCGCCCATCAGCAGCAGACTCAGCACCAGCAGTCGCTTGCGGCCGAGCCGGTCGCCGTAGTGCCCGAAGACGAGCGCGCCCAGTGGCCGGGCCGCGAACCCGACGGCGTACGTCAGGAAGGACAGCAGCGTGCCGACGAGCGGGTCGGAGTCGGGGAAGAACACCTTGTTGAAGACCAGGGCGGCGGCCGAGCCGTAGAGGAAGAAGTCGTACCACTCGATGGTGGTCCCGATGAGGGACGCGGCGACGATGCGCTTGAGGTTGCCGGGTGTTGGGGGGGCGGATGCTGCGGAGGCCATGTGCGCCACTTCCTCGTGTGCGGTGGGGACGGGTACGTGTCGGCACACCGTAGAAACACGCAAGTCAGGAACACATGTGGTGGGACGACATAGTTCGAGGGCCTGCTATGCGTGTGACCACCATGCGGGCTCATGGAATGGCGGTTCAGGGGCTGAAAGCGCCTTGTCCAGAACGTCGTCAGAGGCGGAGCCCGTGGCGCACCTGCCCGCATGTCCAGCGCTGAGCGGTCACGCCGGCTTCTTCGCTCAGCTCGCGGCGGGCGTGGTCCAGCGGGGTTTCGCCGTTTTCGCGGCGGCCGCCGGACAGGAAGAGGTATTGGCCTCCGTGGGCGGGAAAGTGGGCGCTCAGCAGTGCGATGAGTTTGTTTGCGTCGCGTGCGACGAGCACGGAGGCGTCGCGCATGGATCCATCGCTCATGCGGTTGCCGGGCCTGCCGGCCACGGGCACCTCCTGACGGCCTCAGGCGTCGGGCGGCACGCTGTCGAAATCTCGCTCCAGGTGACCTGTGTCCAGGCGCAGCCGCAGGGTGTTGCGGCGGTGCGCGGCTGTCAGCGCGGCCTGTAGCGGGGAGGGCGGGACCGCGAGAACGGGGCAAGTGGCGTGGGCGAGACAGTAGCGGCTGACCGACGGCCACAGGGCACGATGCAGTCGGCCCCGCACACCGGCGCCGATGACGAGCGTGTCGCCGTCCTGGGCGGCGAGCCGCACCAGCGCGGGCCCAGGGGCGCCCCGGACGATCAGCGCCCGTCCGGGCAGCCCGGTGTCGGCGCTGCCGAACACGTCACGCAGGGCTCCCACGAGCCTTTCCCGCGCGAGCCGCTCCCACTCCGGGACCATCGCGGCCGTGGCGGAGAACCTGCGGGCGGAGAGATCCCCCTCGGGAGGCTCCCACGCGACCACCGGCCAGAGCTCCGCACCTCGCAGCCGGGCTTCGTCGGCGGCCCGGCCCAGGACAGTGAGGCACCCCGGCGAGTCGCCGACTCCGACCACGACGCGAGGGGTTGGGGGTAGCGGGGACTGGGACATCGTCTTCACCTTCTGCGCATGCCGGCGGAGGCTTCTCGGTCGGCGATCCTTCGTGAACCGCCGCCCATCTCACCTCTGTTCCCTCGCCGTCGACAGTGCGTGCACCCGTTCTTGGCATCCCTCTGACGGGCCTCTCGGCGCCTTCTCACCAGCACTGTCAGCGTCCCGTCAATGTCGCCCGGGTCCTCGTCAGGGTCCCGTCAGGACCAGTCCGGAGGCGGGGAGCTCCAGGCATAACGTCGGCAGCGAGCCCCGGTCCGCCTCCCCGCGTCCGGGGTCCCACAGATCAGAACCCACGCTCCCTGCCCCTCCGGAGGCATCCCATGGCAGAACTTCGCTACGGCGAAGACCCCGAACCCGCCGAACGGTTCCCGGCCGGACCCCTGTACGTACCGGTCCGGCCGGGACCCTCCGGGTGTGCGGCCCGGCTCTTCCGTACACCGCTCGGCGAGCGCACGGCCGTCGGCTTCACCTCCGAGCGCCGGCTGACCGCCACCCTCGGCTCCGGCCAGGCATGGATCAGGCTCGCCGAGTCCGCGCTGCGCACGCTCACCGCTCCGCTCGGCGTCACCGCCGTCACGGTCGACCCGCAGTTCACCGCGCCGGCGCCCGCCCGGGTCACGGCGCCCGCCCGGGTCACACCGGTGCCCGCCGCCCCACCGGCCGGGCCGGTCACGTACGACATGTCCACGCTGCGGATCGCCTGAGAGGGACAGCCACGATGACCACGGTTCACGCACCCGCCACCGCGCCCGCCGCCATAACCGCGGTCGGCCTGCGGGTGTGGCCCGCCTCCACCACCGAGGCCCCGCACGGCGACCTCGCCGTGGGCGGTGTACCGCTCGCCGAGGTCGCCGACCGCTTCGGCGCGCCCGTCTACGTCCTGGACGAGGCCGAGGTCCGCGACCGCTGCCGTACCTACCGGGACGCCTTCCCCGACGCGGAAGTCCTTTACGCGGCCAAGGCGTTTTTGTGCCGCGCGATGGCCCACTGGGTGGACGAGGAAGGCTTCGGCCTCGATGTCTGCTCGGCCGGCGAGCTCGAACTCGCCGTCACCACCGGCTTTCCGCCCGAGCGGATCGTGCTGCACGGCAACGCCAAGTCCCCTCGCGACCTCGACACCGCCCTGCGGTTGGGCGTCGGCCGCATCGTCATCGACAGCCCCGGTGAGATCGCCCGGCTGGCCGCCGCTGTCGGCCCGGACGGCCACCAGAAGGTGATGGTCCGGGTGGTGCCTGGCATCAGCGCCGGCGGTCACGAGAAGATCCGCACCGGCACCGACGACCAGAAGTTCGGCCTGTCCATCACCGACGGTTACGCGGCGCATGCCATCACGCGCATACTCGACCAGCCGCAGCTCGAACTCACCGGCCTGCACTGCCACCTGGGCTCGCAGATCACCAGTGTCACCCCGTACCTGGTTGCCGTGCGCCGCATGGTGGGCCTCATGAGCCGGCTGCACGAGCAGCACGGCCTGGTCCTGCCCGAACTCGACCTCGGCGGCGGCCACGGCATCGCCTACCGCCCCGGCGAACCGGCTATGGACCTCACCACGCTGGCACGAAAGGTGCGCGCCGAACTCTCCGCCGCCTGCGCCGCGGCCAGACTCCCCGTCCCGCGCCTGGTCATCGAACCGGGACGGGCCATCGTCGGACCGGCGGGCATCGCCGTCTACCGTGTCCTGTCCGTCAAACACACCGGCGGGCACGTGTTCGTGGCCGTCGACGGCGGGATGAGCGACAATCCGCGCCCGGCCCTCTACGGCGTCCGCTACGCCCCGCGCCTGATCGGTCGGCGCACCACCGCCCCCATGGCCCGGGTGACCGTGGTGGGCAGGCACTGCGAAGCCGGCGACATCCTCGCCGCCGACGCGGACCTACCCGGCGACGTACGTCCGGGCGACCTGGTCGCCGTCCCCGTGGCCGGGGCCTACCACCTGTCCATGGCCTCCGGCTACAACCTGGTCGGCCGTCCGCCCGTGGTCGCCGTGCGCGACGGACACGCCCGCCTGCTCGTCCGCCGGGAATCCCTGGAGGACATCCGCCGCCGTGACGTGGGCCTGTAGACGGCCCCTTGATCTCCCGGGCGGGTCGGTCATCCCTCCCTCGCCGACCGACCCGCCCGGGATCAGCCCACGCGGCTGCACGATTGCCGTACGTGGTACGTGAACTCCCGCCGGCCATGGCGAAGCAGGGGCGCGTCGGCAACGCTGACCAGCGGGTCTACAGATCGATCTGCGAGCCCATGATGACCGTGCGGTCCCGGGGGAGGCCGAAGTACTCGGCGGCGTCGGCGGTGATGTAGGAGGTGGCGATGAACAGTCGCTTGCGCCAGGGTGCCATCGTCGGTGCCTTGCCCCGCCGGAGCTCGATCTTCGACAGGAAGTAGGACGCCCGGTCGAGGTGCAGCGCTCCTTCGGTCCGAGCCGGGTCGAGCATGTCCAGGGTGCTCGGCACGTCCGGCGTCTCCATGTAGCCGAACCGGGCGGTGACGTGAATGATCCCGTCGTCGGCGTAGCCGAGATCATCGACGACGAGGCGCTGGTCGGCCGGGACACGGGGCACCGGCTCGGTCTCGATGGTCAGGAGCACGACCTGGTCGTGCCGTACGTGGTTGTGCTCGACGTTGGCCCGCATGGCCAGCGGCGTGGTCTCCCTGCCCCGGTTGAGAAAGACGGCCGTCCCCGGGACGCGCAGCGTTGAGGCCTCACCACTGCGGAGGCTGTCGACGAACTCGGGCAGCGGCCCCTCTTCTCGTACCCGTGCCGCGGTGACGATCTCTCGCCCGCGCTGCCAGGTCGTCATGACGGTGAACGCGGTGAGGCCGATCAGCAGTGGCAACCAGGCGCCGTGAACGAGCTTCGTCAAGTTGGCCGCCACGAAGAGCAGGTCCACGAGAAGCAGCAGACCCCCGCCGACCGTGATCAGCCAAAGGGGCGTACCCCACTTGGCACGTGCGACATACAAGAACAGGAGGGTGGTGATCGTGATGGTGCCGGTGACCGCCATGCCGAACGCGAACGCCAGAGCCGTCGAGCTGCGGAAGGCGAAGACCAGGGTCAGGACCGAGACCATGAGCAGCCAGTTGATCCACGGCACGTAGATCTGGCCGATCGTTGATTCGGAGGTGTGCGCGATGCGCAGCCTCGGCAGATACCCGAGCTTGGCGGCCTGGGAGGTGACGGAGAACGCGCCGGTGATCACAGCCTGGGAGGCGATCACCGTGGCCGCCGTGGCGAGCAGGACCATCGGCCACCTGCCCCAGTCGGGCACGAGCAGGAAGAAGGGGCTGCTGATGTTGCGAGGGTCCGCCAGGATCAGCGCGCCCTGGCCGAAGTAGCTCAGAATGCACGCCGGGAAGACGAGGAACAGCCACCCGCGCGTGATGGCCCGGCGGCCGAAGTGCCCCATGTCCGCGTAGAGCGCTTCCGCTCCGGTGACCGAGAGCACGACCGCGGCGAGGGCGAAGAAGGCGGTGCCGAAATGACCGAACAGGAAACCCAGGGCGTACGTGGGCGACAGCGCCCTGAGGATCGCCGGATGGTCGACGATCCCGACCACACCGCAGGCGCCGATGACCACGAACCAGGCGATCATGACCGGCCCGAAGACCCGGCCCACCGCCGCGGTGCCTCTGCGCTGCACGAGGAAGAGCAAGATGATGATCACCACGGTGATCGGTACGACCGCGCTTTCCAGCGAGGGCTGGACGACCTTGAGTCCCTCGACCGCGGAGAGCACCGAGATGGCCGGAGTGATCATGCTGTCGCCGAAGAACAGGGAAGCGCCGAAGACACCGAGTGCGGCCAGTACGGCCGTGACCCGCCGGCCACCCTGCGAGCCCCATCGCCGTACGAGCGTGATCAGCGCCATGATGCCGCCCTCGCCGTCGTTGTCGGCGCGCATCGCCAGCAGCACGTAGGTGACCGTCACAATGGTCATCACCGACCAGAAGACGAGTGACACGACGCCGTACACGTTGTCCGTGGTGACGGGAACCGGATGCGGGTCGCTCGGGTTGAACACGGTCTGGAGGGTGTAGATCGGGCTGGTCCCGATGTCGCCGAAGACCACGCCGAGAGCACCGACGACCACTGCGAGGCGCACTGTGTCGTGTGCGCTCGGACCATGCCCCTCCGGTCCCCGCGGTGCCGGTCCGCCGCCTGGCGCGGCTCCGTGCCGGGGATCGGTCATGGCGTGCTCCTCCGCTGGGGTCGCTGTGCTTCGGGCGAGGTGTGCCGAAGGGCGCCTCCGGCGCGACGATACCGATCACGTGCACAATCGCTCGTAGCGCACGCCGGTTCGTCCCGGGCGGGTCGTGTCGTCCCGCCTCCGTCGAGAGGCCGGCTTCTCTTGGCGTCGCCGTTCTGCCCTGTCCTAGCGGCGCCGAACGCGGCGAAGCTGTAGAAGCCGCGATCGGCCCGCAGCGTCCAGCCGGGACAGCGGGCAGGATGGCCTCATGACAAAACTGTCCGCACGGTCGGTCCGTCGTGGCTCCTCTGGTTCAGTGCTGTCGTTGTGGTCGCAGGACTCCGTGCTGTCGATCGGCTCAGTGGGATCGGTGCTGTCCGTGGGGTCCGTCGGTTCGGCCTTGTCGGTCGGCTCGATCGGAAGTGCCCTGTCGGTCGGCTCGATCGGTTCCGCCCTGTCGCTGATTTCGACGGGGTCGTGGCTGAGTACGGGATCGTTGTTCTCCGCGCAGTCTCGGTGGTCGGTGCTGTCCTGGCGTTCCTCTCACGGTCTCCTGGCAGCGGGAGCGGTGGGGGCAGCGGCCGGAGGCGCCCTGTTGTTGGCCCGGACGCTTGGCAGGGCCGAAACCGGCACCGAATAGCCTCGAACGGATTGCCCCCGCAGACAGCCGCGTCCGCCGCTCCAAGGGTGCCTGCGAGGGGCCCGCCGAGGCCGCTTCAGGCAGTGGCTGCGGGGGTGTGGTCCAGCATGTCGATCGTGGTGTCGGCCGCCTCGACGACGACCGGGTCGTGGGTGGCGACGAGGGTGACGCAGCCGTGTTCGTGTGTGGTGCGGGCGATGAGCCGGGTGAGGTCGTCGGCACGGGTGCGGTCGACGGCTGCTGTCGGTTCGTCGACCAGGAGGAGTTCGGGCCGGGACAGCAGGGCGCGTGCCAGGGCGACGCGTTGGCGTTCACCGCCGGAGAGCTGGTCGGGCCGGTGGCGCAGCCGGTGGCCGAGTCCGACCTCGGCGAGCAGTTCGCGGGCCTGGGTGCGCAGGGTGCGGGGTTTGTGCCCGGCGAGGGAGGCGGCGGCGAGGAGTTGTTCCTCGGCGGTGAGGCCGGTCAGCAGGTTGCCGCTCTGGAACATGTAGCCGATGCGGGTCCGGCGGGCGTGGGCGCGTTGGCGGTCGGTGAGGGCGGCCAGGTCGGTGTCGTTGAGGAGGACCTGTCCCCGCTCCGGGCGGAGCAGGGCTCCTGCGACGGCGAGGAGGGTGGACTTGCCGGATCCGGAGGGGCCGACGACGGCGGTGAGGGCGCCCTGCTGGAAGGAGGCGGTCAGCCTGTCGAGGGCGGTGGTGCGGGATTCGCCGCGGCCGAGGGTGACGGTGATGTCGTCGAGGCGGAGGGTGAGGGCGGAGCCCCCGAGGCCGACCAGGACCACGGCGGCCATGGTCGTGGTGAGGGTGGCGGCGGGCAGGCTGAACGGCACCTGCTCGCCGACTAGGAGGCCCACGGCGGCGGCAAGTGCGGCTCCGACGGCGGTGCCGGCGGCGACGACCACGGCGGCCTGGGCGAGGGTGTGGCCGAGGAGGCGGCGCCGGGATGCCCCCATGGCGCGGAGCAGGGCGAGTTCCGGGGTGCGCTGGACGGTCCATACGGCGAAGAAGGCGCCGACGACCAGCGGGGCGATGAGGAAGAGGAACGTCTGGATGGAGGTCATGGTCAGGCGTTCTCCTTCGTAGCCGGGGGCGGCGGCGAAGGCGCCCTGGAGCGGGACGGTGGCGGTGTCGTGGCGGTGGTCGGCGTCGGCGAGGGCCTGTCCGGCAAGGCCGGCGGGGGCTTTGAGGGCCATAGCGGTGTACTGGTCGGGGAGGCCGGCGGGTGAGGTGTGCGCGCCGGGGGTGGTGAAGCGGATCTGGCGCCAGGCGTCGGTGGTCACGTGGGCGACCGGGACGTGGCCGTAGGAGGATCGGCCGGTGGTGCCGGTGACCTTCAGGCGGATGCCGAGCCGGTCGACGGTCAGGGTGTCGCCGATATGGACGCCGTCGTTCACATCGACGGTCAGGGTGTCGCCGATATGGACGCCGTCGTTCACCAGCTGGCGGGAGACGACGATGCCCTGGGGCATGGCCGCGTCCAGGCGGTGGCCCTTCTCGGCGCCGGGGTCGGTGAAGGCTCCGGGCCGGACGCCGAAGGCGGCGAGGTCGACCGCCACATCGCGGTCGGTCGTGCCGCGGGTGATGGCGACGCCCAGCGGTGTGGCCTCGACGCCCTTCTCCCGCGTCCAGCCGGTGGCGGCGCGCTCGGATAGAAGATGGCGACGCGGTGTCCCTAAGTGGGGTGGGTCCTAGACTGGCCGGGTGCCCAGGATCCAGGCCGCTTCGGTCGCCGATCACCGTGCCCAGCAGCGTGCCGCCCTGCTCGACGCGGCATACGAGCTGCTCGCCGAGGGCGATGCCGCCGAGGTGACGTTCGCGGCGATCGCCCATCGCACCGGGCTGGCCCGCAACAGCGTCTACAAGTACTTCTCCAACCGAGATGAGCTGCTGACCGAGGTGGTGCGGCAGGCCGCACCGCGCTGGACCGAGCGCATTCGCGCCGCTCTCGCCGCCGCAGGCGACGCCCCCGAAGAGCGGGTCGCCGCCTATGTCACGGTGCAGTTGGAGATGGTGCGTGACGGCGAGCACCGCATCGCCCGTGCAAGCGCCGACGCACAGGACGCCGCGGCCCTGCGCGCAGGTGCCGATTCGGCGCACCGCGCCCTGCTCGACCCACTCGTGGACGCGCTGAGCGACCTCGGCGACGACGCTCCGCTGCGTACCGCCCGGCTGCTGCAAGGGCTGGTGAACGCCGCGACCACGGCGCTGGAGGCAGGTGACGACTACGCCGCGGTGACGGACCGCACGGTACGACTGGCCGTCGCCGCCCTCGCAGGCCTCACGGCCGATCCGCTACCCCGGTGAGCCGACAGGCGTGTTCCGCCTGTCCGACAAGGAACTCTGTGGCCGCGACGGAGCCGTCGCGCCGGTCGAGGCCCTGGGCCGATTTGGGTTCAGTTCCCCAGTGACGACAGGGCCGCCGCCACCCGGTCGGAAGCCTCTGGTGGGGTCGAGGCGTGTGGGGAGAAGCGGAGTGAGTCAGTGCGTACCGTCGGGGTGACTCCCTCGGTGTGCAGGGCCTTCGCCACGACCGTCGGGTCGTGGTCCGGCATCGTGAAGGAGAGAACGCCGGCTCGGTGTTCCGGGGCGGTGGGGGAGAGGATGAGGCCCCCGTGGGCGGTGACGACTTCGGTCAGTTCGGTGATCCGCTCGGCGATCGCGGCCTCGATCGCCCCGACCGTGTGCCGCTCCACGAGCTCCAGCGCGGTCGCGAACGCGGCGGCCGTCACCGGGCTGAGGTTGGTGATCGACCAGCGTTGTGCGTCCGGGGACGGCGAGTGTTCCGTGCCGTCGAACACGCCGACGTTCTCGACACCCGTCCAGCCTGTGAGGACCGGTTCCAGGGATTCCAGGGCGCGGTCGGACAGTGTGGCGAAGCCGGTCGCCCAGCCCGCGCGCAGCCACTTCTGGCCGCCGGCCACCACCACGTCGGCCGCGTCCCAGTCCATCGCTGTCACACCGAACGCCTGGATCGCGTCCACGATCAGCAGTCGGTCAGGACCGATCGCCTCGCGCAGGGCCGCCAGGTCGGCGCGGTAGCCGGTGCGGAAGTCCACGGCGCTGACGGACACGGCGACGACGTCGTCGGTCAGCGCGGCTCGGACCAGGTCGGGGGTGACCCCGCTGCCGGGTACCGGGTCGAGCCAGCGGGGCGTGGCCCGGCCCAGGTCGGCGGTGCGGCGCCACGGATAGTGGTTGGCCGGGAAGTCGGTGCGCGGCGTGAGAACCACGCCCGTCCGGATGCCGAGGGCCGCGTGGAACATGCCGGTTGAGGCGTTGGGGAGCAGCACCGTGTGCCGGGCGTCGGTGCCCGCGAGGCGTGCGGCCGTGTCGCGTGCGACCGCCTCCGTGCGCATCAGACCGTCCACGGTGGTGTGATCCGCGCTCGCGGACTCCTCCATGGCGCGCGCGGTGGCGGCCACGGCGTCCCGCGACGGGGGACCGAACCGTGCGAAGTCGAGATACCCGGCGGGCGTGTCGAAATGGGCTGCGTACGACGTGAGCACGGGGCTCGTCCTTCCGGGGCGGGGTGGGACGGGGTGGGGTGGGGGCGATGCGAGTCGGTCGGGCCGGTCGAGTGGGCCGCCGGTGGGGCCGGCTGGTCCGGTGGGTCAGTGGTGGCGTGAGGGTGGCGGACCCCCGTACGGGCTTTCGCCGTCCCGGGCACGGTTCCACCCGCCTGCACCGTACGCGCCGCACTCCGCCGCGACCGGGCCCGGGGTGCGCGCGTGGTGTCGGCCCGCACGAGCACGTACAGGGGAACGGGGCGGCCGGACACCTCCCAGAAGGTGCCCGGCCGCCCCGTTCGCCGACGTCGGCGACGATGAACCCTGCGCTCAGTGTCCGGCGGACTCCTCCGGGCGGGCGTGGCGCGGCAGGAGGAACGCGAGCAGGAACGTCAGGGCGAGCATGCCGTCGACGATCCAGAGCAGCGTCTGCATGACGGAGCCGAAGCCGCTCCGGAAGGCGGACGTCGCGGTGTCCTGGAGTGCGGCGGGTATCCGGGCGCCGGCCTCGGGCGAGGTCACGGCGGAGCGGGTCTCCTTCTCCAGGCGGGCGCAGGACGCCGGGGTCGCGGCGGGATCCTTGGCGGTGGCACGGTCCGAGGTGCAGGTGCGCAGGCCGGCCACGATGCGGTCCTGGGCGTCGGGCGAGACATGCGCGGCGGACAGTTGTGCGCGCAGGTGGTCCGAGCGGTGGTCGACGGCGGTGGCGATCCCGCCGCCCAGCAGGCCGAAGAACGCCGTGCCGAGGATGGCCACGCCGAAGGCGCCGCCGAGCTGCTGCACCGCGGTCATCGTGCCGGACGCCGAACCCGTCTCGTGCTGCTCCACGCTGGCGAGGACGATGTCGAAGAACGGGGCCATGAGCAGGCCCATGCCGATGCCCGTGACGAGCAGCGACGGCAGGAGCTGCCAGGGGCCGACACCGGATCCGGCCTGGTCGAGGGTCAGCCACACGCCGAAGACACCGAGTGCCATGACCAGGGCGCCCGCCTGGAGCACGCTCCGGCCGAACCTGACCACGCCCTGGGCGATGCCGAAGCCGACGATCATGCCGCCCGACCAGGGCACCATCACCAGGCCCGCCTTGAGCGGCGAGTAGCCGAGGCCGATCTGGGTGTAGAGGTTGAAGACGAGCATGAAGCCCTGCATGGTCGAGAAGAAGACCAGCCCGAGGATCATGCCGCCGCTGAAGCCGCGCTTGCGGAAGAGGCTCGGGACGACCAGCGGGTCCAGGCCGGCCCTGCTGCGGCGGGACTCGTACACGGCGAAGGCGACGAAGACGACGACGGAGGCGCCCATCATCAGGAACGTCCACACGGGCCAGTCGTACTCACGGCCCTGGACCAGCGGGAAGATGATGAACAGCGCGGCCAGGGAGACCAGGATCATCCCGGGGATGTCGAGGCGCGGCTTGTTCTCGGACCGGCCCCTCGGCAGATAGCGCACGGCGCCGAGGATCGCCGCGGCACCCAGCGGCAGGTTGATGAGGAAGATCATGCGCCAGCCGGTGCCGAAGTAGTCGGCGTCCACCAGCCAGCCCGCCAGGATCGGCCCGCAGACCGCGGACAGACCCATGACCGGGCCGAACATGCCGAAGGCCTTCTGCGACTCCTTCGGCGGGAACATCTCCTTGATCATGCCGAGACCCTGCGGCAGCATCACCGCGCCGAACAGGCCCTGCACGACCCGCGCGCCTATCAGCATCCCGGGCGACACGGACACCGCGCACAGCAGCGATCCCACGGTGAAGCCGGCGGCTCCGACCAGGAACATCGTGCGCCGCCCGTGGATGTCCCCGAGCCGTCCTCCGGTGACGAGCCCGACGGCCATCGAGAGGGTGTAGGCGGCGGCGAGCCACTGGAGTGTGGAGGCGCCGCCGCCGAGGTCGGCCCGCATGGAGGGGCCGGCGATGTTCGTGACGACGGCGTCGAGGAGGTCCATCACCTCGGCCGCGAGAATCACGAACAGCGCAGCCCAGCGCCACCGGTAGGGCGCTGGTGAGTCGATGGGCGTCTCGGCGGACGCGACACCGGTGGTGGACATCGGAAACTCCTCGTGAAGAGCCCGCGCCGGGCTACGACCGGGGCGCGGTGGGACGGATGGGTGTGACTGCCCGGCTAGCCGTCCCGCAGGGAGGAACAGGGAGAGGGGCAGAGGTGGAACGGAGGGCGAAACGGAGGGCGAAACAGAAGAGCGGACGCCGGTGAACGCTGTTCACCCTAGCAGAACAGTGCTCACGGCGAGAACGGCGTTCATTAAGATATAGCGCAACCTTGCGGCGAGGACAAGATATATCGCGTCTGAGTCAGGTGAACGCCGCTCTCCCGGAGAGAACACTGCTCTTCCCTGCCTAGACTGTCCTCATGAGCGACGCGGCCGCCGGCACCCCCGTACCACCTCCGCCGTCCCCCTGGGAGCGGGAGCGCCCCGATCGTGCTCGCGTCGCCCCCGCGCGTGCTCCGCTGTCGCGTGAACGCATCGTCGAGGCGGCGTTCACCGTGCTCGACCGTTCAGGGCTCGACGGGCTGTCGATGCGCCAGGTCGCGGGCGAACTGGGAGTCACGGTGTCCGCCCTCTACGCCTACGTCAGCTCCAAGGACGATCTCCTGGAGCTGATGTACACCCGGCTCTTCGACGGCTTCTCGCTGCCCGAGCCCGACCAGGAGCGATGGCGGGAGCAGGTGCGCGAGTACGCCCGTTCCTGGCGCCGGGTGCTGCTGTCCCATCGCGACATGGCCAGGATCTCCATGGCCCATGTCCCCTTCACCGCCGAACTGCTGCCGCACGTCGAGTCGTTGCTCGCCGTCTTCCGCACCGCGGGACTTCCCGACCGCATCGCGGCGGAGGCCGGTGACCTCATCTCCACGTACATCGACGGGTTCGTCCTGGAGGAGGGCATGTGGCAGGACAGGGCGGCCCAGCAGAGCGGCGGCGGCACGCTGGCCCGCCCCGACTGGCGTGAGATGGCCGACGAGATGCAGAACTACTTCGCGTCCCTGCCCGAGGAGGACTTCCCCCATCTGCGCGCCCTGTCCGGGGTGATGGTGACGGACTCCTCCGACGAGCGGTTCGACATCGGTCTGGAGATCATCCTGCGGGGCCTGGCGAGCTATCTGCCGGACGCGACGGCCTGAACGGCCGCCGCTCGCGCCTCAGTTGTTCCAGCTCTCGTCGTACGGATCGTGCGGAGTCGGGACCGGCCTCGCCAGGCTGACCTCGACGTACGGGATGACCCCGCCGTTGACCGGGTCCTTCGTGCGCCTGGCGGTGTAATGGCCGGTGACCTCGAGCCAGGTGTCGGGTTGCAGGACGGGCGGAATCCGGCCGGACAGGCCGATCTTGACCGGCTGGGCGTCGGCGGCGCAGCAGTTGAGGGCCATGCGGACGAGATACGGCGCACCGGCGTGGTCGAGCGCGACAAAGCCGATGATCTTGACCTGCCGGCCGTCGAGCGAACGGCCGTGGTCGTACGCAGCCCTGCTCGCGTAGTCGACCAGGCCGAGGGCGACCGGGTCACCGGCGGGCAGCTTGGCATAGCCGAAGGGTGCCTGGAGCGCCGTACCGGTGCGCATCGCGCTGTAGGAGCCGAGGGCCGGCGGCGCGACCAGGATCAGCGCGAGCAGCGGGAGGACGAGGAGCCACGAGATACGCGGCTCACGGTGTCCGTGACCGTGCCCGTCGTGACCGTGCCCGTCGTCGTGGCCGTCGGCGTGCCCATGGTCCTCCGTGTGGCCGTCCGTGTGCTCGTCCAGGCCGCCGCGCCCGGTAGCCCCGCCGCGCCCGTCCGCGAGTTCCCGCTCGTGCCCGACGTCGTGTGCGACTGCGACTGCCGCCGTCTTCGCGTCCGAGGCCGTGGGCGCGAGCGCCTGCCGGAGCTCGGCGTCGTGCCCGTCGCCGGACCGGCCGGCGGAGGACTTCCGGTGCTCGCGTATCTCGTACCAGACCGTGGCGAGGGCCGTGACGATGAGCACCACACCGGCCGCGAGCAGCAGCGGACGCAACCCGGCCTTGACGTACCGCAGATAGAGGTCCGTGACGCTCGCGTGCAGCACCGCCGCGCCGACGAGGAAGAGCACGGCCGCTTGTGCCTGCCGGTTCAAAGGAGCACCGCCCCGATCAGTACGGACGTGAGGATCGCGAGGGCGAAGGTGGTGGGTGCGAAGCGTGCCGCGAAGCCGCGGCCGAACGTGCCGACCTGCATGGCGAAGAGCTTCAGGTCGATCATCGGGCCGACGACGAGGAACGCCAGCCGGGCGGTGAGCGAGAACTGGGTCAGCGAGGCGACCACGAACGCGTCGGCCTCGGAGCAGATCGACAGCAGCACGGCCAGGATCGCGAGCGCCAGGATCGACACCACCGGATTCCCGGCCGCGGCGTGCAGCCAGCTCGCGGGTACGACCGACTTGAGTGTGGCGGCGGCCATCGCGCCGAGCACGAGGAACCCGCCCGCGTGCATCACGTCGTGCCGCACCGACCCCCAGAACGCCGCCCCCTTGCCGAGGCCCTCGTGCTCGGGGCGGGCCGGCGGGCGCATCCAGTCGGTGCGGCCCAGGCGCTGCCACAGCCAGCCCATCGCGCAGGCCACGAGAAGACTCGCCACGAAGCGGGCGAGAACCATCTCCGGGTTGCGGGGGAAGGCGACGGCGGTGGCGGTCAGCACGATCGGGTTGATCGCGGGGGCGGACAGCAGGAACGCCAGGGCCGCGGCGGGAGTGACGCCGCGGCGCACCAGCGCCCCGGCGACCGGTACGGAGGCGCACTCGCAGCCGGGCAGGATCGCCCCGGCCAATCCGGCGACCGGCACCGCGAGCGCCGGGCGCTTGGGCAGCGCGCGGGCGAAGAACGACGGCGGCACGAACACGGCGATGACCGCGGACAGCAGGACGCCGAGCACGAGGAAGGGCAGGGCCTGGATCACCACCGCGACGAACACGGTCATCCAGCTCTGCATCACCGGTGCGGACAGGGCTCCGCGGATCGGCCCCTGCGACGCGACGACCAGCAGCAGGAGCATGGTCAGGGCGAGCGGGGAGTTGAAGTTCCAGCCCTGCCGGCCCCGGCGGTCGTCGTCGTCACGCCGGTGCACCGGCGGCGGGGCTTCCTTGGTGATGGTCACGCTCGTGGTACCTCCGGTCGGGGAAGGGCGCGGCTGCGGATGCCCTTCCGCCTTGAATACGCCGGTCCGGCCACAGCTTCTCACCGGGCGTCGGAGGCATTGCCCGCACCCGGGGCTTTCTTGACCTCCGCGGGACCCGGGGCGCGCTTCGCGTGTGTTCCCGCAGGTCCCGCGGACGCGGCTCACGCGGCGCCCCGGTCCCACGGGCGCGGCTCCCGAGGCGCCGCCGGCGCCGGACTGTGGCTCGCGCGGCGGCCGTTGTGACATCTCTTTACGTGGGTGTCATGTACCTGTAGCTTCCCGGCCGCAAGTGCTTTCAGGAATTTGCCGGTTCTTCTTGCAGCGCAACTCCCCCTCCCCGCACCCGCATCGGAGCCGCCCAATGAACCGCAGACGTCAACGCCCGCCACTGAGAGCGCTGATGGCGCTTCTGGCGGTGACCGGACTCTTCGGACTGACCCCGCCGGACACGGAGCCGGTCCCCATGGAGAGCACGGCCGCGACCTCCACGACGGCGACCGTCTTCTACTACACGAAGACCAAGAACTGGCCGGCCACCTATCTGCACTACGCCCCGGACGGCGGTTCCTGGACCACCGTGCCGGGGGTGCAGATGGAGGCGGCCTGCACGGACTGGGTGAAGAAGACCGTGGACCTCGGTTCGGCCGCCGGGCTCCAGGCCACCTTCAACAACGGAAGCGGCACCTGGGACAACAACGGTGGCAGCAACTACGCGCTGGGCACCGGCACCATCACCGTCAAGGACGGTGTGATCGCCCACAGCGACCCGTGCGCCGACACCGGTACGGGCAGCGGCAACCAGGCCACCGTCTACTACTCGACCGCCACCTCCGGCTGGACCACGGCCAACATCCACTACGCGCCCACGGGCGGCTCCTGGACGACGGTTCCCGGCGTCGGCATGGACACCGCCTGCACCGGCTGGTGGAAGAAGACCCTCGACATCGGCACGGCGACCTCGCTCAAGGCCGCCTTCAACAACGGCAACGGCGTCTGGGACAACAACAACAGCGCCGACTACACGATCCCGTCCGGCACCACGACGGTGAAGGACCGGACCGTCACCGCCGGCGCCACCGACCCGTGCGCCGCCCAGGCGCCGGACACCCAGGCGCCGACCACGCCCACGGGAGTCACGGCGAGCGCCACCGACACCTCGGTGGTGGTGAGCTGGAGTCCGGCGACCGACAACACCGGCGTGACGAAGTATCAACTCACACGCACGGGCGGCATGAAGGGAGCCGTCGTCACCGACGTCGGCTCGACGGTCCACTCCGACACGGGACTTGAGGAGAAGACCACCTATACGTACACGGTGAAGGCCGTCGACGCGGCCGGGAACACCTCACCCGCCTCCGCCGCCGCCGTGGTCACGACCGGGGAGAAGGCACCCGCCCCGGCCTCGGGGACACCGCTCGGCACCGACCCGCGCAAGGACCCGATCTACTTCGTCCTCACCGCCCGCTTCTACGACGGCGACAGCTCCAACAACCGCGGTGGCAGCCAGGACGTCAAGTCGGGCAACGCGGCCAACAACGACCCCATGTTCCGCGGCGACTTCAAGGGCCTCGTCGACAAACTCGACTACATCAAGGCGCTCGGGTTCTCGGCCGTCTGGATCACCCCGGTCGTCCTCAACCGTTCCGACTACGACTACCACGGCTATCACGGCTACGACTTCTACAAAGTCGACCCGCGCCTCGAGTCGGCCGGCGCCTCCTACCAGGACCTGATCAACGCGGCCCACGCCAAGGGCATGAAGATCTACCAGGACGTGGTCTACAACCACAGCTCCCGCTGGGGAGCCAAGGGCCTGTTCACGCCGACGGTGTACGGCGTGCGCGACACCCAGTGGAGCTGGTACTACGACGAGAAGAACGACGGATTCGAGTACGACGGCCTGACCGTCGAGCCCAAGTCGGGGAAGTCGTACTACAACGGCGACCTGTGGTCGACCGCCGAACCTTCCGGCAACACCTGCCTCAACTGGGGCAAGCCCACCGGGGGCAAGAGCGCCGAGGGCTACACGCTGTACAACTGCCAGTGGCCGAGCCCCACTTCGGGCATGTTCCCCAAGGCGTACTACCACCAGTGCTGGATCGGCAACTGGGAGGGCGAGGACTCCCGTTCGTGCTGGCTGCACGAGGACCTCGCCGACTTCAACACCGAGAACGCCACCGTCCAGAACTACTTGATCGGCGCGTACGACAAGTACATCGACATGGGTGTCGACGGATTCCGTCTGGACACCGCCGTCCACATTCCGCGCGTCACCTGGAACCGCCGTTTCCTGCCCGCCATCTACGACCGGGTGACCCAGCGGTTCGGCACGGACGCCGCGAAGAACTTCTTCGTCTTCGGCGAGGTGGGCGCGTTCGTCAACGACAAGTGGAACCGGGGCTCGGTGAACCACTCCGCGCAGTTCTACACGTGGAAGGAGCGCAAGGAGTACAGCGCGGACGACGAAACGGCCGCCATCGAGCAGTACAACTACGAGGAGCAGCTCGGCACCGGCAACCAGCCCACTTCCACCAACGCGTTCCTGAGCGGGAACAGCTACCACACCCCGGACCGCAGCCAGTTCTCCGGCATGAACATCATCGACATGCGCATGCACATGAACTTCGGTGACGCGCAGAACGCCTACAACAATGGCAAGGACTCCGACGACTCCGTCAACGACGCCACCTACAACGTCGTGTACGTCGACAGCCACGACTACGGCCCGAACAAGTCGAGCACCCGCTACAGCGGCGGCACCGACGCCTGGGCCGAGAACATGGCACTGATGTGGACCTTCCGCGGGATTCCCACGCTCTACTACGGATCGGAGATCGAGTTCCAGGCGGGCAAGCAGATCGACTGCGGGCCGACCTGTCCGCTGGCGACCACCGGACGCGCGTACTACGGCGACCATCTCGCGGGGAGCGTCACGGCGTCCGACTTCGGCAAGGCCGACTCCGCGAGCGGCGAGGTCGCCACGACCCTCGCACAGCCGCTGGTCAAGCACCTCCAGCGGCTCAACCAGATCCGCCGGGCGATCCCGGCCCTTCAGGCGGGCCAGTACTCGACGGACGGCATCAGCGGCTCGATGGCCTTCAAGCGCCGCTACACCAACGGCTCCACCGACAGCTTCGCCCTGGTCACGGTCACCGGCGGCGCCACGTTCACGGGCATCCCGAACGGTACCTACACGGACGCCGTCACCGGTGACGTGAAGACCGTCACGGGCGGCACGCTGTCCGTGGCCGCTCCCGGGAAGGGGAACCTGCGGGTGTACGTGCTGAACGGTCCCGGCAAGATCGGAACCGACGGGCCCTATCTGAAGTAGCGCCCGACCGGCGCACAGCTGGGAAGCGGCGGTCACCGCCCTCCCGCCCAGGCGTACCCCGCCCGGACGGGGGTACCCGTGACCGCTGCGACCGCACCCGGCGGCAGCCGGGATGAATGGCGCGGTGAGGGGTGGGTACGCGACCGTCGAGCCGTCCGGGAGCGAGACCGGCCCGGGTGGCCGCCCGCCCGCCACGACCTGGGGATCTGCCATGGACACGCCCTTGAACAACAACCACCCGACCGCACCCGCGGCGACGCCGGCCCAGGAGGCACTGGACACCCTCGTCGTGAACACCAGCGACACCGCCGCGCTGGACACACTCGCCGGAAGCGATGTCCTGGTTCCCGTGCCGGACGACGCCTCGGACGCGGACATCGCCGATCCCCACGCCGTGGCGCTGCCCGTCCTGGACGATCCGGAAGGCGGACAGGTGGTTCCGGTGTTCACCTCGGAGCTGGAACTGGCCGAGCTCCTCCCCTCCGTCTCCCGCTACCGTGTCGTGCCGCTGGCCGCGCTCGCCGCCCAGTGGCCCACGGGCGATCTGGACCTCATCATCGACGCCGCCTCACCGCACGGTCTGACCCTCACCTCCGAGGGCGTACGCACTCTGCTGGCGCGGTAGCGAGGCCGGCGGCCGCGCGACGCGGGCGCGGCCCCGGGACCCACCCGGATTCCGTCGGGGCCGTGCCGCGGTCGCCGGACGGAGCCGAATGCGTGCTGTAGCGGAAGGGGGTGTGCGGGGGATCAGGCGTGCAGCATGCGGGCGAGCACCGACCGCTGGAGGGGGAGCGCCTCGGCGTGCAGTTCGCGGCCCTTC
This sequence comes from Streptomyces sp. NPDC005281, assembly GCF_040607495.1. Taxonomy (NCBI): domain Bacteria; kingdom Bacillati; phylum Actinomycetota; class Actinomycetes; order Kitasatosporales; family Streptomycetaceae; genus Streptomyces; species Streptomyces sp. NPDC005281. The sequence goes on along the minus strand of NZ_JBEXGX010000004.1, from coordinate 330,226 downwards.
TGGGTGAGAGCGACCCACACTCCGCGGCGATCCTCCTGGCAGACGGTGCGTTCCACCAGGCCGTCCTTCTCCAGCCGGCCGATGAGCCGGGACAGCGCGCTCTGGCTCAGATGGACGCGGCCCGCGATGTTCTGCACCCGGCAGTGCTCGCCCGGCTCCATGACGGTCTCGGCGACGAGGATGTCCAGGACCTCGAAGTCACTGGCTCCCAGGCCGTGCGGATGCAGCACTCGGTCGATCTCGCACATCGTGCGCGCGTGCACCGAGAGGATGTCCCGCCACTGGTCCTCGAGCCGGGAACCGGGCGTCGTCGTTGCCATAACTGAACGGTAACAGAGATACGGTCACTAGTTGAGTGTGCAATTAGTGCGCCTGCATCCAGTCGCCGTCCTGTCAGGTGGTGGGGTCCTCGATGAGCCCGTACTGGTTGCCCTCCGCGTCCTTCACCGACGCGACGAGCCTGCCGTTGCCCACGTCCTGGAGCTCCTGGAGCGTCTCGGCGCCCGCGGCGAGCAGAGCCGCCAGGGTCGCCTTGATGTCGTCGACGTGCCAGAACGGGACCGGCCCCGTCAGCCCCTTGGAGTGGCCGTTCGGGTCGAGGCCGACATCCTGGCCCGCGTCCTTGAAGCCGACGTAGTAGGGCTCGTCCACATAGGGCTCCACCCCGAGCAGCTGGGTGAACAGGGCCTTCGCCTTCGCGATGTCCTTGACGGGGTAGATGATGGTCTTCACTCCGGCGGTCATCTCGACTCCTGTGCGGTGCGTGGCGGCCGTGCCGGCCGCTGTCGTGCCGCCGGCGTTCCGGCGGTCCTCTCACGCTAAGCCGGGGGAGGCGGATACGGCTTCTCGAATCCTGACCGGTACGGCGGGCCCGGCGTACCGGTCCTCAGGTGGGTTCAGGTGGACTCGCGGCGCACGAGCTCCGTCGGCAGGATCACCGCCGCCGGATCCTCGCCGCCGATCTGGGCAAGAAGGACCCGTACCATCTCGGAGCTGATGCGGTCCCAGGGCTGGCGGATGGTGGTGAGGGCCGGGGTGGCGGCCGTGGCGGCGGGGGAGTCGTCGAAGCCGCCGACCGCGACGTCCTCCGGGACCCGGCGGCCCGCTTTGCGCAGCGCGGCCAGCACACCCTGGGCCATCAGGTCGGAGGCGACGAACACGGCGTCCACGTCCGGGGCGCGGTCGAGGAGCTGCTCGGCGCCCGCCGCACCGCTGGCGCGGCTGTAGTCGCCGGAGGCGATGAGACGGTCGTCGGCCTCGACGCCCGCCTCGGCGAGCACTTCGCGGTACCCCGCCAGACGTTCGACACCGCCGGGGGTGTCCAGCGGTCCGGTGACCATTCCGATGCGGCGCCGCCCGAGGGAGAGCAGGTGCGTGACCATGTCCCGGGCGCCGTCGCGGTCGTCGGCGGCCACGTAACTCACCTTGGAGCCGAGGCCGATGGGCTTGCCGCACGCGACGAGCGGCACGCCCGCCTCGCGCAGTTCCTCGGCGACCGGATCGCCGGAGTGGCTGGAGACCAGCAGCACCCCGTCGACATGGCCGGCCGTGATGTAGCGCGTGATGCGCCGCCGTTCGTCCTGGGTGCCGGCGAGCATCAGCAGAAGGGGGACGTCGTGCGCGGCCAGTGCCTGGGTGCAGCCGCGCAGCAGGACGTTGAAGTTCGGGTCCTCGAAGAACCGCTCCTGCGGCTCGGTCAGCAGGAAGCCGACCGAGTCGGACCGCCCGGTGATCAGCGAACGGGCGTGCCGGTTCACGACGTAGCCCGTTCTGCGGATGGCGGCGTTGACCGCCTCGGCCGCGGAGGGACTCACATAGTGCCCACCGTTGAGCACGCGCGAGACGGTGCCCCGCGAGACACCCGCCTCGCGCGCCACATCATGGATCGTCGGCGGCTTGCGCCGGCCCCCCGTGTTGCTCATGGTCACGACTTTACGGCTCCTGACAGCAGGTCGAGGCTCCAGAAGCGCTGGATGACCAGGAACAGCGCGACCAGCGGGATGATCGCGAGCAGCGCGCCCGTGATCACCAGGGTGTACAGGGCCGGGGTGTTGGAGCCCTGTTCGAGGAGGGTGAACAGGCCGAGCGTGATCGGGAACTTCTCGTCGTCGCTGAGCATGATGTACGGGAGCAGGAAGTTGTTCCACACGGCCACGAACTGGAACAGGAACACCGTCACCAGACCGGGCACCATCATCGGCAGCGCGACCCGGGTGAAGATCCGCCACTCGCCCGCGCCGTCCATGCGTCCGGCCTCGACCACGTCCCCGGGGACGGCGGCGGCCGCGTAGATCCGGGCGAGGTAGACGCCGTACGGGGACAGGACGAGCGGCAGCAGCACGGAGGCGTACGAATCCGTCAGGTCCGCCTTGGCGAGGAGCAGGTACTGCGGGATCGCGAGGATCACCGGCGGCATCAGCACGCCCGCCATGAGGACGCTGAAGATGGTCTCGCGGCCCCGGAAACGGTAGATCGCCAGGGCGTAGCCGCTGATCGCCGAGACGGCAGTCGACAGCAGGGCGCCGAGACCGGCGTAGAGGGCGGAGTTGCCCATCCACTTCCAGTAGATGCCGTCGCGGTAGGCGTCGAGGTCCTTGATGTTCTGGGTGAAGCCGGTGCCCGGGAGGAACGTGAACGTCGAGAACAGTTCACGGCCCGACTTGGTGGCCGCGATCACCACCCAGGCGACGGGCAGCAGACAGTAGAGCGCGCCGAGCAGCAGCGTGAGGGTCGGGACCAGGGCGATCCCGCCGCGCGGGGGCGGTCCCTGGGCGGTGCCGGGGGTCGTGCCCGCGGCCGGGGCGGCCTTGCGGACGGCAAGAGAACTCATCGTGCTTCCTCCTGCTTGGTACGGGAGTTCGCGGCGCGCAGGAAACCGAAGGACAGGACCAGCGTGACCACGGCGATGATCACTGCCTCGGCTGCGGCCGCGTAGATGTCACCGGTGTTGAATGCGTCCCGGTAGACCTTCATGAGCGGACTCCAGGTCGTGGAGACGGAGTTGGTGAGGGGCTTGAGCGTGGTCGGCTCGCTGAACACCTGGAGCGTGGCGATGATCGAGAAGAAGAAGGTGAGCACCAGGGAGGGTGCCACCATCGGGATCTTGATCCGCAGGGCGGTCTGCAACGGGGTGGCCCCGTCCAGCTTCGCCGCTTCGAGCACCTCGGAGGGGATGGCCCGGAGCGAGGTGTAGATGACGATCATGTTGAAGCCGGTGCCGCCCCAGACCGCGATGTTGGACAGCGCGAGGTACAGCGGACCGCCGTCCAGCAGGTTCGGCTGCGGCAGACCGAACTTCTGGAGGACGAAGTAGAAGGGGCTGACGTCCGGGAGGTACAGGAAGCCCCACAGCAGTGCGGCCACGACGCCGGGGATGGCGTACGGCAGGAAGATGGCGAGCCGGGTGAAGGGCGCCAGGCGCACCTTCTCCGTGTCGAGCATCAGTGCGAAGAGCAGCGCGAGGCCGAGCATCACCGGCACCACGATGGCGCCGTAACCGGCCACGCGCAGCGCGCCGTCGACCAGTTCGCTGTCGGTCAGCGCGTCGGTGTAGTTCCTCAGGCCCGCCCAGACCTCGCTGCGGGCACCGGCGCCCAGGCCGAGGCCCTTGACCTGGACCTTGTGCAGACTGAGCCAGATCGCGTAGCCGATGGGCAGCGCGAAGAAGAGGACGAAGAGGATCGTCGCGGGGAGGAGGAAACCGTACGGGGCCCCCTTGACCCCGTACGGCTTCCGGCGTGCGGTGGTCACTGAGCGACCCCGAAGCCCTGCTTCTTGAGGTCGGCGACGGTGGCGTCCTGCATGGTCTTCAGGGCAGCGCCGAAGTCCGACTTGTTCTTGGCGGCGGCGCCGAACGCGTCGTTGAAGGACGTGTAGGCGACGTTCACGTTCGGGCCCCAGGCGGACGGGGCGGTGGTCTTGGCGACCTCCGCCGCCTTGGTGTAGAAGTCCGGCTGGTTGGAGAAGAAGGCCGGCGGCTGCGCGAACGCGTCACTGGTCTGCGCGCTCGTGGACGCCGGGTAGATGCCGCTCTCCTTCGCCATCGCGGCCACCGCCTGCGGGTCCGTGTTCAGCCAGGCGGCGAACTTCGCGGCGGCCGCCTTGTGCGGGGAGTCCGTGGTGACGGCCGTCGAGGAGCCGCCCCAGCTGCCGGTCACGTTCTCGCCTGACGACCACTGCGGCAGCGGGGCCATCGCCCACTTGCCCTTGGTGTCCGGGGCCGCCGTGGTCAGGGTGCCGGGCGCCCACACCGCGCTGACCCAGGCGATCTCCTTGCCGGTGTTCAGGGCCTTGTTCCAGGCGGGCTGGTACATCGGCTGGTTGTCGATCGCGCCCTCCTTGACGAGACCACCCCAGAAGTCGGCGACCTTCTGGGTGGCCGTGTCGTCGATGCCGACCTTCCACTTGTCGCCCGAGGAGGTCCACCACTTGGCGCCCGCCTGCTGGGCCAGACCGGCGAAGAGGCCGGAGTCGTTGGCGGAGAAGGTGGTGAGTGCCTTGTCCGGTGCCTTCTTCTTCAGCGCGCGGGCGGTTTCGGCGAACTGCTCCCAGGTGGTGGGAACCGTCAGGCCGTACTTCTTGAACAGGTCCTGGCGGTAGTAGAACATCATCGGGCCGATGTCCTGCGGGATCGCGTAGACCGCGTCCGTCCCCAGCGTCGTCTGCTGCCACACGCCGTCGGCGAACTTGGTCTTCGCGTCCTTCGACTCGGCGGCTATGTCGGCGAGCGCGTCATTGCTGACCAGGGTCGGCAGCGCCTGGTACTCGGCCTGGACCAGGTCCGGTGCCTTCTTCGCCTTGTGCGCGGTGAGGATCTTGGTGATGAGCGTGTCGCCCGAAGCCTGCTTCTTCACCTCGACGGTGATCTGCTGCTTCTTCCCCGGCCCCTTGTTCCAGAGGTCGACGACCTTGTCCATGCCCGGCGCCCAGGTCCAGAACGTCAGTGTCGCGGGTCCGGACTGGGATTCGCTCTTGCCGTCGTCGGACGAGCCGCAGGCGGCGAGCGAGGTGGCGCCGAGGACGACGGCGATGGTGCTGGCCACGAGGCGGTTGTGCTTCGTGATGGGCATGGAACGTTCTCCCCTGACCTGGGCCTCCGCCTGCTGCGGAGGCCTGCCCTGTTGGTGCGCAATATGCGCTCCGTGCTTCTGTGAGCGTTCACAGTAGAGAAACATCCCGGACACTTGTCAATGGTTGTTGCTGTGCGGTTATGTTGGACTCACGCCGTCGGCGCTGTGTGTGCACGTTCCCAAATGATCGATTAAACGGGAGAGATCCATGCCGGAGACCAACCCCAAGGGCCTCACCCGGCTCGCCTTCGGTGGGGACTACAACCCCGAGCAGTGGCCGGAAAGCGTCTGGCCCGAGGACGTCCGGCTGATGCGCGAGGCGGGCGTCACGATGGTGAGCGTCGGGATCTTCTCCTGGGCCCTCCTCGAACCGGCCCGGGACACCTATGAGTTCGGCTGGCTCGACCGCGTGCTCGACCTGCTGCACGAGAACGGCATACGCGCCGACCTGGGCACCCCGACCGTCGCACCGCCCGCCTGGTTCTACCGCGAACACCCCGAAGCGCTCCCCGTGGCCGCCGACGGCACCCGCTACGCCTTCGGCTCACGCGGGGCCATCTGTCACAGCAACCCCGCCTACCGCGCCGCGGCCGCCTCCATCACGACCCGCCTCGCGACCCGGTACGCAGACCACCCCGCCCTCGCCCTGTGGCACGTCCACAACGAGTACGGCGTCCCCGTCTCGGCCTGCTACTGCGACTCCTGCGCGGCGCACTTCCGCCGGTGGCTGACCGGCACCTACGGGACGGTCGACGAGCTCAACGAGGCCTGGGGGACGGCCTTCTGGGGGCAGCGCTACGCGTCCTTCGACCAGATCGACCCGCCGCGCGCGACCCCGACGGTCGGCAATCCGGCCCAGGCACTGGACTACAAGCGGTTCGCCGACGCGACCATGCGCGAGAACTTCGTGGCCGAGCGGGACATCCTGCACCGCCTCGCCCCCGGAATCCCCGTCACCACCAACTTCATGACGGCCCTCAGCCAGTGCGACTCCGTCGACTACTGGGCCTGGGGCCGCGAGGTCGACCTGGTCACCAACGACCACTACCTGATGACCGACGGCCGCCGCACCCATGTGAACCTCGCGATGGCCGCCGACCTCACCCGCTCGGTCGCGGGCGGCGCGCCCTGGCTGCTCCTCGAACACTCCACCTCGGGCGTCAACTGGCAGCCCCGCAACCCGGCCAAGGCGCCCGGCCAGATGGCCCGCAACTCCCTCTCCCACGTGGCCCGCGGCTCCGAGGGCGCCATGTTCTTCCAGTGGCGCCAGTCCCGGCGCGGTGCCGAGAAGTTCCACTCCTCGATGCTGCCGCAGGCCGGCACCGACTCCCGCGTGTGGCGCGAGGTCGTCGAACTCGGCGCCTCCGTCGCCTCGTTGGCCTCGGTCAAGGGAACCCGTACGGTCGCCGACGTGGCCGTGCTGTGGGACTGGCACTCCTGGTGGGCGCAGAGCCTCCAGTGGCGCCCGAGCGAGGACCACGACGCCCGCGAGCGCGCCGACGCCTTCTACGAGGCCCTCTACGACCGCCACCTCACCGTCGACTTCGCCCACCCCGAAGCCGACTTGTCGGCCTATCCCCTTGTCGTCGTACCCGCCCTCTATATCATGACCGAGGCCGCGGCGGACAACCTGAGGGAGTACGTCGACAGTGGCGGCACCCTCCTCGTCTCCTACTTCTCCGGCATCGTCGACGAGCACGACGCCGTCCACGAGGGACCCCATCCCGGTGCCCTGCGGGACGTACTCGGCCTGACCGTCGAGGAGTTCTCCCCCCTGCTCCAGGGGGAGCTCGTCCGGATCACCGGGCCCGACGGCTGCGAACTCACCGGCGACGTGTGGAGCGAGTTCGTGGTGCCGCGCGGCGCCGAGACCGTCTGGACGTACGCCGACGGGCTCACCGCCGGCCATCCGGCGGTCACCCGGCACCGGAGCGGGGCGGGTTCGGCCTGGTACGTGTCCACGCGCCTCGCGGCGGGGGGACTTGACGCCCTGATCGGCCGGGTGGCCGACGACGCGCGCATCGCACCGCGCGCCGACATGCCCCGGGACGTCGAAGTGGTGCGCAGGGCAGGTGAGTCGGGCACCTATGTCTTCGCGATCAACCACACGTCGTCCGACGCCAAGGTGCCGCTGGACGCGCACGGCACCGAGATGCTCACGGGCGAACGAGCCGCAGGCCGGCTCGCGGTCCCGGCGGGCGCGGTGCGGGTCGTGCGCCTCGACGGCTGAGTGGGCCGTCGGCCGCAGGGAGTGATGTGCGGGGCGTGGACCAGGGACGTCGACCGCAGTCGAGCCGGCCGGGGACCCACCTGGCTCGGGGGTGTCGACCGCACTCGAGTCGGCCGGGGACCCGCCCGGCGAATCCCTCCCCCGGCAGCCGCACCCACAGCCCGTCGTCCGAACCCCGAGCGAGGCGCCGCCTGATCACCGTCCGGGCTCTCGGCCCCGGCGACCGCACCCGAGCCATCCGGGTCACCACCCGGCGATCCCCCCATCCGGCCGGAGCCGCACGGCCCGCCGGTCGCTCCGACCGCCGTCCGAGTCACGGCACTCGGCGGCACCACTGCCCCCCTCCGACCGTGTGAGCCATCAAGCCGCGGGCGGAGGGGTCAGCCCCCGGATCCACCCGGATCACCCCCGTGATCCACCCGGATCCACCCGGATCCCCCTGGGGGCACCTCTCCCCACCACGTCGAAGGGACGACGGACGATGATGTTCCATCCCAGACGCACACTCAGGGCCCTGCTGCTGCCGCTCGCGGCCGGGCTCGCCCTGGCCGCCCTGCCCGCGCAGACCGCGCACGCGGCGAGCACCCTGACCAACTCCGGATTCGAGGCCGACGGGACCGGCGCGGCCGCGCCCAGCGGCTGGTCGGAGTCCGGCACCACCGCCGCCTCGTACGTCGAAGCCGGTGGCCACGGCGGGAGTTACCGCCTCAGCCACTACTCCGCCTCGGCCTACAAGGTGGAGACCTACCAGTACCTCTCCGGGCTGACGAACGGCAACTACAAGCTCACCGCGTGGGTGCGATCGGGCGGCGGACAGAACTCCGCCTACCTCGCCCTGAAGAACTGCGGCGGCACCGAGCAGCGCACCGACCTGCCGGTCTCCACCAGCGGGTGGATCCACCTGGTCGTGCCCGTCGCAGTGACGAACAACCAGTGCACGGTCAGCGTCTACTCCGACGCCAACGCCGGAAACTGGATCAACGTCGACGACCTGACGTTCACCTCCGGCACCACCGGACTGTCCGTCAAGGGCTCCGACATCTCCTCCCTCGCCAAGAGCGAGGCCTACGGCGGCGTCTACAAGACCGGTTCCGGACCCACCGGCGACGCGCTCGCCATCCTCAAGTCCGCCGGGATGAACTACGCGCGCCTCAAGGTCTGGGTCAACCCGGCCGACGGCTACAACAACAAGGCCCGCGTCCTCGCGATGGCCAAGCGCATCAAGGCGCAGGGCATGAAGCTGCTGGTCGACTTCCACTACTCCGACACCTGGGCCGACCCCGGCACCCAGACCAAGCCGGCCGCCTGGGCCGGACACTCGTACAGCCAGCTGAAGACGGACGTCTACAACCACACGTACGACGTCCTGAACGCCCTCAAGGCGCAGGGCACCACCGCCGACATGGTGCAGATCGGCAACGAGATCAACGGCGGCATGCTCTGGTCCGAGGGCTCCACGGACAACTTCGCGCAGCTCGCCGGACTCCTCAACTCCGGCTACGACGCGGCCAAGGCGGTCAGCTCCTCCACCGTCGTTGCCCTGCACCTCGCCAAGGGCGGCGATCTCACCGGCACCCGCTGGTGGTTCGACACCGCGCTCGCCAACGGCGTGAAGTTCGACGCCATCGGCCTGTCCTACTACGGGTACTGGCACGGCTCGCTCTACGACTTCCAGACCACCCTCGACGACGCGGCCGCCCGCTACGGCAAGCCGGTCTTCGTCGCCGAGACGGCCTACCCCTTCCGTCTCGACAGCGACGACGCGCTCGTCAACCAGATCGACACGACCGCCGAACTCGTCTCCGGCTACCCGGCCACCACCACCGGGCAGTCCAACTGGCTGCGTGACGTGATGAACATCGTGGAGGCCGTGCCGAACGGCCGCGGTCTCGGCGTCTTCTACTGGGAGGCCACCTGGACGGCCGTCACCGGCAACGGCTGGGACCCGGCCGACCCCGCCTCCGGCAACGGATGGGAGAACCAGGCCCTGTTCGGCTTCGACGACAAGGCCCTTCCGGCCATGTCCCTGTTCAGCCACCGCTGAGCGGAAAGGGGTCCGGCCGCCGGTGCGGCCGGGCCCTTTGCCCCCTCGGGGCCGTCCGGCTCCGGCCAGGGTCGCCGGAACGCCGTGCGTGCCGCCTCCGGCTGCGGGACAGTGGCGGGAGACCGTCACGACGGAGGGGGACGAGATGCTGAAGGGGTCCTTCAGCGGGCAACGACAGGACATCCTGGAGTGGTTGCGCAGCCCCGCGGCGCACTTCCCGCCGCAGCGCCGGGCCGACCTCGTCGAGGACGGTGTCAGCCCTGAGTCCCTCGCCGTCAAACTGGGTGTCAGCCGGGCCGTGGCACGCACCCACCTCGACCTCCTCGCCGGAGTCGGGCTGCTGCGCGCCAAGAAGGTGGGGCGGCGGACCTACTACCGGCGCGACGAGTACCGTATCGCCGAGGTGAACCACTACTTCGAGAAGGGCTGGTAGGCGCGTGGGAGACGGGTCCGGCACGGCGGAGGCCACAGTTCTTTCGCCCCGGCGCACGGTGCCGCTCGGCGGCCGCGGCCCCGAGGACGTGGTGGCCGACTCCAGGGGCGGGGTGCTGACCGGTCTCGAGGACGGCCGCATCGTACGGGTCGACGGTCTCGGAGACCCCGACCGCACCGGGATCCGGGTCGTCGCCGAGACGGGTGGCAGGCCGCTCGGCCTTGAACTCCTCCCGGACAACGCCCTGTTGGTGTGTGATGCCGAACGCGGGCTGCTGCGGATCGGTCTCGAGGACGGAGTGGTCCGCGTCCTGGCCGACAAGGTGGCCGGTGTTCCGCTGCGCTTTTGCAGCAACGTGGTCGCCCTCTCGGACGGCACGGTGTACTTCACCGTGTCCAGCCGGAGTTACCCCCTGAAGCAGTGGATCGGCGACCTCGTCGAACACACCGGATCGGGCTGCCTGCTGCGCCTCGCGCCGGGGGAGACGGAGCCCGAAGTCCTCCTGGAAGGGCTTCAGTTCGCCAATGGTCTCGCCGCCTCGGCCGACGAGTCGTTCCTCGTCCTCGCCGAGACCGGCGCCTTCCGTCTGGTCCGCTACTGGCTCACCGGGCCCCTGGCCGGCCGCTCCGAGACCTTCGTCGACGACCTCCCCGGCCAGCCGGACAACCTCTGGCGCGCCCCGGACGGCCCGATCTGGGTGGCACTCGCGGGCCCCCGCGTCGGCGCCCTGGAACTGCTGCACCGCCGGGGCCCCGCCGTCCGCCGTGCCGCGGCCCGGATCGCCGTACGGGCCCCCTTCAGGCCACCGGGCACCACGGGCGCCCTCGCGGTCGACGACGACGGCAGCGTCGTACACCACCTGGAGAGCCGCCGCGCCCGGTTCCGGATGGTGACCAGCGTCTGTGAGTCCGACGGCCGGCTGGTCCTCGGAAGCATCTGGGAGCGGGGCCTGGCCGTCTGTGACCTTCCGGACACCACCGGCTGAGCGACCGGGGCCTTCGCGGGAGGGGCCGGGTGTGCACGGCCCGCGCGCCCGGCGTTACCCTGTTCACCAGCCGCGATCTTGCAGCGCGGCACGGCGGTGGGGCCCGCCGTACCCGAACCGCGGCACGGATGCCGCCGACGGTCCCTGCTTGCGATGCCGGGCGCCCGCACCGGCCCGGCGAGTAGGAGCACCGGAGACCATGACAGTCCCGCACCCCGAGCGCGTCGGCGAGTCCGGCGCCCCCGTGCGCGCGCCCGCGCGCCCGCCGTCGCCCTGGCACGGCCAGGGCCAGGTCGTCGCGGCGGTCTCGCTGGGCGGTGTCATCGGCGCCACGGCCCGCTACGGAGCCGGACTCCTGTGGCCCACGCCGGACGGCGCCTTCCCCTGGACCACCTTCACGATCAACGTCGTGGGCTGCGCCGTCATCGGCGTGCTGATGGTACTGATCACCGAGCTGCCGACGGTGCACCGCCTCGCGCGCCCCTTCTTCGGCACCGGAGTCCTCGGCGGCTTCACCACCTTCTCGACATACGCGGTCGACATCCGCAAACTGGCCGGCTCGGGCCACGCGGCCACCGGGTTCGGCTATCTCGCCGCGACCCTGTTCGGGGCGCTCGCGGCGGTCTGGCTCGGGACGACGGCGGCCCGCCGGGCCCTGGCACGGAGGCAGCGATGACAAGGCTCACGGGCAGTGCCCTCAGGTTGACCGTCCTCATCGGCGAGAACGACACCTGGCACCACAGGCCGCTCTACGCGGAGATCGTGCACCGCGCCCACGCGGCGGGCCTCGCGGGCGCCAGCGTCTTCCGGGGCATCGAGGGGTTCGGCGCCTCCTCCCTCATCCATACCTCGCGGCTCCTCTCGCTGAGCGAGGACCTGCCGGTGGCCGTGATCGTCGTGGACACCGAGGAGCGGGTCCGCGCCTTCCTGCCGCAGCTCGACGAAGTCGTCACCGAGGGGCTGGTGCTCCTCGACCCCTGTGAGGTCGTCCACTACGCGGGCCGCGGTGGCGCGCCCGCCGACGGCTCCGGCGCGAGCGGCGACGACCGGGCCGGGGAAGGCGGGACGCGGCGGTGAACTGGCTGCTGGTGATCGCCGGCGCGGCGGTCGGAGCACCCCTGCGGTATCTGACCGACCGGGCGGTACAGCTCAGGCACGATACGGTCTTCCCCTGGGGCACCTTCGTCGTGAACGTGACGGGGTGCCTGATCCTCGGTCTGCTGACCGGTGCCGCCTCGGCGGGGCAGGTGTCCGGACACCTGCAACTGCTGATCGGGACCGGTCTGTGCGGGGCGCTGACCACGTACTCGACGTTCTCGTACGAGACCCTGAGGCTGACCGAGACCGGGGCGGGGTTCTACGCTGCCGCCAACGTGGTCGTGAGTGTGACGGCGGGCCTCGGCGCGGCCTTCGCGGGGGTCTATTTCGCCCAAGTTTTGTGGACCTAGTTGCCGGGCGTCCACGCGTATAGGTAACACTGTCTCCTGCACTGTCTACAGCACTGTCGACCAACTCCTCAGAACTGGATCCCATGAGCGTCATCAACGTCGGTCAGGCCGTCGTCCTCGGAGTCGTCGAGGGGGTGACCGAATTCCTTCCCGTGTCCTCGACCGGTCACCTCAAGATCACCGAGGGGCTGATGAACATCCCCGTCGACGACAACGCCGTGGTCGGCTTCTCCGCGGTCATCCAGGTCGGCGCGATCGCCGCCGTGCTCGTGTACTTCTTCAAGGACATCGTGCGGATCGTCTCCGCCTGGGGACGTGGACTGCGCGACAAGAACGAGCGGCAGAACCACGACTACAAGTTCGCCTGGTGGGTCATCTACGCGACGATCCCGATCGTGGCCGTGGGCCTCGCGGCCAAGTCGCTCATCGAGGGTCCGCTGGCGTCCCTGTGGGTGGTCGCCGGCTCGCTGATCGCGGGCAGTGCCGTGATGTGGGCGGCCGACCAGATGGGCCGCCACAAGCGCGGTGAGGACGACGTCTCGTTCAAGGACGCGATGCTGGTCGGCAGCTCCCAGATCCTCGCCCTGCTCTTCCCGGGCTTCTCGCGCTCCGGCGCCACCATGTCGACGGGGCTCATCCTCGACCTGGACCGCGTCGCCGCGACCCGGCTCTCCTTCTTCCTCGGCATCCCGGCCCTGACCGGCGCGGGCCTGTACGAACTGAAGGACGCCCTGGGCACCGGTGTGGGCGCCGCTCCGCTGATCGTCGGCACGGTCGTGTCGTTCGTCGTGGCCTACGCCTCGATCGCCTGGCTGCTGAAGTTCGTCGCCAAGCACTCCTTCAACGCCTTCGTGATCTACCGCATCGTCATCGGCGTCCTCCTCTTCGGGCTCCTCGGAACGGGAGTCATCGACAGCTGACACACCGCGGGGCGCCGGTGCGAACCGGCTCCAGCACAGGAACGATCCGCTCACAGGGGGCGCGAGGCCGGAATCCGGCTCCGCGCCCCCTGTGCCGTTCCCGCGCACCCGCGCACCCGTTCGGCATGGAGGCCCGGAGGCCGGGCCGGGGAGCCGCGGGACCGGGCGGGCGGCACAATGGCGATCATGCCCGGGAACTCGTCGTATCCGTCCTCCCCAACCTTCCAGCCGATCCTGGAGAGCATCGCCACCGACATCGCGCAGACACCGGGACGCGGGCGGCCCGCCGACTACATCCCGGCACTGGCCGCCTGCGATCCACGCCGCTTCGGCATGGCCGTCGCGGAGCTGGACGGCACGGTGTACGGCGTGGGGGACTGGCGGCAGCCCTTCTCCACGCAGTCCATCACCAAGGTCTTCACGCTCGCCCTCGACCTGGCCCGCGAGGGCGACGAGCTGTGGGAGCACGTCGGGCGCGAGCCCTCCGGCAACCCGTTCAACTCCCTGGTCCAGCTCGAATACGAGAACGGCATCCCGCGCAACCCGTTCATCAACGCCGGAGCCCTGGTCGTCACCGACCGGCTCCAGACCCGGACGGGCGACGCGGCCCGCACCCTGCTGGAGTTCCTGCGGGCCGAGAGCGGCAACGCGGACCTCGGCTTCGACCAGGACATCGCCGCCTCCGAGACCGCGAACGGCGACCGCAACGCGGCACTCGCCCACTTCATGGCCTCGTACGGCAACATCGACAACCCGGTGCCGGACCTGCTCGACCAGTACTTCCTCCAGTGCTCGATCGCCGCGTCCTGCGCCGACCTCGCCCTCGCCACCGGATTCCTGGCCCGGCACGGGATCCGCGCCGACGGGGGCCGGCTGCTCTCCCGTAGCCAGGCCAAGCAGATCAACGCGATCATGCTGACCTGCGGGACCTACGACGCCGCGGGTAACTTCGCCTACCGGGTCGGGCTTCCCGGCAAGAGCGGGGTGGGCGGCGGCATCATCGCTGTTGTGCCGGGCCGGTGCACCCTGTGCGTCTGGAGCCCGGGCCTGGACGAACGCGGCAACTCGGTGGCGGGCGTGGCGGCCCTGGACCGCTTCACGACCCTGACCGGCCTGTCGGTGTTCTGAATACCCTCGCACCACACGGAGGTCACGCTCCGGACCCCGCACGGAGAGCGCCGCGTCGCCTTCCGGCCACCAGGCGTTGACACGCTTGCGGAGTGTTGGCCATGGCTTTCCCCGTCGATCTCCGCCGCTGCCAGGCTCTGGGCCTGGCCGGAACCGCCGTCCTCGCGCTGGGCGGCGAGACCGCGGGGGCCCTGCCCGCGCGGGACCTCCTCGCCCCCGAGTCGGGGCGGGCCGTACTGGGCCTGGTCGGGGTCTACTTCGGCGTCGTCCTGCTGATAGCCGCCTGGGCGCTGCTGGGCACCGTCGTACGCGGGCCCGAACCGCCCACTCCGCGCGCCCTGTTGCTCGTTCTCGCCACCTGGGCCGCGCCGCTGCTGCTCGCGCCGCCGCTCTTCAGCCGGGACGTCTACAGCTATCTCGCGCAGGGCGCCATGGTGGACGCCCACATCGACGTCTACGCGTACGGCCCCGCGCGGCTCGGCGGTCCGCTCGCCGACGAGGTGGCACCCGTGTGGCAGAGCACGACGACGCCGTACGGCCCGGTCTTCCTCGCCGTCGCCCGCGGACTGTCGTCGCTGACCCGCGGAGAGATACCGGCCGGACTCTTCGGTATGCGCATGGTCGCCCTGCTCGGCGTGGCCCTGATGGCGGCGGCCCTGCCCCGCCTCGCCCGGCACAGCGGCGCCGATCCGGCCGCCGCGCTGTGGCTGGGCGCGCTGAACCCGCTGGTCCTGTTGCACCTGGTGGCCGGTGCGCACAACGACGCCATCATGCTCGGGCTGCTCGGCGTCGGCCTGGTGGCCGCGCGCGGCCGCTGGCCCGTCGCGGGCATCGTCCTGGTCACGCTCGCAGCCCTCGTCAAGGCCCCCGCCGCGCTCGGCCTGGTGGCGGTGATCGCGCTGCGCGGGCGCGGACAGGGACGTAAGGGGATCGCGCGGGCCACGGTGACCACCGTCGTCGTCGCCGTCGCGACCACGGTCGCCGCGACGGCCGTGGCCGGTACCGGCTACGGCTGGATAGCCGCCCTGAAGACCCCTGTCTCACCGCACAACTGGTCGCCGACCAGCGTCCTCGGGCGCGCCACCGGCGCCCTGCTCGAGAAGCTCGGCAGCGGACTCGCGCCGCTCGCGATGCCCGCCTGGCACGCCGTCGGACTCCTGGCGACCGCTGGACTGCTGCTGTTCATATGGCTGAGGCAGCGCCCGCACCCGGTGTACGCGCTGGGCCTGAGCCTGGCCGCGGTCGCGGTGTTCGGTCCGGCGGTCCGGCCGTGGTACGCGCTGTGGGGCCTGTTCCTCATCGCGGCGGCGGCCCCCACCGGTTCGGTGCGCGGCCGGGTCGCCGCCGTCAGCGCGGTGCTCGCGCTGGCGGTGCTGCCGAGCGGGTCGCCCGCGGACCCCGGACAGGTCATCCTCGCCGTCTCCGGGGGCCTGCTCGCCCTGGTCGTGCTCTGGCAGGCCCACCAGGCGGCGCGGCCGCAGGCGCCGGTGCTGGAACGGACGGCATGACGGAGGACATGGAGCACGGAGGGGACCCGGGCGGCAGGAGAGGCGCGGGGACGACGAGCGGGCCGACCGGGACGAGGACGATGAGCGCGAGAAGCACGACGACGGGGACGACGGGATCGCGGGCACCGGCCGGCGGGCGGGCCCGCGCCGGCGCGGCGGCATTGCTGAGCACCGACCGCCGCCGGCTCCTCCTCGTCCTCGGACTGGCCGTGGTCGTCGGCGTGTTCACGGCCACCGTGCCGCTGTTGCGCGACTGGTTCGACCTGCGCGTGTACTACGGGGCGGTCGACAACTGGGTCCACCACGGCGACAGCATCTACGACTACCGGGTGCCGGGAACGGGGTACGGCTTCACCTACCCGCCGTTCGCGGCTCTCGGCATGGTGCCGATGGCACTCGTAGGGCTGAGGACGGCGATCGCCCTCGCCCTGCTGCTCAACCTCGCCGCCCTGACCGCGGTGGTGGGCATCCTGGTCGGCCCCGAACTGCGTCGCTACGGCTGGTTCGGCTGTGCTCTGACGGCGTGTCTGCTGGCGGTGCTCGAACCGGTCCGCGACACCTTCAGCTTCGGCCAGGTCAACCTGGTGCTGCTCGCCCTCGTGCTGAGCGACGCCTGGCTGTTGTCGTACGGACGGGGCCGCTGGGCGGGTGCCGGCATCGGTCTCGCCGCGGCGATCAAGCTCACCCCGGCGCTGTTCATCGCGCTGCTGCTGCTCGGCCGCCGCTGGCGGGCCGCCGGTGTCGCCACCTGCGTCGCCGCGGCGGCCACCGCGCTTGCGGCCTGGGTGGCGCCGGACGCCTCGCGCTTCTACTGGACCGACGCGCTCTGGGACACGACCCGCATCGGGCGCCTGGACTACGTCTCCAACCAGTCGCTCCAGGGTGTGCTGGCACGGCTCGTGGCACCGCAGGAGCCGAGCAGGGCACTGTGGGCGACACTGGCCCTGCTGGTCCTGTGCGTCTGGGCGTGGCGGACCTCGCGTGCCCTCGCAGACGAGGACTGGACCGCCGCTTTCGCCCTGACCGGGCTGGCCGCCTGTCTCGTCAGCCCGATCACCTGGGTGCACCACCTCGTCTGGCTGCTGCCGTCCTTCGCCGTGCTGCTGCGCCGGCGCCGGCTGCGGATCGCGGCGGTCCTGTACGCGGTGCTGTGCAGCAGCGTGGTGTGGCTGTGGTTCGACGATGCCTCGGGCCTCGGCGGTTTCCTCGGCAGCAACACCTATACGTGGATCACGCTCGGGCTGCTGCTGTGGCTGCCGGCCGGTCAGCCGCGCCCCGCCCGGCCCGCCTTGAGCCGCAGGGCCAGTGCGACGCCCGCGGCGCCCAGCACGGCGGCACCGGCGATCTCGGCGGCGCCGGACCAGCCGGGTCCCGCGTCGTCGGCGGGCGCGGCGGCCACGGGACTGGCGCTGTTCACCGGCCGGTCGCTCTTCACGGGCCGTTCGGCGGCCGCGGACCGGTCGGCTCGGCCGGGGCGCGCGGCGGACCCGGCGGCGGAGGGTCCGGCCGCGGGGACGGCGCGCGTGTCGAGCAGCGTGCCCACGGGATCGACCTGTCCGGACGCGGCGAATCCCCAGTCGAGCAGCGAGCGCGCCTCCTCGTAGACGGTCAGTCCGCCACCCGCCTGAGGGTTCATCAACGTGACGACGAGGGTGCGCGTGCCGTGCTTGGCGGCGGCGACCAGGGTGTTTCCCGCGTTGGTGGTGTAGCCGTTCTTGACACCGATCAGACCGGGGTACCGCTCCACCCCGTTCGCGCCGGTGAGGAGCCTGTTGGTGTTCTGGATCCCGTACGTGGCCCCGGCCTCGCCGGGGAACATCGCCTCGGCGGTCGAGCAGTACCTGGCGAAGTCGGGGTTGCGCAGCCCGGCCCGGCCGAACACCGCCAGGTCGTACGCCGAGGAGACCTGCCCGGGTGTGTCGTAGCCGTCGGGCGAGACGACGTGCGTGTCGTTCGCGCCGAGTGAGCGGGCCTTGGCCTGCATCTGGGCGGCGGTGCTCGTCCAGCCGCCGTTCATCGAGGCGAGCACGTGCACGGCGTCGCTGCCGGAGTTGAGGAAGACCCCGCGCCACAGGTCAGCCACGCGGTAGGTGATTCCCCCGGCCACGCCGACCATGCTGCTGCCCGCGCCGATGCCCTCCAGTTCCCGCTCCCTGACGGTGTGCAGGGTGCTGCCGGGCAGCCTCGGCAGGACGGTGAGGGCGAACAGGGTCTTGAGGGTGCTCGCGGGCGGGAGTCTGCGGTGGGCGTTGTGCGATGCGAGGACGTCGCCGGTGCGGGCGTCGGCGACCACCCAGGACAGCGCGGAGACGTCGGGGACCTCGGGTGCCCCGGGCCGGGGCCGTACCTGTGTGCCCGGCTGGTTCAGCGACGAATACGGCGGCGCGGCGGGCCGAGGCGCCTCGGGGGCCGCCCGGGTGAGTGCGATGGCCGGGCTCTGCGCTGCGGCCAGCAGACCGGCCGCACAGACGGCGGAGCAGGTCAGGGCGGCACGCGTGACCGTGGAGCGCGAAGCAGCATTCCGGAATGAGAATCCGATCGTCATACCGCAAACGTAGGAACGGACGCGCGACACGCCGGGGTGGCCGGGCCGAGCGGCGCCATCGAGCACCCGGATGCCGCAGGCGCGTGGCGTCAGGACGGCAGGGTCGGCTGAATGTGGCGCAGGAAGGCGGCGTTGTCGGGGGTGGCGCGCAGCCGCTCCAGGAGCGTCTCCAGGCCCGTCTGCCCGTCCCGCGTCAGCAGGGCCCGGCGCAGTCCCCGAAGCGCGGTCGACTCGGCTGCCGGAACGAGGAGTTCCTCACGCCGGGTGCCGGAGGGGGTGATGTCGACCGCGGGGAAGACGCGCCGGGCGGCGAGGGTCCGGTCCAGCCGGAGCTCCATGTTGCCGGTGCTCTTGAGCTCCTCGAAGAAGTAGTCGTCGGCGCGCGAACCGGTCTCCACCAGGGCAGTGGCCAGGATGGTGAGCGAGCCGCCCTCTTCGGCGAGGCGCGCCGCGCCGAAGAGGCGCTTGGGGCCCTGGAGGGCGGCCGCGTCGACACCGCCGCTGAGGGTGCGTCCGCCGCCGGCGGCCGCGTTGTTGTGCGCCCTGCACAGCCGGGTGAGCGAGTCGAGCAGGATCACGACGTCCTCGCCCGCCTCGACGAGCCGTTTGGCCCGCTCGACGACGAGCTCGGCGAGCGCGATGTGCTGCCTGGGCGCCTGGTCGAAGGTGGAGGCGTAGACCTCGCCGCGTACGGAGCGCCGCATGTCGGTGACCTCCTCGGGGCGTTCGTCGAGCAGCAACACCATCAGACGGCATTCGGGGTGGTTGCCGGCCACGGCGGCGGCCATCTGCTGGAGCAGCACCGTCTTGCCGGTCTTGGGCGGGGCGACGATCAGGCCGCGCTGGCCCTTGCCGACCGGCGAGACCAGGTCCACGACGCGTCCGGTCAGTCCGCTCCCCGGGTGCTCCAGCCGGAGCCGGTCACGCGGGTGCAGCGGGGTGAGGTCCTTGAAGTGCGTGCGGCGACGCGCCTCTTCGGGCGTACGGCCGTTGATCCGCTCGACCTCGGCGAGGGTCCGGGGGCCGCCGGTCACACCCTCCACGGCGTCGCCCTTGCGCAGGCCGTGACGGCGGATCAGCGCGGGGGAGACCTGGAGGTCGTCGGGTGCCGGGAGCAGGCTCGCGGAGCGCAGATGCCCCTTCCCGTTGCCGTCGATGTCGAGGACACCGGCGGCGGTCCGGGTCCGGGGCCGCTGTTGTACAGGGGGGTGTTCGAGTGTGGTGGTCATGGGATGTCCTCTCAGGGACGGGATCGCATGGGCATGCGTGAGGAAGGGGGGAGGAGGCCGCGAAGGGAGGGCGCGGGGCGCGCCTCGGTGCGGCGGGAACATCAACTCGGCCACGGCAAGGGGATTTCCTGGCCGTATGCGGGAGGTGCTGCCCAAAGATGCTGGTCCACGTGTCGGAATCGACGGTGTGTCAGCGAGAGAATGGGAACTTGCACCGGCGCCTGAATAAGGAGGCGTACACGAGTGCTGTTGGCAGAGTAGCACTGGTTGGGCCGGATCTGGTGTGATCCGCGTCTCAGTGACTCGGGGCTCGGGGCTCGGGGTTCGGGGTTCGGGGCTCGCGTCTCGGAGCGAGGGGCCGCTGGTGCGCGGTGCGCGGTGCGCGGTGCGCGGTGCGCGGGGGTCGCGGGCCTGGCGCGGCTCGCGGGTCATGGCTGGAGGGTCGTGGGCCTGGCGTAAGGCGCCGGCTCGTGCGAACGGCGGGCGTCAGCGCCAGTGATGCATCAGCCCGGCCACCGGCCGCCCGTGACGCGTTGCCGCCGCCCGCCCGCGATGCACTTGCACTGCCGCCGCCCAGCCGTGGCGCCCCAGCCGGGCCGCCGCCCGCCCGTGACGCCCCTGCGGGCCCGTCGGCCGCCCGCACGCGACCGCCGCCGGAGTCATGGCCTCGGCGGGGCTTCGACGGCGAGTACGCGGTCGCGCAGGACCGGGAGCTCGCGGCGCATCAGGGCGACCTGGGCCATGTCGAAGTCCACCGTAAGGGTCTCCTCCGCGGTGCCGGCCTCGCCCAGGACGGTTCCCCAGGGGTCGACGACCGCGCTGTGCCCGGCCTGCCGCATGCCGCCATGAGTGCCCGTCGCACAGCAGGCCAGGAGGAAGACCTGCTCCTCCAGGGCCCTGGTGCGGGTCAGGAGCCGCCAGTGGGTGAGCCGGGCCTCGGGCCACGCCGCGGGTACCGCGATCAGCTCAGCGCCCGCGTCGAGCAGGCCCCGGAACAGTTCGGGGAAGCGCAGGTCGTAGCAGATGGCGAGGCCCACGATGCCGAAGTCGGTCGGCACGGTGACGATGTCCTCG
The DNA here is from genome assembly GCF_040607495.1 of Streptomyces sp. NPDC005281. Taxonomy (NCBI): domain Bacteria; kingdom Bacillati; phylum Actinomycetota; class Actinomycetes; order Kitasatosporales; family Streptomycetaceae; genus Streptomyces; species Streptomyces sp. NPDC005281. The sequence goes on along the minus strand of NZ_JBEXGX010000004.1, from coordinate 309,613 downwards.
CCCCCGCCCATCAGGGTCGCCTCACCGGTGTCGAAACCGTACCGGTGGATCTTGCGGTAGCGCCCCCGCAGGTCGCCGGACCGGTCGAAGAGCAGGGCGGTGTTGTACAGCGTCCCGTCCTCGTCCCGCTCGACGACGGACCCGGCGTGCAACCAGACGCCGGCCCGGCGCGCGGCGGCGGACATGGCCTCGGCGGTGGGGCCGTCGAGCCCCTCGGCCTCGAGCTCCCAGCGGTCGTACGCCCAGGCGCCGGCCGCCCACAGCTCGGGCAGGACCACCAGATCGTCGCCCGCCCGGCCGCGGACCAGTGCGGCCGCCCGGTGGCGGCGCTCGTCCGCGGTGTCCGAGGAGTCCACGGACAGCTGGATCAGCGAGGCACGCATGGCCGTCACCTCCGGGACCGCGCCCGCGCGGCCCAAGGAATCCCGTCCCTACGAGCGTAAGGAGTGACCCGCGTTCCCCGCGCGCCGTGGCACGGCACCCTCCCGGGAACACGGCCTCGACGGAGTCGCCCGGCGTCACCGCGGACGCCGCCGAGGGGCAGCCGGCCACAGCCGCTCGGCGAGCGCTCCGGAAGGGCGGCCGACCGTACCCGTCGAGCCACCTCAGGACCGCGCCCGAAGGTCCCCGTCGAGCCGCTTCGGAAAGACGGCCGACCGTCCCCGTCGAGCCGCCTCGGAACGGCGGCCGGCCCTCCTCGTCGAGCCGCTTCGGAAAGACGGCCGAAGGTCCTCGCCGAGGTGCTGCGCGCGCTGCTCCGAGCGGGCACAATCGATCTTCGTGCGGCCCGCGTCGGTGTCGTGCGACCGTCAACTCGGCCCAGCAGCAAGGAGAACACGGTGGACACCTCGCCCGGCACGCCGCACCGCATGGACCCCGCGGGCGGCTGCCCCCACGCCCACAACGAGCGACTGCTCGCGCGGGGCGCCGTCACGACGGTGGTGCTGCCCGGTGAGGTGGAAGGCGCGGTGGTGCTCGGGCACGAGGCGCTCAAGGAATTCCTCGCGCACCCGGACGTGGCCAAGGGCGCCCGGCACTTCACGGCCCTGAACGAGGGACGTATTGCCGAAGGCTGGCCCCTCATGACCTTCGCCACCGTGCAGGGCATGACGACCGCCGACGGTGACGACCACCGGCGACTGAGGTCCCTCGTGAGCAAGGCGTTCACCGTGCGGCGGGTCGAGCAACTGCGCCCCCGTATCGAGGACTTGACCTCGGAACTGCTCGACGGACTGCACGCGGCGGCCGAGGAGGGCGGGGGAGTGGCCGACCTGCGCGAACACTTCGCGCTCCCGCTGCCGATGGGCGTCATCTGCGATCTCCTCGGTGTCGACGCCCCGTACCGCGACCGGCTCCACCATCTGACGAACCAGGTCGTCTCCACCGACATCGGGCCCGAGCAGGCCGTCGCCGCCAACCGCGAACTGATGGCCGTGCTGGGCGCCGTCGCGGCCGCGCGCGCGGAGAACCCGGGCGACGACCTCACCAGCGCGCTGATCGCCGCCCACGACGAGGACGGCGACCGGCTCAGCCAGCAGGAACTCATGGGCACCCTGGTACTCATGATCATCGCCGGGCACGAGACCACCCTGAACCTGATCACCAACGCCGTACGGGCGTTGTGCGCTCACCGGGACCAACTCGACTCCGTCCTCGAGGGCGAGGCGGACTGGGGGGACGTCGTGGAGGAGACCCTGCGCTGGGACGCCCCGGTCAGCTACTTCCCGTTCCGCTACCCGGTGCGCGACCTCACCGTCGACGGGATCCTCATACCCCGGGGCACCCCCGTTCTCGCCGGCTACTCGGCCGCGGGCCGCGATCGGGCCGCGCACGGACCGGACGCCGACCGCTTCGACGTCACCCGCCCCCGGCGGCCCGGCGCCGCCCGGCACATCTCCCTCGGACACGGCGCCCACTACTGCCTCGGCGCCCCGCTCGCCCGGATGGAGGCCACCATCGCCCTGGAGCGGCTGTTCACCCGCTTCCCCGACCTCGGTCTCGCCGTGCCCGAGGCGGAGCTCACCCACCAGGCCAGCTTCGTCGGCAACAGCGTCCGGACCCTTCCCGTGCGGCCCGGAACCTCCCGCCTCTGACAGCACCCGCGAAAAAGTCTCGAGGGCCTGTCGATTCGCCGGGGCGCCCTTCGTCGGTGCGGTGTAGGAAGCTCATGAGCACCGGGAGGAACCATGAAGTACATGCTGCTGGTCTGCGGCGACGACACCGCCGACGCCTCTGGGATGGCGCCCGTCGAACCGTGGGTCGAGGAACTGGGGGCCGAGCGGGGCGTCCGGCTGCACGGCCACCGCCTCCGGCTGCCCGCCGAGGCGGTCACCGTCCGGGTGCGTGACGGCGAAGTGCTGCGCACCGACGGGCCGTTCGCCGAGACGAAGGAGTATGTCGCCGGGTTCGACATCCTCGACTGCGCCGACATGGAGGAGGCGATCGAGGCCGCCGCGAAACACCCCGTCGCGACGATCGGCGCCATGGAGATCCGCGCGTTCTGGGACGACGAGGACGCCCAAGGGGAGATCCGCCGCCTCGACGCCGAGCTCACCGAGGCCCTCCGCGAACGTGACATCGACCGGGCGATGGCCTGCTACGCCCCCGACGTCGAGGTGTTCCACCCCGTGAGCGGCATGGAACAGAGCGGCGCCGACGCCCTGCGCAAGGCCGAGGAACAGTGGTTCTCCAGGCTCGCCGGCCCCGCCGACCGCGAGGTCCTCGACTTCCGGCTGCGCATCGACGAGAGCGTCGCCTTCAGCCACGCCCTGGTGCGCCTGCGCGCCCCGCTCGTCGACGGCACCACCCTGGACACCACCGCACGCGTCACCACGGGCTACCGCGCGGCGGGAGACCGCTGGCAGATCGTCCACCAGCACACGTCCGTGCCGACGGCCGACGGCCGCCCGCCCGCCGGGGAGGCGAGGTCGTGAAGTACGCCCTGTTCATCTGCACCCCGGTGGACGGTGAGGAACTCGCCCCCGAGGAGATCGCCGACGATCCCCGGTTCGCCTCGTACATCCAGGAGGTGCGCGAGCGCGGCATCGTGAAGGGCGGCGCCCGGCTGCGCCCGGCCGCCGACGCCACGACCGTCCGGGTCGAGGGCGACGAAGTCCTGCTCAGCGACGGGCCGTTCGTCGAATCGAAGGAGTACGTCGCGGGCATCGACATCATCGAGGTCGCCGACCTCGACGAGGCCATCGCGCTCGCCTCCCGGCATCCGGCGGCGCTGGCGGGCGGTTCGGTGGAGGTGCGGCCGGTCTGGGAGTGAACGACGGAGTCGAGGAGGCGGTCGCGGCCGCGTTCCGGGAGGACTGGGGGCAGGTCGTCGCCACGCTGATCCGGATGACCGGCGACTGGGACCTCGCCGAGGAGTGCGCGCAGGACGCCTTCGCCCAGGCGCTCGACCGGTGGCGGCGCGACGGAGTGCCGCGCCGCCCCGGCGCCTGGCTGACCACGACCGCGCGCAACCGGGCCCTGGACGTGCTGCGCCGCGAGGCGGCCGGCGCGCGCAAGCTGCGGGAGGTGGCGGTGTCGGCACGCGACGAGGGTCCGTACGACCCGTACGGAACGTACAACTCGTACAATCCGTACGAAGAGGACCCCGACGACGGGAGCGGGGTCGGCGACGACCGGCTGCGGCTCATCTTCACCTGCTGCCACCCGGCGCTGGCCATCGAGGCCCGGGTGGCCCTCACCCTGCGAACCCTTGCCGGGCTGACCACGCCCGAGATCGCGCGTGCCTTCCTCGTCCCCGAGGCGACGATGGCGCAGCGGCTGGTGCGCGCCAAGCGGAAGATCCGCAACGCGGGCATCCCCTACCGCGTACCGCCCGCGCACCTCCTGCCCGAACGCACCACCGGTGTCCTCGGCGTGCTCTACCTGCTCTTCAACGAGGGGTACGCCGCCACGGCCGGCGCCGATCTGACGCGCACGAACCTCTCAGCGGAGGCGATCCGCCTCGCCCGCGTCCTGGCCCGGCTGATGCCCGACGAGCCCGAAGTCCTCGGACTGCTCGCGCTGTTGCTGCTCCACGACGCCCGGAGCGGCACCCGGGTGGACGCATCCGGCGACCTGGTCACCCTGGAGGACCAGGACCGAACCGCCTGGGACACGTCCGAGGCGGACGAGGGCGCCGCACTGCTGGAGACCGCCCTGCGCCGGGGGCGCCCGGGCCCGTACCAGATCCAGGCCGCGATCGCCGCCTGCCACACCACCGCCGCCACGGCCGAGGAGACCGACTGGGCCGACATCGCCGCCCTCTACGGCGAGCTCCGCCGCTTCGTGCCCTCCGCCGTGGTCCGGCTCAACCGGGCGGTCGCCGTGGGCATGTCCGAGAGCCCCGATGCCGGGCTCGCCCTGGTCGCGGAGCTGGAGGAGGAGGGCGAGCTGGACACCTACCACCTGCTGCCGGCCACCCGGGCGGACCTGCTGCGCCGCGCCGGACGCGGGGCGGAGGCCGCCGAGGCGTACGACAGGGCCCTCGAACTGGTGGAGAACGCGGCCGAGCGGAGATTCCTGGAGAAGCGGCTCGCGGAGTGTCGACCGGCGTAGGGGCCCTTCGTCGGTGGGGTGAAGCCGCCTCCCGGACCGCTGTCCGCCGGGAGGCGACGACACCGCCCGCCCGACGTCTCAGGAGGCTCCGTTTCATGACCAGTTCGGCACCCACGACCCCGTCGGCCCAGGCAACCCCGGCCGGCCTTCCCATCGCTGCCGCCGAAGCGGCCCCGGCCGCCCCCGGCACGACCGCACCGGCGCCGGAGTCCGCCTCGGCGCCTCGCGCGCGAAGAGGCCTCCGGCTGTGGCTCGCCCGGCGCACACGACTGAAGGAGGCCGGCCCCGCACGGACCGGTTCATCCGCGCAGGAAATCCCGAACACCCCGGACGTCTGGCTCGCCGGTCTACGCCTCGGGGGCTGAACCGGCCCGTGCGTCGTCGAGCTCGAAGACGCCGTAGCCGAATCCGCGGGCGTTCACCGTGCCGCCCTCGATCCCGACGCCGTCCGCCTCCACGGAGCGAACGCCGGTGTCCCGTCCCAGGGGACAACTCGACGGTTCACGACGTGGGTTGACCACGACCAGATACCGGCCGCCGCGCACGTACACGAACGGGTACCCGGCGTGCACCACTTCGACCGAGCCGCCAGGACCCAGCTCAGGTGCGCCGGTGCGCAACGCGATCAGGTGGCGAACGAGATGCAGGAGCGAGGTGTCGTCGGCTCTTTGGGCGGCGACCGTCGGGCGGTCCGGCGACGGGTCGAGGGGGAGGTAGAGGCGGTCGGACGGGGCCGTGGAGAAACCGGCGTTGGGGCCGTCGTCCCACTGCATCGGCGTACGGGAACCGGCGCGGTTGTAGCGCGGGCCGAGCACACTGCCCTCCTTCTCGGGCAGTCCCGGAACGTAACGCATGCCGATCTCGTCGCCGTAGTAGATCGCCGGAAGGGTCGGCCAGGTGAACAGGAAGACGAAGGCGGAGGGCAGCTGACCGGCCGTGCGGGGGCCGCAGTTGAGACGGGAGAAGTCGTGGTTGGCGGTCGGGAGCGCGACGAAGCCGCTTCCGTCGAGCGCGGCGGCCGCCGCGCGCCAGGCCTCCACGAACGGGAGTGGTGAGCCGCAGCCCCCGGCGTCGAAGAAGCAGTCGAGCGGGTCCCAGGCCTCGTTGACCGTGCCCTCGCCATTGCTCCACAGCGAGCGCAGGGCGAGTCCGTCGGTGGGGCCGCCGAACTGGAGGAAGAAGTCCGCGTGGAAGCCGGCCGGGACGGAGACCTCGGGTTCGCCCCATTCCGCGAGCAGCACGGCGTCGGGATGCGCGTCGTCCAGCCAGTGCCTCAACTCGGTCCAGATCGCGGCCGTTTCCCTCTTGCCGGGGTCGTCCTTCACGAGCGAGGCGGCCATGTCCACCCGGAAGCCGGCCAGTCCGAGACCCAGCCAGTGGTCCAGCACCGCGCGCAGCGCGGCACGGTTGGCGCGTGGGCCCGGCGCGTCGACCGGCAGGCGCCAGGGTTCGTCCGGACAGGTGCGCCCGTAACCGAAGTTGAGCGCGGGCTGGAAGGCGAAGAAGTTCGGCAGGTACGCCCCCGGGCGGGTCCCGGGTGAGGGGACGAATCCGTCCGGGGAACGGCCCTCGGGCGCCCAGACGTACCGGTCGTCGGCCGGATCGTCCATCGCGGCCCGGAACCAGGGGTGCTGGTCGGAGGTGTGGCCCGCTACGAGGTCGAGGAGTACGCGGATGCCCCGGCGGCCCGCTTCCTCGACGAGCCGGGCGAGGTCGTCGGACGAGCCGTAGCGGGGCGCGACGCGCAGATAGTCGGCGACGTCGTATCCGGCGTCGCCGAACGGGGACACGAAACACGGGTTGAGCCAGACGGTGTTGACGCCCAGCCACGCGAGGTGGTCGAGGCGCTCGGTGATTCCGTCGAAGTCGCCGATGCCGTCGCCGTTCGAGTCGGCGAACGACTGCGGATAGATCTGATAGAAGACGGCGTCGGCCAGCCAGGCGGGGGCGGGGCGGAACGAGGTCATGCCCGCGACGATAGATCAGCGCACCGGGCGTCCGCTGCCCCACAGGCCGCCGTCACACGGTGTTCGCCCCTGGCGGCGGACACGGGGGCGCTCCGGCCCGGGAAGGCGTCGTCCGTACCTTGCGACCCGACGCGAACCGCAGCCCCTAAGCTCGGCTAGATGTTCACCCCGCAAGGTCCCACCCTCCGCGAACTGACGGTGCAGGCCCTCTCGTCGATCGAACACGGCTACGACCTGCTCGCGCCCAAGTTCGACCACACGCCGTTCCGGACCCCGGACCCGATTCTCGAAGCGGTGGGGAAGGCCCTCGAGCCGATGGGGCCCTTCGCCGCGGGGCTCGACCTCTGCTGCGGCACCGGCGCGGGCATGGAGGTCCTGCGGGAGCTGTGCCGGGAGAGCGTCACCGGCGTCGACGTCAGCGCGGGCATGCTGGCGGTCGGCCGCTCACGGCTCGGAGCCGGCGAGGCACCGGCCCGGGTGGGCGGGGAAGGCGCGCCCCTGGCGGGTGGGGAGAAGGTGCCGTCGGTGGGCGGGGAAGCGGCGTCGTCGGTGAGTGGGGAAAAGGTGCCGTCGGTGGACGGGGAAGGGGCGCCCCAGGCGGGCCGGGAAGAGGTGCCGTCGGTTGCCTTCGTCCGTGCGGACGCCCGCTCCCTGCCCTTCGGGCCCGCATTCGACGTCGTCGTGAGCTTCGGCGCCTTCGGGCACTTTCTGCCGCGCGAGCTGCCCGGCCTGTTCTCCGGTGTCCACGCCGTCCTGCGCCCGGGCGGACGCTTCGCCTTCCCCGTCATGGCCCCGCCGCGGCCCGGATCACCGTGGTACTGGGCCTTGCTGGGCTTCGACACGGTGATGCGGGTGCGCAACGCCGTCCGGCGTCCGACCTTCGTCATGTACTACCGCACGTTCCGGCTCGGCGACGTGGAGCGGGAGCTGGCGAGGGCCGGATTCCGGACGGAGCTTCACCCGCTGACCGAGTTCGGCCGGCGACGGGACGGCAGCCCACGGGCGCGCATGGTCGTGGCCACACGTGCGGGCGGCCCGGCAGTCACGTGGCCGCCGGCAATGTGAACTCGTAGACCAAGGCGTCCTGTTGGGCATCCACGGTCAGGTCGGTGATCTCCAGGGGGCGGTCGTACTGGTCGTGCACGCGCCGGGTGACCCGTACCGACTGCGGGAGTCTGGTGATCGCGTCCCGGTGGTGCAGGGTCAGACCCGCCTTGCGCATCCAGTCGTAGGCGCGTGACAGCTGCGCCGACGAGTGGCCGTTCGCGCGGTCGCGGTAGCGGGCCAGCTCCTCCACCTCGGTCACGGCGATGGCGGAAAACGATGTCACGGCCGAGCGCAGTCCGCTGCCGTCGGCCGCGGCGGACTCGTAGCGATGGACCAACGTCGCCCGCAGCGGCGCGAGTCCGAGGGCCTCGGCGTGTTCCGGCGTGGGTGTCTCCCAGGTCACGGTGGCCCGTCGGCGGCCCTCGGGTTCGCCGGTGTGCGCGCCGACGGGGAAGTCGAGGGAGGGGACGTGTTCGGCGCCGGTGCCGGACAGCGTCGCGTGGCTGCCGCGCCGGTCCGTGGAGACCTGGCCGTCGCGCCGCAGCATGTTCAGCGCCTGCCGTACGGTCTCCCGGCTGACGCCGAACCGAGTGGCCAACTCGCGTTCCCCCGGCAGGCGTTCGCCGGGTGGTATGACCCCGTCGCGCAGCTCGCCGAGCAGTTGTGCGGCGATCCGTGCGTAGAGCGGTTCGTGGTCGGACGGATGGGTGGTGCGGGCCATGACCGCGCCTCCTGCATGGTGACAAAAAGTAGCCGTGTGAGCTCGGTGCGCCACCACATCTAGCATTGGTCTAAACCACTGGGAAGGGGTGTCCGGGTACTTCGGCCGATTTCAGTCCGCGCCCCCGGTCGCGACGAGCTTCTCTCGAAGGGTCGCGGCCCGGGCGCCGGCGAACCCCGACTCCCTTGGGCCGACTGCGATCCGCGGGCCCACGCGCCTCGTCGCTTGCCGTGAGGTGACCCCGTTTCCGAGGCCGCGAGATCGCCTGAGCCACCGAACCCGCGCTGTCCGAAAGGCGTGGCCGTGGGCCGGGAACCCGGAACCGGTGCTTCTCAGTAGCTCCAACGGCTGGTCGGTGCGCCTTCGTTCCTGAGACGGGTGTGACAATTCGCCCTTCCTGTAACCCTGTTGGTCGGCCCGGCGGCCACCGCATACTCCAGGCTCCGGCCGGGCGGCGGGATGGCCGCCCGGCGAGACGAGGGGAGACCGTCCACAGTGAACGCGGCTGCCGCAGGGACTTGGAAACTGGGCGACCGGGAGGTCAACCGGATCGGCTACGGGGCGATGCGACTGACCGGCAACGGCATGGCCCAGAACTCGGACGGCACTCCTATCGACCGCGACCTCGCGGTCCGTCTGCTGCGCCGGGCGGTCGACCAGGGCGTCAACCACATCGACACGGCTTCCTTCTACTTCTCCCCGCTGCGCTCGGCCAACGAGCTGATCAACCGCGCGCTGTCATCCCGCCCGGACGACGTGGTCGTCGTCACCAAGGTCGGACCGGGCCGTGATCCCTCCGGCGAGTGGCACACCATGGCCCGCCCCGACCGGCTGCGGGGTCAGGTCGAGGAGAACCTGAGGCAGCTCGGCCGGGACCATCTCGACGTGGTGAACCTGCGCCGGAACGGTCGTGACACGCACTCCGTCGCCGAGCACTTCGGCGCGCTCACCGAGCTGCGCGAGGCGGGTCTGATCCGGCACCTGGGCCTCTCCGACGTGGGCCCCGAGCACGTGGCCGAGGCCCGCTCCATGGCTCCGGTCGTCTGCGTGCAGAACGCCTACGGACTCGACTGGCGCGGAGCCGACGAGAGCGGCCTGGTGGATCTCTGCGGCGAACTCGGCATCGCCTTCGTCCCCTTCTTCGCCGTCTCCGGACTGCGCCGTGAGGCGGCCGCCGGGCAGGAGCGGGACGACCGGGTCCGCGAGGTCGCCCGCGCCCATCGCGCGACGCCGGCCCAGGTGCGGCTCGCCTGGACCCTCCAGCGCGGGCCCCACGTCCTGGCCATCCCCGGTACGGCCGATCCGGCGCACCTGGACGAGAACATCGCGGCGGCCACTCTGCGGCTGACCCCGGAGGAGCAGGAACTGCTCGGAGCGCCGGTCGCCGTCGGCTCGTGATCCCGGGAGGCGCCGGGGCGCCGCCATAGAGGCCGCCCCAGTGCTCCGGTGACGAGGGGGCGTTGTCAGTGGTCCGCCGTAGGCTCGCGGAGGCAGTCTTCGGTGGATGGGGGCGATGTGAGTTTCGATCTCGCGGTGTGGTTCGAGTCCGAGCGGGTCCCGGTCTCCGAGGCCGTCGTGACGTACGAGCGGCTGTGCGACGGTGACCTTGTGGGCGCGGGAGTCGACCCGAGCGAGGCCGTGGCCGCGTTCCATCGGGAACTGACCGGGCGATTCCCCGAGCTCTCGGCCGCCGAGGGCGACGGGCGGGCGGAGGCGTCACCGTGGACGGCGGGCCTCGATGTCTCCGTCGCGCATGTGATCATGCCCATGTCCTCGGGGCGGGCCGCCGGCGCGGCGCCCGAGGTGGTGGCCCTCGCCGGCCGGCACGGACTCGTCTGTTTCGACCCGCAGGCGGAGGTGCTCCACCTTCCGCCGGCGCTGCGCGGCGCGGACGGGCCGAGTCTTCAGCCCTGCGTCGGTCTGAAGGTGGAGGACGCGGACCTCGACGTGATCGAACGGGCCGTGCACCGACTCTCCGAGGAGAACTGGTTCCTGATCCTGGAACGGCGCAGCGGCCATTTCCTCCAGGTCGGTCACGGCCCCAACGCGGGCTTGAGAACGGGTGGGTTCGCCGTCGAACACCGGGACGGCGCGCCGGAACGCCACTACCGGTGTGTGCTGAACGAGAACGACCAGGTGGCCGCGCTGTTCGCCGACTACGCGTCGGGGGCGAGCGCATGGAGCGTCGACGCGCGCTGGGACAGCCTCTTCTGACCGACCGTCCGGCGGACGGCCCCGGCTCCCTGACGGTCAGAGGCCGTCCCGTCCGGTCCCTCCGAAGCCGCGACGCCCCCGACCGGGGCGAAACTGCGGACCGTCGCCAGACATGTCATCGGCGGAGATCTCTCTCCCCCGCGTGCCCGCGACCATGGCCCTCGGAATGTTGCGGGAAAACAGCCCGATACAGGCCGCGCGGAAATCGCGTGACCTGCATCGATGAGCTGGGAAGAATTCAGTTTATCCCCGCATGGAATTCGGTTCCGTGCGGAAACGGATCGCATCCGGGAAGGGTTGTGTGTCAGCACGGCCCTTCCGCGGAGCTGCCCGCCGGCCTGCTAAAGGATTTCGATGTCCTTTACCTTCGGAGGGCGGCTCGGGAAAGTGATGTCGGTCCACCGGTTGATGCGTACCGAGTCGCCGTTCACGTCGTAGTAGATGAGATCGTTGTTGCCCGTCGAAATGCGGTCGACCCACCATGAGCCGAAGTTGGTCCGGCCCTTATTGGCGTAGCAGTCCACGCTGGACCTCCCGTCCAGGTGCGACCAGACCTTCAGGAAGTTCTCCCCGCCACGGCACTCGACGTGGTCGATGGCGAACGCGTTGCCCGTGGGCATGGCCATCGTGACGCCCATGGTGGCCACTGCCGCCACGGTCACGGAACGGGCGACCCTCATCGTCCTTGAGATCACAACTTCTCCTTCATTCAACATTCGAACGGGGAGAGCACGTTACGGCCGGGCGCATGAAGGCTCGCCGAAAAGATGCCTGCCTGCCTCCGTGCGATCCTTCCGTCGTCTCGTCTCTCTGGTTTGCCCTACAAAGATCCTGCAAGGCGGCTGTGTATTACAAGAATCCATGGCCCTCTGGGCCGGAATACACCCTTGAATGTCTAGATCGAGACTGCGCGGAACGGGAGTGAAAGCTTGATTTTCAGCCGCCCGTAAGCCCTTTTCGTTTAGGTGAGACACGGTCGCGTGTCGTGTGCATGTTAATTGACGTGCCGATGCGGAGTGGGAGGGCTCGGGGGCCCGCGACGGATGGCCAGGTAAGCAAAAGACGCACATCGGCAAGGTCCCCACCCGTACCCACACCAGCCAGCAATCCGGCGGCAGTCACGGCAAAAACCGTTGCAGTGCTAGTCCGTCCGCCAGGGGAGGGCGGGCACGGACCCCGGCGTGCTGTGCCAGTAGTCCCGCGTCTCCACCGCGAGTCCCGCGGCGTCGAAGCGGACGAAGACACAGCCCGCGAGGGTCGTGGGACGGCCGTCCTCCCGCGCGAGGACGCGGAACTCGGCGGCCGCCCGGCCGTCCTGGCCGACCAGAGGTTCGGAGAAGCGGACCTCGGCCGTGTCCTCGGACGCGAAGGACCAGCGGAGGTACGCGGCGAGCTCGTCCCGGCCGCGGTGGGGCTCCCGGAACGGCATGGACCGGTGGACGCAGTCGTCCGAGTACAGCTCCAGGATCGACTCGACGTCATGGGCCGCCCAGGCCCGCTCCCACACCCGGACGAAGCGCCGGGCCGCGGTGCTCGTGTCCATCGTGGGCCTCAGACGCGCGCGGGCAGCCAGCGCAGCTGCGCGGCCTGCTGGTAAGGGCCGCCGCCCTCATGGTCGTTGAAGTCGTACACCTCGATCTCCTTGTCCTCGTTCCCCCAGGCGTTGAAGGCGGCGAAGACCGTCGACGGCGGGCAGGTCTGGTCCTCGAGGGCGGCCGAGAACAGGGCGGGTGCCCGGCCCCGCGCGGCGAAGTGCACCCCGTCGAAGTAGGAGAGGGTCCGTTGCACCTGTTCCGTGCGGCCGCGATGGGTCTTGAGGTAGTTGCCGATCTCCCGGTAGGGGGCGCGGTCCGTGAGCACCGTGGCGCGCGGGAAGTCGCACAGGAACGGTACGTCGGGGGCGACCGCGGCCAGGTCGGGCACCAGACCGCCGACCGCGATGCTGACGCCGCCGCCCTGGCTCCCGCCGAGCACCGCGACGCGCGCGGCGTCGACCAGCGGATGGGAGCGGGCCGCCTCCACGGCGCGCACCGCGTCCGTGAACAGCCGCCGGTAGTAGTAGGTTTCGGGCTCCTCGATGCCCCGAGTCATGAACCCCGGGAAGGCGGGCGCGCTGCCCACCGGGTCCGGGGTGTCGCCGCCGCCCCACCCGCTCGCCTGGCCGCGGGTGTCCATCACGAAGTGCGCGAAGCCGGCCGACGCCCACATCAGATGCGTGTGCGGCAGCCCGCGTCCGCCGCCGTACCCGATGAACTCGACGACCGTGGGCAGCGGAGAGTTCACCCAGGCGGGCACGGTCAGCCAGCCCTTGATCGGATGGCCGCCGAACCCGGCGAACGTGACGTCGTGGACCGTGACCGTCTTCAGCGGCAGCTCGACCGGCTCGAAGCGGGCGTCGAGGTCGTGCTCGCGGGCCTCCTGGAGTGTCTTGGCCCAGAACGAGTCGAAGTCCCCGGGCTCGGTGGACGCGCTGCGACAGGTGCGGAGTTCGTCGAGCGGGAGGTCGAACAGGGCCATCAGGGACCACCTTTCGGCACACAGCCAGGTCTTGGCGAGCGCGGATGATCACACCGTACGTCCGCCCTCACGGCCCCGCTACGACCGGGCCGGGAACGGGCCGGCCCCGGGCCGTCCGGCGTCCCTCAGCGCGACGCTCCTCAGGCCGTTCGCCGGGTCCAGTCCGGTTCCGTCCGCGCCCAGTCGTGCTCCCACCGGGCCAGCCGGCGGCGTACCAGGGCCCGGCCTACGCAGAGATGCGCGACCGAGACGGCGAAGACGGCGCCCCCGGCGGTGAAGACGCCGATGGCCAGGGCCTGTTGCAGGATCACCGAAGAACTCGGCGCGGGACGTACGATCGCGCCCCGGGCATCGGTCCACACATCGACCCGCGCACCGCGCCGCAGGCCCGCGGTCACCCCCACCCGCCCGGTCCGCGCGGTCCCGTCGGGCCCCGTCCAGCGAACCGGCGCGGAGAGCGAGCGTGTCCCGCGGCCCGGCGTCGAGGGCACCGCCTCGGGCGCGTCCCGCACGAGCACGGCACGGACGTGGTGCTGGGCGGCCCGCCGTGCCACCGCGCGGCTCTGTGCGCCGTCGTACGTCCACCACGACGCCCCCGCCCCCGCGAGCGGCGCGCCGACGAGCAGCAGAACGCCGACGGTCAGCGCCCACCAGGCCTCGACGACATCGGAGCGGCGCCGCAGCGGATTGCGGCGCCAGCGCCAGCAGCGCACCCGGGTTCGCATGTCCCCTCCTCGTCGCCGCGCGCCGCCGCGGCCCGGACAGGAGCCCTGCTGGCGGACATCGGCCGTCCCCGCCCGCGACACCCGGGCGCACACCCGAATGCCCCGCGCGCGGCCGAATACACCCGCCGGTCCGTAACCTTGGGGCCACCATGCGCGTAAGGCGGTCCTAGCCGAACCGCTCGATCCGAATCCGGTCCACGGGCTGCCCGGACTCCACCAGCACGCGCGAGGCGTGCTCGGCGAATCCATTGGAACCGCAGATATAGGCCTCCCACCCACCGGGAGGCTGTTCGGCCATGAGCGGCGCCACATGTGCGGCGGTCATACGTCCGACGGGCACACCTTCCGGGGCCGCGCGGGTGAACACGGCTGTGGTCTCCTCGCCGTACTCGCGCGCGTAGATGAGCTCCTCGGGGCTGCGCGCGGAGACCAGAAGACGCAGGGGTACGTCCAGCCCCTGCGCGCGGTGGTGCCGCAGCATCGACATCAGCGGTACGACGCCGGAACCCGCGCCGACGAGCAGCGCCGGCCGGTCCCCGGGCCAGGCGAAGAAGCCGCTGTTGGGACCGCGGACCTCGACACGGTCGCCGGGCCGGGCCACGGTGTGGAACCAGCCGGACACCTCACCGCCGTCGACATGGTCCAGGGTCAGTTCGACATGCCCGGTGTCGTCGGGGGCGGACGCGATGGAGTAGTGGCGCTGCGCCACATAACCGTCCCCGGCGGTGAGCCGCAGCATCAGATGCTGGCCAGGCAGATGCCCCGCCCACGCGGGCACGGCGAGCCGGAACGTCGCCGCGTGCGGGGTCTCGCGGCGGATCCCGGCCAGCGTGGCGGTCTGCCAGGTGGTGGCCGTCTCCAGGTTCACGGCGATGCGTCCGGGGACGGCGAACCGGGTCGGCGGTACGAAGGTCGTGGTCTCAGTCACCGGAGTATCGCTGCTCTTCCCAGGGGTTGCCGCGGGCGTGGTAGCCGTTCTGCTCCCAGAAGCCCGGCTCGTCGTGGTCGAGGAGGCGGATGCCCGCGATCCACTTGACGCTCTTCCAGAAGTAGAGGTGGGGCACGATCAGCCGCGCCGGGCCGCCGTGCTCGGCGGGCAGCGGCCGGCCGTCGTGGTCCCACACGATCCAGGCGCGACCGCCGGTGAGGTCGGCCAGCGGAAGGTTCGCGCTGTACCCGGTGTGCGCGTACGCGACCGCGTGGGTGGCGGCCGCGTCCGGTCGTACGGACTCCAGGAACGTGTCCAGGGACACGCCCCGGAACCGCACCCCGAACTTCGACCAGCTCGTCACGCAGTGGATGTCCCCCTCGTACGACGAGGCCGGCAGCGCGTTCGCCTGCTCCCAGTCCCACGACCGGGGCTCGGCCACCAGGCCGTCGATGCGCAGGGTCCAGTCGGCGGGCGCCAGGTCCGGGGTCACCTCGGCCGACAGGACGGGCCAGTCGTCGCCGGCGTCGTACTGACCGGGCGGCAGTGCGGCGTTGTGGACGCGCGGTCGGCCGGTGAAGCCTCGCGTGACGTTCATACGGGTGGTGCCTCCAGGACCGCAGGGGACGACGGCCCACGGATCGAGCGTGGTCGCCGGGGACGGCGGCCCGCGGATCGGGGTGACCGGTGCACGCACGGGTGGGTGTCCCGGGAACGCACCGCCGCTTTACCGTTCAACGGTACGCGCACGTGGATCGTGCACCGAGCCGGTACCGGCCGCTGATCATTGCGTGCGCATGAACTCTCCCGGGCCCCGGGAATAGCCGCGCCCCGGTCCTCCTTGCTCCTTGAGCCGGCTCCGGTGGCCCATGCACGCACATCCGGTGAGCGGTGCACGGCGGACGGTGACCGGAGCGCAGGAGAGTGAGGCAGCAGATGACCGAGGCGTACGTCTCCACACGGTTCGAGGGCCCGGAGACGCAGGGGACCCCCTCCGGCCGGCACCCGCTCGACAACCCGGCGCTCGGCGCCCTCACCGGGCCTCACGCGTATTTCGCCGAACGGCGCGGACGCGTGCTGCGCTACCCCCTGGACGTGTCCCCGTGGCTGGCGCTGCCCGACGATCCCGACGCCGCCGACTGGGCGGATCTGGCGGCCCTGGTGGGCCCCGGGGGCGCGGCTCCGCTGGCCGGCTTCGACGGGCGGACCCCGGAGGGCTGGGAGGTGGTCTTCAGCCTCGACGGCGTCCAGCTCGTGGACGACGGACTGGACGCGGCGCCCGACGCCGAGGCGGTCACGCTCGGCCCCGCCGACGTGCCGGACATGCTGGACCTGGTGGAACGGACCCAGCCGGGCCCCTTCGAGCCGCGGACCGTCGAGCTCGGCACGTATCTCGGGATCCGCCGGAACGGCGCCCTGGTCGCCATGGCGGGCGAGCGGCTTCACCCGCCGGGCTGGACCGAGATCAGTGCGGTCTGCACGGACCCCGCCCATCGCGGTGAGGGTCTGGCCACGCGTCTGATCCTGGCCGTCGCCCACGGCATCCGTGAGCGCGGTGAGACCCCGTTCCTGCACACAGCCGCGAGCAACACCGGCGCCATCCGTCTCTACGAGTCCCTGGGATTCCGGCTGCGCCGAAAGGTCCGCTTCATGGCCGCGAGGGTTCCCGGCCGGCCGGGCGACGGCCGGACCCCGGCCGAGGGATGAGCACGACACGGCCCGCGGGACCTGCGGGTCACGTGCGGCCGGGTCGCTCTCGTGGCGGCCCCGCCTCCGGCCTCTCGGTGCCGAGCGCGGTGGCCGTCGCGTTGTAGCGCAGCAGGTACGAGGCGAAGCGGTCGAGGTCCTCCTCGGGCCAGTCCGCGAGCCGCTCACGGAACGCCACCCGGCGGCTGCGGGTCACCTGGGCGAGGATCTCCGTGCCCGCGGCCGTCAGATACAGCACCTGGACGCGGTGGTCCTCGGGGTCCATGCGCCGCTCGATCAGCCCGGCCCGCTCCAGCGCCGCCACCTGACGGCTCACCGTGGACTTGTCCAGCGCGTAGTGCGCGGCGAGGTCCGTGGCCCGGCAGCCGCCGACCTCCTCCAGATGACCGAGGAGGGTGTACGAGACCAGGGACAGCTCGGGATGCATGCGTCCCGCCGAGGCGCGGGCCCGACGGGCGAACACCGTCATCTCCCGCTGGATGATCTCCACAGCCGCGTCGGCCGTCCCGCCGTCGGCCGGTGTCCCGGTGGCGACGGCCTGTTCACCGGACCCTTCGGATGCCATGACGGACCTCCCTGACCTGCCCTGGTTGCATAGTACAACTTGGGGCTGGAGGAGCCGGAGTCACGTATGCCCGCTCCTGTGAGTGCGGCGGCGAGCGCCCGGCCCGCGACCGTCGCCTGTCCGCCCCCGCCGGCTGATCGTTCCTGTAAGGTGGCCGTCCCGGCCGTGGACCGTATCGGCCGATGAGTTGCCGAGGAGGTGAGACCCATTACCGCTGTGTCAGGTCGGGTGCTCTCCTCTCCAGGCAACGCGGCCGCCGTCTGACGGTGGCAGTGGGAGCGCCCTTCGGTACGTCGAAAGGCCCTCGCCTTCATGCCTCCGCTGTCTCCTGATGTTCCTGACGCGGCCGACCCCGTGGTCGCCGCGCTCCGCTCCGCCGGCTGTGTCTTCGCCGAGGACGAGGCGGAGCTGATCCGCTCCGCCGCCCGCACCCCGGACGAGGCCGCCGCGATGGTGGCCCGGCGCGTCGCGGGACTGCCCCTCGAACACGTCCTCGGCTGGGCCGAGTTCCACGGTCTGCGCATCGGCCTCGACCCCGGCGTCTTCGTGCCGCGCCGCCGTACCGAGTTCCTCGTCGAGCAGGCCGTCGCACTCGCGCGCGGGGCGTCCGTCGTGGTGGACCTGTGCTGCGGCTCGGGCGCGGTCGGTGCCGCGCTGGCCGCGTCCCTCGGCGGCCCCGAACTGCACGCCGCCGACATCGACCCGGCGGCGGTGTGCTGCGCCCGCCGCAATGTGGCGCCCTTCGCGGGCCAGGTCCACGAGGGCGACCTCTTCGAGGCGCTGCCCGCCACGCTGCGCGGCCGGATCGACGTCCTGGCCGCCAACGTCCCGTACGTCCCGACCGACGAGGTCGGGCTGCTGCCCTCCGAGGCCCGCGACCACGAACCCCTGGTCGCCCTCGACGGCGGCGCGGACGGGCTCGATCTCGCGCGCCGGGTCGCCGCCGAGGCACCGCGCTGGCTGGCCCGCGGCGGCTGTCTGCTCATCGAGACGAGTGAGCGCCAGGCGTCCACGGCCGTGGAGGCCTTCGCCCGCGCCGGACTGATCGCACGACTGGCCGTCTCCGAGGAGATGTACGCCAACGTGGTGATCGGAGTGAAGCCCTGACCGGACGGGGCCGGCGCGGGCGACATGCCGCGTTCGGCCCCGGATCAGCCGATCATCCCGTCCCGGGCGCCACACTCTGGCTATCCCCAGCCGCCAGAGGAAGGTCCGGACATGAGCAGTGCCCCGGAGAAGTTCGACGCGTGGGACATCAAGGAGTCGGGACCCGCGGACGCGAGCACCCGGGTGCTGCTGCTGCCCGGCGGGATGTGCAGCACCGCCTTCTACGACGACCTGATGGCCGCACCCGCGCTCGCCTCGGCACCGGTGCGGCTGGTGGCGGCGACTCTTCCGGGGCACGCGGGCACCACGCCCCCACGTGATCTCTC
Organism: Streptomyces sp. NPDC005281; assembly: GCF_040607495.1. Taxonomy (NCBI): domain Bacteria; kingdom Bacillati; phylum Actinomycetota; class Actinomycetes; order Kitasatosporales; family Streptomycetaceae; genus Streptomyces; species Streptomyces sp. NPDC005281. The sequence goes on along the minus strand of NZ_JBEXGX010000004.1, from coordinate 291,235 downwards.
CATGGAGAACTACGCGGCTATGGCGGGCGCCCTGGCCGCGGAGCGGGGCTGCGGTGTCGTGGTCGGCCACAGCATCGGTGCCAATGTCGCCCTGGAGATGGCCGCCGGAGGGCACTTCGCGGGCCCCGTCGTCCTGCTGTCCCCGACGTTCTCGGCATCGGACGAGGCCAAGGCGCTCGCGATCGCCAACGGCCTCGGGCGGGTGCCGGGCATCGGGGCGCTGACCTGGATCGGCATGGTCAAGCTGTCACCGCGGGCCGTGGGGCACATGCTGCCGCCGGCCCGCCGCGAGGCGCTGAGCGCCGAGGTGGCGAAGAACGATCCGGAGTTCTGCCGCCAGATGATCCGGCGCTACTACGACTATCTGGACCGGTACGGGAACCTGGTCTCCCGGCTCCGTGACTCGGGTGTGCCCGCCTGGGTGGTACGCGGCGACCGCGACGAGGTCGGTCTGACGGACGAGGAGCGGGCCGGGCTGGAGGCCAGCCCCAACGTGACGATGGTCCCGGTCCCCGACGCGGGCCACGCGGTGATGGTCGACCAGCCCGACGCGGTCGCCGAACTCGTGGTCCGGGTGGTTCTCGGCTGACCGCGCGCCTCCGGCTCCGTACCGCGTGGTCCTCAGGTCCGCACCGGGCCTTCCTCCGGCGTCCCGCCGAGTGATCCTCCTCATTGTGCAACTAGTTGCATAACGCACGGCCCGTCGTCTACAACAGACGTACGACACCGCGCACGGAGGGCCCGATGAGCCGTTACCCGCATCTGCTGAACCCGCTCGACCTGGGCTTCACCACCCTGCCCAACCGCGTACTCATGGGCTCCATGCACGTGGGCCTGGAGGAGGCCGAGCGCGGCTTCGAGCGCATGGCGGAGTTCTACGCCACCCGCGCGCGAGGCGGCGTCGGCCTGATCGTCACCGGTGGCATCGCGCCCAACGACGCCGGACGCCCGTACGAGGGCGGCGCCAAGCTGACCACCGAGGCCGAGGCCGCGCAGCACGCCGAGATCACCGCCGCGGTGCACCGCGAGGGCGGAAAGATCGCGATGCAGATCCTGCACTTCGGCCGGTACGCCTACCACCAGGACCTCGTCGCCCCCAGCGCGCTCCAGGCCCCGATCAGCCCCTTCGTGCCGCACGAGCTCAGCGACGCCGAGATCGAGCGGACCATCGACGACTACGTGCGCGCAGCCAGGCTCGCCCGGCAGGCCGGCTACGACGGCGTCGAGATCATGGGCTCCGAGGGCTACCTCATCAACGAGTTCATCGCCCTTCAGACCAACCGGCGCGACGACCGCTGGGGCGGCTCGTACGAGAACCGGACGCGCTTCCCCCTCGAGATCGTCCGCCGCGTACGCGAGGCCGTCGGCGACGACTTCATCATCATCTACCGCCTGTCGATGCTCGACCTGGTGCCCGGCGGCTCCTCCCTCGACGAGGTCATCACGCTCGCCCGGGCCGTCGAGGCCGCCGGAGCGACGATCATCAACACCGGCGTCGGCTGGCACGAGGCCCGTATCCCCACCATCGCGACCTCGGTTCCGCGCGGCGCGTACGCCTGGGTGACCAAGAAGGTCATGGGCTCCGTCTCGATCCCGCTGGTGACCACCAACCGCATCAACACCCCCGAGATCGCCGAGCAGTTGCTCGCCGACGGTCACGCCGACATGGTCTCGCTCGCCCGGCCGATGCTCGCCGACCCCGACTTCGTCGCCAAGGCCGAGGCCGGACGCCCGGAAGCCATCAACACCTGCATCGGGTGCAACCAGGCCTGCCTCGACCACACCTTCAGCGGCAAGATCACCTCCTGTCTGGTCAACCCGCGCGCCTGCCACGAGACGGAACTCGTCCTCGCGCCGACCCGGCTGCGCAAGACCGTCGCCGTCGTCGGCGCCGGTCCCGCCGGACTCGCCTGCGCCGTCAGCGCCGCCGAACGCGGCCACGACGTCACCCTGTTCGACGCCGCGGCCGACATCGGCGGCCAACTGAACGTGGCCCGCAGGGTTCCCGGCAAGCAGGAGTTCGACGAGACGATCCGGTACTTCCGCACCCAGCTCGAACTGCACGGCGTGGAAGTCCGGTTGAACACCCCGGCCACCGTGGACACGCTGGAGACGTACGACGAGGTCGTCGTCGCCACGGGCGTCAGCCCGCGCACCCCCGAGATCCCGGGCGTCGACCACCCGAGCGTCGTCGGCTACCTCGACGTCCTGCGCGACGGAGCCCCTGTCGGCGACCGCGTCGCCATCCTCGGTGCCGGCGGCATCGGCTTCGACGTCGCCGAGTTCCTCACCGACAGCGGCGACAAGGCGAGCGAGGACCCGGCGACGTACTTCCGCGGCTGGGGCGTCGACATGGACTACCGGAGCCCCGGCGGTCTCGGCACCCCCGAACGGCCCACCCCGCCGCGCACGGTGCACCTCCTCCAGCGCAAGGCGTCCAAGGTCGGCGCCGGACTCGGCAAGACCACCGGCTGGATCCACCGCACCGAGCTCAAGCACCGCGGCGTCACCATGGTTCCGGGCGTTCAGTACGACCGGATCGACGACGCCGGACTGCACGTCACCGTCGACGGGCACAGCCAGGTCCTGGAGGTCGACACGATCGTGCTGTGCACCGGTCAGGACCCGCGCCGCGACCTGTACGACGCGCTCCGCGCAACGGGCCGCGGTGTCCACCTCATCGGCGGCGCCGACGTGGCCGCCGAACTGGACGCCAAGCGGGCCATCAAGCAGGGCACGGAACTGGCGGCGGCGCTCTAAGGGCTGTCCCGTAGTCCCCGGCGGGCGCACGACGACAGCTACGGCTCCCCCAAGCTCTTCGAGCAGGGGGTACCCCCACGCCGCGTTGTCGGATCGCCCGAATACGCCCAGTATGAGGACGATCCTCCGCCTTGCGATGCACCGCATCTGACGCCGCGCGCTGATCCACCGGGGATTACGGGACAGCCCTCAGGGCCCGTCCGAAGCGAACCGCGGGGGCGCTGTCGCGATGCCCGGCCTGCCACGGCCGGGCACCGGGCGGCGCCCGCGGCCCTCCCTAGGATGACCTCATGTCACTCCCGCACGCGATCCTCACCGCCCTGCTCGAGAAGCCCTCGTCCGGCCTCGAACTGACCCGGCGGTTCGACAAGTCGATCGGCTACTTCTGGTCGGCGACGCACCAGCAGATCTATCGCGAGCTGGGAAAACTGGAGGCCGAGGGGTACATCAGGGCGCTTCCCCCCGAGCAGCACGCCCGGGGCCAGAAGAAGAGCTACGAAGTCCTGCCCGCGGGCCGCGCCGAACTCGCCCGCTGGACCGCCGCCGCACAGGACCCGAAGCCGCTGCGCGACACGATGCTGCTGCGCCTGCGCGCCGCGGCCGTCGTCGGCACCGAGGGCGTCGAGGCCGATCTGCGCCGCCATCTCGCCCTGCATCAAAGCCAGTTGGCCGAGTACGAGGAGATCCAGGACCGGGACTTCCCGCCGGAGCGGAGCACGCCCGAGGACCGGCTGCGCCATCTCGTCCTGCGGGCGGGCATCGACCTGGAGACCTTCTGGACCCAATGGCTGACCCACGCCCTGGCCGAGTTCGACGGCATGCGGGCGGACGACTGAGCCGGTACGGCACCGAGCGACTGCGCCGGTACGGCACCCAGCGGCTGCGCCGGTACGGCACCGAGCGGCCGTCCGAGGCCTCGGCCCGCGGAACGGCCGCCCGTCGGGACGGACCCCGGATCAGAGCCGGTGGGGCTTGGACCGGCGGCGCAGGAACCAGGCCGCGGCCACCGTGCCGGTCACGACCAGCGCCGCGCCGCCCACGACCGTGGCCGTGCCGTAGTCCTTCACGGCTCCGCCGAGTCCGCCCATGACACCGCGCGAAGGCGACGGTGAGACCGTCGTCGAGATCGTGGGAGTCGCGGGGGCCGCGCTGGCGGCGACGATGATCGCCTGGGTGCCCGCCGTCGTACCGTCCTGGCACACGACGATGACCGTGAAGGTCCCCGGGCTCACGCCCGTCCAGGCCGCCGACTGGTTGGTGCTCGTCCCGGTGAGCGACATCTGGCGCCCCTGGGCGAAGTTCGTCTGCCCGCTGGAGAGCAGCGAGGCATTGCCGAAGCTGCTTCCGTTGCTCGGGCAGGCGCTGGTGGTGACCGAGACCGCGGTGCCACTGGTGCTCACGGAGATCCCGGAACCCCAGGCGACGGCCGCGGGAGCGGCCAGGGTGAGAGGAAGCGCAGCGGTGGCGGCCACGGTCAGGCCGGAGCGGAGAAGTCTCTGAGTGGTACGCATAGGAACTGCCCTCCAGCGGCACGGTTGGCGGTACATCCCATGCGCCGCCGAGGATCGGAGGGCCCGTGCTGCCTCAGTGCGAGCCAATGCGCCCCGGCCGGGGTGCGCACGCGGACGGGGACCGGGCAGGTGACGAATTCCATCGTCCGGCGGACGGCGGACGCGGCTGACGCCCGTTCGATCCGGGGGTTCACCGCCACCGCCCAGGTCACCGGGCGCCAGGGCCTGTCCGGCAATTCGCGTCGTCGCCCGGGCAGACGGGAATCGTCAGACAGGCCCTGGGACGCCTCACTTCCGTCCGGTCGTCACGGAGCGCTCCGGGGAACGCGCGCCCCAGGTGCCGTCGGGCAGCTTCGCCCGGATCCGCACCCGGTACGTCACGTCCGCCTCCCGGCCGACGTAGAAGCTGTGGGTGCAGGTGCCGCTGGGCGGGCTGCCGCCCCAGACGAGCGAGGTCACGTCGCGCCCGTCGAGCTGGATCCGGTACTCCGTGATCACCCCGTCGACCTCGGGCGCGGTCCACGAAAGGTCGATGTAGTACGCCCCCTCGCTCCGGTGGGTCGTCGCCCGGAAGCCGGCCGGCGCCGTGCCCCTGTCGTCCTCCGGCCCCGGCGCGGTGGTGATCCGGACGGCGCCGCTCGGCGCCGAGACGTTGTCCGCGGCGTCGCGGGCCCGCACCGTGAAGACGTAGGCCGTGTCCGGCCGCAGCCCCGTGACGACGGCGGCCGTCTGTGCGCCGCCCACACTGTGGATCTTCGACGTGCCCTGGTAGATGTCGTACGACACCACGCCCCGCGCGTCGGACGATCCCGTCCAGGACAGCTGGACCGCCCGGCCGCCGACGGCCCTCCCATGCGGGCCGGCCGGGCGGGTGGGCGCGGTGCGGTCGGCCGCGATCGCCGCCGGGGTGGTGGCCCACACCGGCCGGCTGAGCGGCCCCGGCACCCCGTCGGCGTTCCGGGCCCGGACCCTGAAGACGTAGGAAGTGGACGGTTCGAGACGGACGATGTCCACCATGTGCTCCGAACCGGCCACTTCCTTGACCTTGGTCGTCCCGCGGTACACCTCGTAGCGGGTGATCCGAGGGTCCTCGTCGGCCAGGTTCCACATGACGTGCACGCTGGTCGAACTCCCCGCGGTGGCGGTCACGCCCGTCGCCGCGGCGGGCAGCCGTTCTCCCCGGCCGGACGTCGGGGCGCCCCATCCGCAGGAGGTGAGCGCGAGCAGCGCCGCGCACACGAAGGCGCGCGGGGCGGTGACGGGAACGTGTCGCACGGGTCAGCCCTCCCTCGACGGGATTGGTCTGTACCTATAAGACAACGGGTGACGCGGCCACATCAAGAGGGTCGACGTCGTCGCCCGGCCCGTCGCGGGGTACGTATGCTGATCCTTGACGCGGTGTGAACTCGCCCCGTTTCCAGGGGAGTTCCTGCCCGCGGCGCGGAACGCTGTCGTCGCTGATCCCGCGCCGACGCGTGCGGCCGAGAGGTCCGGGGCCGGGTCCGGCTCGGGCTCTCGGCCGTACGGCGCCCGCGGAACCGGCCGTGCACCGTCCGGCCCCCTCCCGGTGGACGCGCTGTCACAGGCCCACCAGATTTGGGCAGATGAGCGTCCATGTCCCCCAGGAGAGGGCCTCCCATCGTGCGTGCCCAGTCGCTGACGCTGGCCGCGGCGGCCGCTGCCGCCCTGCTCGCCTCGGCTCCGGCGGTGCTGTCCACGACCTCCACCACGGGCCGCCCCGGAAGCCCCGCCGCGCCCGCGCGGGAAGGCTCCGTCAGGGCCGCCGACCTGCTCGCGAAGCTCGGCGGCTGCACCCCCGTCTCGCACGGGCGATACCGCAGCGACGACGGCACCCCTGCCGACATCCCGGTCTGCGGAACGCCCGGCGCGGTCTTCTGGACGGCCGACATGGACATCGACTGCGACGGCAGGGCGGGCCCTTCGTGCAACGGCCGCACCGACCCGCTCTACTCGGAGTCCACGGCCTTCCAGCAGTCCGACGGACGCTATCTGAGCGCCGAGACCCTGCCCTACATCGTCGTGCCGGCCCCGAGCGGCATCTGGAACTACCGGGACCACGGCATCGGGCCCGGCTCGGTGGCGGCCGTGATCTACCGTGACCGGGTCCAGTACGCCGTAGTCGGTGACACCGGCCCGCAGGACATCATCGGCGAGGCCTCCTACGCCACGGCCGCGGGGCTGGGGATCCGCCCCGATCCCCGCGGTGGCGGCACCCCTTCCGGGGTCACCTACATCGTGTTCAAGAACGCCCGGGTCTCCCCCATCCAGGACCACGCCGCCGCCGTGGAGACGGGGGAGCGGCTGGCCCGGAAACTCCTCCTGGGCGAGGGCTGAGTGCAGAGGGCCGAGTGCGGTCCCGCCGTCAGACGGCCGCCCAGCCGTTGTCGACGGGCAGGATCACGCCGTTGACGTTGCTCGCCGCGTCCGAGGCGAGGAACACGATCGCCGCGGCCTGTTCCTCGGCCTCGGCGAGCCGGCCGACGTTGCCCATGTAGGCGCCGAGGGCCGCCGGGCCGTGGGCGCCCGCCTCGATGTCCACGGTGATGCCGGTGCTGGTGCCGCCGGGGGCGATGGCGTTGGCGCGGATGCCCTTGTCCCGGTACATCACGGCGAGGGACTTCGTGAGCCCGACGACGCCGTGCTTCGAGGCGGTGTACGCGGCCCCCGCGGCGCTGCCGCGCAGCCCCGCCTCCGAGGCGGTGTTCACGACGACTCCCTTGCCGGCGGCGAGCATGTGCGGCAGCACCGCCCGGGTGAGCAGGAACGGGGCCGTGAGGTTGACCCGGATGACCCGCTCCCACTCCGCGTCGCCGACCTCGGCCACCGCCGACATACGGTCCATGATCCCGGCGTTGTTCACCAGTACGTCCACGCCGCCGAACCGCTCCACCGCGGTCGCGGTCACCCGGTCGACGACCTCCTGCTCGCTGAGGTCGCCCGTCACGGCCACGGCGCTGCCACCGGCCGCAGCTATCTCGCCGACCACCGCCGCGGCGCCCTCGGCGTTGAGGTCGGCCACGACCACCCGCGCGCCCCCGGCCGCGAAGGCGAGGGCGGTGGCACGGCCGATGCCCGAGCCCGCGCCGGTGACGATGACGCTGCGGCCGTCCGGTGCAGTGGCGCTCATGACGTTCTCCCAGAGGTTGCGTACGAGTGCGGACGACGTGCCGCGCCGCCACAGTACGACTTATTGTCGCTGAATGACAGAAAGTCTTCGGGGCGGTTCGAGATCGCTAGACTCACCGCAGCCGCAGTCCCGGGCGGCATATGCGGACGGAACCGAGAACCGAGGAGTCATCAGTGCCGGACGGCGCGATCGGCGAACACCCCGGCCGGCGGCGCGGCCGTACCGGGCGGCCGCCGCTCACCGACGAACGCAGGGCCGAGATCCGGCTGGAGATCGCCAGGGCCGCGGTGGAACTGTTCGTGGACCAGGGCGTGGCCGCCACCACCGGGGACCAGATCGCCGAGGTCGTCGGCCTGTCCACCCGGACCCTGTGGCGTTACTTCCCGGGCAAGGAGAGCTGCGTGAGCCCCCTGTTCGCGGCCGGGATCGACGCCATCGCCGCGGCGCTGCGGGCCTGGCCCGAAGGCGCTCCCCTGGAGGACGCGCTGGAGCAGGCGTCCACGAACGGCGAGGGCCCGATGGCGATGCCGGAGCCGCCGAGGGTCCGTACGCTGCTGCGGCTCACCCGTACCGAGCCGGGACTGCGGGCCGTCTGGCTCCAGGCCCATGACGAGGCCGAGCCGGTGTTCGCCCGGGCGCTCGCCGACCGCGCCGGGCTCGGCGCCGTCGACCTGCGCTCGGAGATCCAGGCGGCCATGCTCAACGCGGCACTGCGCGCGGCGGTCGAGCACTACGCGTGGCGCGCCGACGAGGCGGAGCCCGATCCTGTGACGGCCCGGGCGGAGCTGGCGGGGACCATCCGCTCGGCTCTGATCGTCGCCGCGAACGGCATCACCTGACCTCGGCCTTCAGTCCCTATGGCCCTCGTACGTCTTCGAGCCGGCCGGTCTCCTGGACGCGTGGTCCTCACACCTTCCGATAGGTGTACGCCTCCGCTGCCGCCGCCTCCACCGCCGCGAGGTCGGCGCCCGCCGAGGCCGTGACGACCGCGGCCACCGCGCCCTCGACGAAGGGGGCGTCCACCAGCCTTGTATCGTCCGGGAGTTCGTCGCCCTCGGCGAGCAGCGCCTTGACGGTGAGCACGGCGCTGCCCAGGTCGGTCAGCACCGCGACCCCGGCGCCCCTGTCCACGGAGGCCGCGGCGGCGGCGATCAGGTCCGCGCTGGTGCCGAGCCCCCCGTCCAGGGTGCCGCCCGCCGGCGCCACGGGTGCGAGCGTGCCGCCACCGGCCAGGCCCGTGGCCAGTTCGGCGACGGACGCGGCGACGGCGGCGCTGTGCGAGACCAGCACGACGCCGACGAGCGGTTGCTCCCTCTCACTCACCGGACGCCTCCACGAGTGCCGCGATCAGCAGGGCCGAGGAGGTGGCGCCCGGGTCCTGGTGCCCGATGCTGCGCTCGCCCAGATAGCTGGCCCGGCCCTTGCGGGCCTGTAGGGGCGTCGTCGACACGGCACCCTCCTCGGCCGCTGACTTCGCCGCGGCGAACGACTCGGTGAGCGCGTCGACCGCGGGAACCAGGGTGTCGATCATGGTCTTGTCGCCCGGCGCGGCTCCGCCGAGCGCCATGACGGCGTCGACGCCCGCGCGCAGCGCTTCCGCGAACTGCGCGTCGGTGACCTCGGCGGCGTCCCCGAGCGCCTTGCCGGTACGGCGCAGCAGGGTGCCGTACAGCGGCCCGGACGCGCCGCCGACCGTCGAGATCAACTGCCGTCCGGCGAGCGTGAGTACGGCACCGGGGGTGTCCGGGGCGTCCTTCTCCAGCACGGCGGTCACGGCGTTGAATCCGCGCTGGAGATTGCTGCCGTGGTCGGCGTCGCCGATGGGGGAGTCCAGGTCGGTGAGCCGCTCCGCCTCGCGGTCCACCGACGCGGCGGTCAAGGTCATCCAGCGGCGGAAGAAATCGGCGTCGAGCACGGAATCTCCTTGCGTGGTAAGGAAGTTGACCAGGTTGCCGGGGAAGGGGCCGGACGACGTGCCGTGGGCCGGTCCCGCGGGCCGAGCCCGGTCGCCCGACTCCTGGCCCGCGTACCGGTATTCACACGCCCCAGCGAAGCCCCGGCGTCCTCACCGGCGCGTCCCACAGGCGCAGCAGTTCCTCGTCCACCTCGCACAGGGTCACCGAGGCGCCCGCCATGTCGAGGGAGGTGACGTAGTTGCCGACGAGGGTGCGCGCCACGGGGACGCCACGCTCCGTCAGCACCCGCTGGACCTCCGCGTTGAAGCCGTACAGCTCCAGCAGGGGGGTGGCGCCCATGCCGTTGACGAGGAGCAGTACGGGATTGCGCGGCGCGAGGTCGTCCAGCACGGCGTGCACGGAGAAGTCGGCGATCTCGCGCGAGGTCATCATCGCGCGCCGCTCCCGGCCGGGCTCGCCGTGGATGCCGACACCGAGCTCGAGCTCCCCGGGCGGCAGATCGAACGTCGGGCTGCCCTTGGCCGGAGTCGTACAGGCGCCGAGCGCGACGCCGAAACTGCGGGAGCTCTCGTTGACCCGCCGGGCCAGGGCCTCGACCGCCTCCAGGGGCGCGCCCTCCTCGGCGGCGGCGCCCGCGATCTTCTCCACGAACAGCGTCGCGCCCGTTCCGCGCCGCCCGGCCGTGTACAGACTGTCGGTGACGGCCACGTCGTCGTTGACGAGGACCTTGGCGATCCGGATGCCCTCGTCCTCGGCCAGCTCCGCCGCCATGTCGAAGTTGAGGACGTCGCCGGTGTAGTTCTTCACGATGAACAGCACGCCCGCGCCACTGTCGACGGCGGCGGCTGCCCGCACCATCTGGTCCGGAACCGGGGAGGTGAAGACCTCGCCCGGGCAGGCGGCCGACAGCATTCCGGGGCCCACGAATCCGCCGTGCAGCGGCTCGTGCCCGGAGCCGCCGCCGGAGACGAGGCCGACCCGCCCGGCGACCGGGGCGTCCCTGCGTACGATCACACGGTTGTCGACATCCACCGTCAGCTCCGGATGGGCCGCCGCCATGCCCCGCAGCGCGTCCGCCACCACCGTCTCCGCCACGTTGATGAGCATCTTCATGGGAACCTCCTGGTGAGAAGAACCGCCGGGCCGCACTCCGGCCGGCGAGCGGATCGGCGGTGCGAGGAGCTCACACTGGGAAGTATCGGTGTTCGGACGGCGATAATCACGTGCCCGTACGTTCTCCGGTGAGCGCGGGTGCCGCACTCACCGGTTCCGGCCGCCGGGGCGGTGCCGCTCCCGCTACTTCCCCGCGTTGTGCACCCGGAGGCTGCCGCGGTCGCTCTCCTTCAGGCCGCGGCCGATGATCAGGCGCTGGATCTGGTTGGTGCCCTCGAAGATCTGCATGACCTTGGCCTCGCGCATATAGCGCTCGACCGGGAAGTCGCGGGTGTAGCCGGCGCCGCCGAGCACCTGGACCGCGTCCGTGGTGACCTTCATGGCGTTGTCGGTCGAGATCAGCTTGGCGATCGACGCCTCGGACTGGAACGGAAGTCCCTCGTCCTTGAGCCGGGCGGCCGCGAGCGTGGTGGCCCGGGAGACCTGCACGGCGGCGGCCATGTCGGCGAGGACGAAGGCCAGTCCCTGGTGCTCGATGATGGGCCGGCCGAACGTCTCCCGCTCGCGCGAGTAGCGCAGCGCGTGGTCCAGCGCGCCCTGGGCGAGGCCCGTGGCCACCGCCGCGATCCCGAGCCGTCCGCAGTCGAGTCCGGCGAAGGCGATCCTGAGGCCCTCGCCCTCCTCGCCGAGCCGGCGGCTCGCGGGGACGCGCACGTTCTCCAGGCGGACGGTGGCGGTGGCGGACCCGGTCAGGCCCATCTTCTGCTCCGGGGGATCGGCCACCAGGCCGGGCGAGTCGGCCGGGACGAGGAAGCAGGAGATGGCGTGCGAGCCCGCGTCGGACGTACGGGCCATGACCGTGTAGAAGTCCGCGTGTCCACCGTGCGTGGTCCAGGCCTTGGCGCCGTTGAGCACGTAGTCGTCGCCGTCCCGCACGGCCCGCGTGCGCATCGCGCCCGGGTCGGAGCCGGCATGGGCCTCGGACAGGCAGTAGGCGCCGAGCAGCTCGCCGCCGAGCATGTCCGGGAGCCACTCCTTCTTCTGGTCCTCGGTGCCGAACGAGGCGAGGGCGAAGCAGGACAGCGCGTGGACCGACACACCCACCGCCACGCTCGCCCACACGGCGGCGATCTCCTCCAGGGCCTGGAGGTACACCTCGTAGGGCTGGTCGCCGCCGCCGAACTCCTCGGGGTAGGGCAGGCTGAGCAGCCCGGCCCGGCCGAGCGTCCGGAAGACCTCGCGGGGGAAGCGTCCCTCGGCCTCCGCCTCGGCGACGCGCGGAACGAGCTCCTTCTCGGCGAGCTCGCGGGTGAGAGCGATCAGGTCGACGGCTTCCGCCGTGGGGAGAGTGCGGGTCGCGGGCATGGCATGTCCTCGGTGGTGGCGGTTCGCTGGACGATTTTGATACGCCAGGCGATACAACAGTATCGTTTTTGGTACCGCCAGGCCATGCCGGCCGACGACGGATCCACCGGTCGCCGACCGGTTTCCCGTGTTCTGCGCGCGAGGCGCCGGGATCGCGGCCGACCGTGGGCCTGAACCTGGGTCTGGACCTGGACCCGTCCCTGGGCTTGCTCGTGGGCGTGGGCAGGGAGGGGGCGCGGCGAAGGTGCCGTGCGCGGTCGGGGTGGCGGGGCCTCGGGGCGTCGAGGTGGACGGGCGGCGGGGCGGCGGGGTGGCGGGCGTCAGGGTGAGACGGCGTGCACGATGAGCGACGCCAGTTCGGCGTAGGCCTCGGCGTCGTTCAGCCCCGTCCGTGCGGCGACCTCGCCACGCTGGATCTCCTGCATGGTCGCGGCCACGACCTCTCCCACGAACGCGGCGTGGACGTCACGGAAGGCCCCGGCGGCCACGCCGTGCGCGATCAACTGCCGGATCCTTCCGGCGGCGAGGCGCGTATTGGCCTCGTACACCTCGCGGGCCGGTTCGAACCGGGCCATGTCGTCGAGGAACCGCCGGGAGAGCGGCCGCAGCTGCTCGGCGACCGCGTCCAGGTAGACCACCACACGCTCGGAGGGTGCGGAGGTGTCGGCCACCTGCTTCTCGACGGCCTGGGCGGCCTCCCGGAAGTAGTGCTTCACCGCCTCCCGTACCAACTCCTGCTTGCTTCCCGCGAGTTGGTACAGCGTCGTCTTCGAGCAGTGCAGCCGCTCGGTCAGCTCGTCGAGAGTGAACGCCGCGAAGCCCTCCGCCACCAGCAACGCGACCAGCCGTTGGAGCAGGTCGGTCTGGCGCGCGGTACGACGTGTGGACGGCATGATCTCAGCGTAACCGTTCCTCCTTCACCGTGACCGTCGCCCCTTCAGCGGCACGATCCCGGCGGGAAGGCCCGCTGTCCTGGGCCGATGCGCCCGGGGCCGCAGGCCACCGGGGGCGCTTGGCCGTCCGGCCCGGTCGCCGTCCGGCCCGGTCGCCGTCCGGCCCGGTCGCCGACCGGACCGGGGGAGGGGAGGACGTCAGCAACCGGCCTCTTCGGACGAGGGGAGGGCGTCAGCAACCGGCCTCTTCGGACGAGGGGAGGGCGTCAGGAGCCGGCCCCCTCGGGGGAGGCGGACGTGGGTGACGAGCCGAGGCCCTCCGCTTCCGGGAGCCGTTGTACGTCGACCCCGCGCACCTGCGCCAACTCGTGCTTGAGAGCGGCGAGTTCCGCGCCGCCCGCCATATGGTCGGTGAGTTCCTCCAGGCCGACCTCACCGCGGTCGGCGCTGAGTTCGAGCGTGCCGAGCCGCAGCACGCTGAAGTGGTCGCCGACCATGTAGGCGTGGTGCGGGTTGTGGGTGATGAAGATGACGCCGAGGCCGCGGTCGCGGGCGGCGGCTATGTACTTGAGGACGACTCCGGACTGCTTGACACCGAGCGCGGCGGTCGGTTCGTCGAGGATCAGGACGCGGGCGCCGAAGTACACGGCGCGGGCGATGGCCACGGACTGGCGCTGCCCGCCGGAGAGGGTGCCCACCGGCCGGTCGAGATCGTCGAGGACGATGCCCATGTTGCGCAGTTCCTCGTCGGCGGTCCGCTTCATCCGGGCGATGTCGAGCCGGCGTACGGGCCAGGGGCCCTTGGTCATCTCGGAGCCGAGGAAGAAGTTCCGCCACACCGGCATCAGCGGCACCGTCGCGAGGTCCTGGTAGACGGTGGCGATGCCCTTGGCGAGAGCCTCGCGCGGGGTGCCGAACCGCACCGCCGTGCCGTCCACGAGAAACTCGCCCTCGCTGTGCCGGTGCAGCCCCGAGATGATCTTGATGAGAGTGGACTTCCCGGCGCCGTTGTCACCGAGGACGCAAGTCACCCGGCCGGGACGGACGACGAGGGAGACGTCGTGCAGGGCGCGGATGTTGCCGTACGACTTTCCCACGCCGCGCAGTTCGACGATCGCGGCGCCGTCGTGCCCGGGCGGCGCGCCCGGGGTGGGGACGCCCGTGCTTCCGGATCCGTTGTCTGCCATGGGTCGGTTCACCTCCGGGTCGCCGTGCGGCGGACCCACAGATTGACGAGCGTGGCGCCGAGCAGCATCACGCCGAGGAAGGCCTTGAACCAGTCGGGGTTCCAGCCGGCGTAGACGATGCCCTGGTTCACCATGCCGAACATGAAGGCGCCGAAGACGGGGCCGATCGCGGATCCGTACCCGCCGGTGAGCAGGCAGCCGCCGATCACCGACGCGGCGATGTAGATGAGCTCCTGGCCGACGCCCTCGCCCGACTGCACCGTGTTGAACGAGAACAACTCGTGCATGCCGACGAACCAGGCGCCGAAGCCGACCGCCATGAACAGCGTGATCTTGGTGAAGGTCACCGGTACGCCGACCGCGCGGGCGCTGTCCTGGTCGCCGCCGACCGCGAAGACCCAGTTGCCGTACTTGGTGCGCAGCAGCACCCAGGTGGCGAGCGCCGCGAAGACGAGCCACCACACGACCGTGATCTTCACCTGGACGCCGCCGACGTCGAACGACGAGGCGAAGACTCTCTTCGCCTGGCCGAAACCGTCCATGTCGCTGATGTCGTCGGTGGCGACGTTGTCGGTGACCAGTTTCGTGACGGCGAGGTTCACGCCTTGCAGGATCAGGAAGGTCCCGAGCGTCACCAGAAAGCTCGGCAGCCCGGTGCGGACCATCATCCAGCCGTTGAACGCGCCGATCGCGAGGGAGAGGACGAGCGCGACGACGACACCGGCCCAGACGTTCATGGTGAGCTGGTAGCTGAGCATGCTCGCCGTCAGCGCCGAGGTGATCACCGCGACACCGGCGGACAGGTCGAACTCGCCGCCGATCATCAGCAGGGCCACGGGCAGGGCCATGAGGCCGATCGTCGACGACTGGTAGAGCACGGTCGCCATCGAACTGCCGGAGCGCAGCGACGGCGCCGCGATCAGGAAGAAGACGAACACGGCGGCGGCGCCGAGGAACACCCCGACCTCCGGCCGGGCGAGCAGCCGCAGAGCCAGGGGCCGCCGTGCGGTCCGCCCGACGGCCGTCCCGGGGCCGGGGGCCGGCGGCGCGGTCGCCGTCGGCCCGGCCGTGCTCATCACCGGGTGCCCTTCGCGGCGAACGCGGCGACGGTGTCGACGTTGCTCTTGTCCACGAACGCCGGACCGGTGAGCACCGGCTGCTCGCCGCCGCCGCTGTAGTTGCCGTTGTTCTTGTAGAGCCACAGCGAGTCGATCGCCAAGTAGCCCTGGAGGTACGGCTGCTGGTCCACGGCGAACTGGATGGTGCCCTTGCTGATGGCGCCGGTCAGTTCCTTGTTGAGGTCGAACGTGGCGATCTTGGCCTTGCTGTCGGCGTCACTCACCGACTGCACCGAGGTCAGGGCGTACGGGGCGCCGAGCGCGACGACGTAGTCGATCGCGGGGTCCTGCTTGAGCTTCGCGGTGATCGTGGACTTCACGGACGGCATGTCGGTGCCGTTGACGTACAGGTTCTCCGTGGTCCCGCTGAACGTCTTCTTCATGCCGTCACACCGCTGGGTGAGGCCGACGTTGCCCTGTTCCTGGATCACACAGACGGCCTTCTTGGCGCCCTCCGCGTTCAGCTTTTTCCCGAGTGCCTCGCCCGCGACGGTCTCGTCCTGGCCGAAGAACTCCATCAGGCCCAGCTTCTTCCAGTCGCTCAGACCGGAGTTGAGCCCCACGACCGGTATGCCTGCCGAAGTCGCCTTGCTGATGGCGTCCTTCATGGCGCCGGGCTTGGCCAGGGTGACGGCGATGCCGTCGACCTTCTGGTCGATCGCGTTCTGCACCAGGTTGGCCTGGTCGCCCGCGTTCGGGTCGTGCGCGTAGACGAGCCTGATGTTGTCCTTGGCGGCCGCGGCCGCGGCGCCCTTGTGGACGATGTCCCAGAACGTGTCGCCGGGCGCCTGGTGGGTGACCAGGGCGACCGTCATCTGCGGTGTGTTCGCCTTGCCTGCGGTGCCGCCGGCCCCGCTCTCGTCGGCCTTCTTGCCGCCCGAGCTGCTGGAGCAGCCTGCGGCGAGCAGTAACGACGCCGCCGTCAGGGCCACGAGGGGGGCGATTCTGCGGGAACGGGGCGGGAACGTGCGATCCATCAGTCCAGCACCTCACTGTGCGGCCGGGGTCTGTGTGTCTCCTCCCCTACATCCCCAGCATCAGACGCATCACGCATACGAAATGGACCAGGACGTCAACCAACCACCTTGTGCTGTACCGGACTTGAGGCCCCGTGCACCTCTTGTCCGGCGGCACCCACCCCGTTCTTTCGCCCCCTCCGCCCCTACCCTTCCCGTACCCGGGGCTCCGCCCCGGACCCCGCTCCTCAAACGTCGGAGGGGCTGAAAACACGCAGCCGGAGAGGCTGGAACTCACGCCGCAGGCGAATGCCGGGCCCAAGGGGCTGAAATTCACGCCGCAGGTGAAGGCCGGGCCGGAGGGCCCGAATCTCACACCCGTGAGGGACCCCACCCAAGCCACAGTCCCCCCGCACCCGGCATCCGGCGGAAGGGGCCGTGCCGGTACATCACATGCCCGTCGCCTACGCCCGGATCGAGCAGCGTTTCCCATCTCGCCGACGTCTGATCCAACGGCGACGGGCGGATGTACCGGCACGGCCCCGACCCACCACCGGACCGGCACCGAGCGCGGCGCGAACCAGACGTACGGCTATGCCTCGAGTGGCACCCACGTGCCCGACGCCGCCGAGCGCCCCATCGCGTCCAGCGCCGTAGCGCTGCGGACCGCGTCGACCAGGGTCGCGCCGTACGGCCTGCCGTCCGCGATCGACCGCAGAAAGGTGTGCGCCTCGACGACCTTGAGATCGTCGTAGCCCATGCTGTTCGCCGCGCCCGGCTGGAAGGCGGCGTAATCCCCGGCCCCCGGACCGACGAACACGGTGCTGACCGGCTGGTCCCGGTACGTCGAACCCCGGCTCACACCCAGCTCACCCATCCGGCGGAAGTCCCAGAACACCGCCCCCTTGGTGCCGTGGACCTCGAACCCGTAGTTGTTCTGCTCGCCCACCGAGACCCGGCACGCCTCCAGAACACCGCGCGCACCGGAGACGAAGCGCAGGAGACAGCTGACGTAGTCCTCGTTCTCGACGGGCGCCGGCTCGCCGCCCGCCGCGCGCTCGTGTCCCGAGGTCGCACCGGCCGGCCGGGCCCGCAGGGACACGAAGACCGCGGTGTCCGCCATCAGCGCCTCGATCTCGCCCACCAGGAAACGGGCCAGGTCGACGCCGTGCGAGGCCAGGTCGCCGAGGACACCGCTGCCGCCCCGCTCCCGTTCGAAGCGCCAGGTCAGCGCGCCCTCGGGATCGGCCGCGTAGTCGCTGAACAGGCGGATGCGCACATGGGTGACGCCACCGATGTCACCGGAGGCGATCAGCTCGCGGGCCGCCACGACGGCCGGTGCGCCCCGGTAGTTGAAGCCGACCGTGCCCCGTACTCCGGCCTCGGCGACCGCGCCCGACACGGCCCGGGCGTCGTCGGCGGTCAGCCCCACCGGCTTCTCGATCCAGATGTGCTTGCCGGCAGCCGCCATGGCCACACCGATCTCACGGTGCAGGAAGTTCGGCGCGGTGATGCTCACGGCCTCGACACGAGGGTCGGCGGCGATCTCCCGCCAGTCACGGACGGCGGCGGCGAACCCGTACCGCGCGGCGGCCTCCTCGGCCCGGCCGGGCACCTCGTCGGCGACGGTGATCGGTTCGGGACGCAGGGGGAGCCGCGGGAAGTGGTGCGGAACGCGAGCGTACGCCTGCGTGTGCACCCGTCCCATCCAGCCGAACCCCACGACAGCGACACCGAGCGCACGCACCACGATCGCCCTCCTTCAAGCCGAGCCGAGCCGCCCAAAGCGGCCCCGAGCCGCCCCGAGCCGTCCCGGACCGACGAGACCGATGGAGCCGGAGCCGGGACCGGGATCGGGACCGGAACGGGAACCGGGTCCCGCCCCGCGACCAGGCTAATGCGAGCGCGCCACCGTCAGGGGGCGACGGACGACCGCTGTTCCAGGATCCGCAGGGCCCGCTCCGCCCAGTCGATGATCGCCTGCTCGAAGGCGCGTCCCCCCAGGAGAGTGAGATACGGGCCGACCCGCTCGGCCCCGGCGAGGTACTCCTCCTCGGTGCGCCCGTCGAACAGCCGGGCGCCGATCCGCTCGTAGTGCGCCAGCTTCGCGCGCGACCATTCCAGCCGCTCGACGATCGCCACCCGGACGGCGTCGGCGTCCCCGATGTCGAGTGCGTACACCTTGACCATCAGCTCGTCGCGGATCGCGGTGGGTTTCGCGGACCCGGAGGTGAAGGAGGCCAGGGTTTCGAGCCCGGCCGCCGTCAGTGAGAAGACCCGCTTGTTGGGCCGGCGCTCCTGCCGCACGAGCCGGGCCTCGATGAGCCCCTCGGACTCCATCCGGTCGAGCTCCCGGTACAACTGCTGCGGGGTCGCCATCCAGAAGTTGGCCACGGAGGCGTCGAACCCCTTGGCCAGGTCGTAGCCCGAGGCCTCGCCCTCCAGGAGCGTGGCCAGTACCGCGTTGCGCAATGCCATCCCGCAAGGCTAGACGGCCTCCCCTCGCAGGACTAATCTTATCCGCACCTAATCAATTAATTGAGTATGAGTAGAGTGGTGAACGCGATGAACTCCTTCCGCAAGGCCGTGGAGGCCGGAGACCTCGGCGCCGTCGAGGAACTGCTGGCCGACGACGTCGTGTTCACCAGCCCCGTCGCCTTCAAGCCGTACCCGGGCAAGCCGATCACCGCGGCCATCCTGCGTGGCGTCTGGCGCGTCTTCAGTGACTTCCGCTACGTCCGCGAGATCGCCGGCGCCGACGGCCGCGACCACGCGCTGGTCTTCACGGCCAAGGTGGGCGACAAGGAGATCAACGGCTGCGACTTCCTGCACTTCGACGAGGACGGTCTCATCGACGAATTCACGGTGATGGTGCGTCCGTTGTCGGCGGCGCAGGCGCTCTCCGAGGCGATGGGGGCGCAGTTCGAGCAGATCTCGCGCGAGGCGGCCGGAGCGTGAGGGTGCCGGCTCGGGCGGTTTGAACCGACTCCCTCCGGCTACCCGCCTGTTGTGACGACGACTTCACAACAGGAGCTCTTCCGGTACCTGGAGGACCGCTTCGCCTGCGCCCAGGCCTGTACCGACTGCGCCCGGACCGCCGCGTTGCGCGCGAGCCTCATGGACCCCGACGGGCCGAAGGAGCAGGAATCCGCGCGGCGTTCGGGCATTCTGTGCGCGGAGGTGTGCGAGGCGACCTGCCATGTTCTGTCCCGCCAGCAGGGGCAGAGCGAACGGGAAGTCCGTGCCCAGCTGGAATGGTGCCGGGACGTCTGCCTGGAGTGCGCCGAGGCTTTCGACGGCTGCCCCGGGGCGGAGGCCGCCGCGCGGAGATGCCGTGACTGCGCCCGGTCGTGCGTGGACTTCATCGCCACGCTGAGGTGAGGCCGCACGGAGCCGGGCGCGGGCCGGTCAGGCGAGCGGGCGTCCGGCGCGGACGTTCCAGCGTCCGGCGCGCCCGCTCAACTCGGTGACGGTGAGCGGCGGCACGTCCACGCGCCAGAACGCCGGCTCCGGCGCCCCCAGCACCCGTACCACCAGGGCCCGTACGACCTCGGGCTCCACCACGGCGACGGTCCGGCCGTCGAACCCGGCCGCCGCGTCGAGGCGTTCCGCCACCCGGTCGCAGAACGTCCGGACCGACTCGCCGTCGTGCGGCGCCGACGCGGGGTCGGCGAGCCACCGCGCCACCGCCTCCGGTTCCTTCGCGCTCACCTCGGCCAGCGTCGCCCCGCGCCAGCGGCCCACATCGAGAGGCGCCAACTCCGTTGCTTCGGAGCCGCCTTCGAGTCCGAGTGCCTCGGCGGTCTGCCGGCACCGCAGGGTGGGGGAGACCCACAGCCGCCCGCCGGCGGGAACGGCACCCGCCTCGGCCGCCGTCCGGGCGGCCCGCAGGCCCGAAGTGTCCACCGGGCTCCCGTCGTCGAAGCGGGCCTCGCGCAGCGCCTCGCTGATCGCCGCGGAGATCAAGGTCACTCGGCTGGTCATGCCATCACTCTCATGTGTCGTGGACCCGGTTCGTGTTCATCGGACCGGGTGGTCGTGCGTCGCGGCCCCCCGACCGGAATCGCGCCTCCGACCGGAATCATGGCCCCTTACTGGAGTCTTGGCCTCCGGCCGAGGGTGCGGATCCGTCCGGAGTCGTCGCCCCCGACGGAAGGCGAATCCCTGCCCCATCAGGACGGTTGCCCTCCTCCACTGTGCTTCACGAACTGTGGGGCGCACAAAGTGCAGGGGGCCGTGCGCCCTTGGCCGGGCTGCGGCTTCGCGGTACGGTCACGTGGATATTGACGACGGTTCGGCGGAAGCCCGGTGGAAGTCCGGCACGGTCGCGCCACTGTAAGCCCGGCACATGTCACCCCGGCCAGGGGTGACGGACGCGGGCAAGTCAGACCCGTGACCGTCGTCCTGTGCACCACCGAGATGGGACGCGAGTTCCCCAGGAGGTTCTGCCCCATGGCGCAGTCCGTCGCTCAGCCGACCGTCACCCCCGCCGCCGTTCCCGCCAAGCTGCCGATCGGTGCGATCGTCCCCTGGGCGGCGTTCTTCGGCATCCTGATGCTGGTCCTGCTCTACTTCGTCGGCGCCGAACAGGGCGCCACCTCCCTCGTCTCCGGCGAGAACGTCCACGAATGGGTCCACGACGCACGGCACCTGCTCGGCTTCCCCTGCCACTGACGGCGACGGGGAACGTACGAGCCACGATATTGCGCGACGGCCGGGAAGCCCCGGTCCGTACGACGGGGGCGGTGCCCGGAAGGCCGGGCACCGCCCCCGTCGCATGCGCGGGGGCGCCCCGGCGTCCGTGTCGTCGGCGTCATCGCCATTCCCAATTTCTGGAACACGTTCTACGGTGTGCGCCGTCAGGTCGGGCCCGGGGATCCAGGAGGCGCCGTGCATCTCGAATACACGCCGGAGCAGCAGCGGTTGCGGACCGAACTGCGGGTCTACTTCGCCGAGTTGGTTCCGGACAACGCCTACGCCCGCTACGCCGATCCGGCGGCGCAGAAGCGCTTCTACCGCGAGACGATCAGGCGGCTCGGCGCGGACGGCCGGCTCGGGGTCGGCTGGCCCGAGGAGTACGGCGGGCAGGGCCTCGGCCCGATGGAGCAGTTCATCTTCTTCGACGAGGCGGCCCAGGCCGGGGTGCCACTGCCGCTGATGGCGCTCAGCACGGTGGGGCCGACGATCATGCGGTTCGGCACCGAGGAGCAGAAGTCCTACTTCCTGCCGAAGGTCCTCTCCGGCGAGATCGACTTCGCGATCGGCTACAGCGAGCCCGACGCCGGGACGGATCTCGCGGCGCTCAGGACCAGGGCCGTACGCGAGGGCGACGAGGAGACCGGTCACTACACGGTCAACGGCCAGAAGATCTGGACGACCAACGGCGACACGGCCGACTGGGTGTGGCTCGCGGTCCGCACCGATCCGGACGCCCCGCCGCACAAGGGCATCACCATGCTCCTCGTGCCGACCTCCGACCCCGGCTACTCGTGCACCGTCATCAACACGCTCGCCTCGCACGACACCACCGCGAGCTACTACGAGAACATCCGCGTCCCCGCCACGCGCCGGGTCGGCGAGGAGAACAAGGGCTGGCGGCTGATCACCAACCAGCTCAACCACGAGCGCGTCACCCTCGCCGCACACGGGACCATGGCCATCCGCGCCCTGCACGACGTCCAGCGCTGGGCGATGGAGACCAAGCTCGCCGACGGCCGCCGCGTCGTCGACCTCCCCTGGGTGCGCCGCCTCCTCGCGCGCACGCACACCAGGCTGGACGCCATGAAGCTCCTCAACTGGCGCATGGTGAACGCCGTCCAGGAGGGCACCCTCACCCCCCAGGACGCCTCCGCCGTCAAGGTGTACGGCTCCGAGGCGCGTCGGGACGCGTACGCATGGCTGATGGAGATCGTCGCGGCCCCCGGCGTCCTGAAGGAGGGCTCGGCCGGCGCCGTCCTGCACGGCGAACTCGAACGCGGCTACCGATCAGCCGTGATCTTCACCTTCGGCGGCGGCAACAACGAGATCCAGCGGGAGATCATCTCGTGGATCGGCCTGGGGATGCCCAGGGTGCGGCGCTAGCGGGATGTGACCAGGATCAGCAGTTGACAGGCAGCTCGCGCCAGTTGCTGCCGAGAGCACCGGCGTCCGCCCGATCTGCACCGGCACTCAACGATCTTCGCTCCAGGCCGTAGGCATACCGAGACCGACGACCGTTTGCTTGCGGGAACGCCTGTCGATCTGGGCGAGCTCATCCTCCGCGCCGGCGAGACTGGCGCGTAGTCCTTCGACTTCGCCGGGCAGCAATAAGGTCAGCCGAATGGCCGATTACTGGTTATCGGTGAACTGCGGGCCCTTCTCCTGATTGTAGATTTCCTCACCGGATGCGTTGTAGGCGTGGACGTAGGGACTCGGGCCCGCATAGTGCGAGCCGGGGTTGTCGACGGAGAGAGCCGCCGCGTAGACGAACGCGCCGCCGGCCATGACCGCCGGGTACTGCTTCGGATTGTCGCCGTAGCTGATGGCGATCTTGGCAATGTTGGATGTGTAGTGCCCGGCGCCCAACCCTAGATATCGCCCCTTGCCGGTGGACTCGCGAATGGAGTCGAAATACTCGATCGTATGACCGGTGCCCCACAGGCGATTGTTGATGAACGTGGGCGGGGAATCCTGGCTGTTGCCCTTGTCGCCCTTTGACTCGCATTGCGCTTACTGATCGGCGGAGTTGACGGCGATGACCACACCGTCCCCGTCCTGCGAGGCGATGGGAGCGCGGGCCGCGACCACCGCGTGGTAGCTCGAGGCATCCGAGCCCAGGCAGGAGAACAGGATCTTGGCGACGGTCCCAGCGTCGATCGGGGTCGTCGTCCCGCACCGACATACGACGCTCGTCGTCGACCAGGACGGCGACGCGGTCCGCGTGGTCGCCCACCGACTCGTCGTGCGAGACGAGCCGGCGCAGCAACGCCTCGGCCCGCCTCAGCCGCCGCCTGGTGTTCGACAGCAGGCGGTCGGCGATGCCCAGCAACCACGGCAGAGCCGAGTCGCGGTCCAGCACCGTCTCCGATCGCCGACGCCAGGCATGCAAGAACACGGTCGACGTGAGGTCTTCGGCCTCGGACCGGTCGGTCGTCCGCCGGAACAGGTGGTTGTAGACGGTCTTCCCGTGACGGTCGAAGACCCGACCGAACGCCTCCCGGTCGCCGTCGACGGCCCTCGCCCACAGTTCTCGGTCAGATATGCCTCCGACCGGTACGGCGGGACCAGCGTCGTTCAGTTCCATGCTCTGTACGTGTCCGGCAACCAGCCGAAGGTTCCCGCTGAACCAGCTCCGGTTTGACGGACTCAGATTCAACCGGCCAGAGCGACAGCGCCGGTTGGAGGGAGACGGCGCTGCCCCTGCTGCCGGAGGAGTGGTCGCCCGAACAGATCGTCGGACACCTGCGTCTGCATCACGAGGGCGACCCGCAGACGCAGATCACCCACCAGACGATCTTCCGGTCGATCCGCACCACCCGCTGGAAGGTGGTCCCCCGCGAACTGTGCAGGCGGGTTCGAACTGGCCGCCCGATCCGGAAGAACAAGCGCCACACGGTGAAAGGCCAGTGGCGTTCACAGATCACCGGCGCCCGACCGATCGAGGAGCTGCTCCGGCAGTATCTGCCCAAAGGAACAAACCTGTCGAAGTTCAGCCGGGACGAGCTTGACGCCATCGCGGCGAAGCTCAACAAGCGGCCGCGCGAGTGCCCTGGATTTCGCACACCGGCCGAGAGTGTCGCCTTGATCGGTCGAATCCAGATCAACACCTGCCACCTACCCGGCAACACTCCGAGGGGAGCCGTAACTCGTCTCTGTCACTCAACATCCGTCATTAAAACGCCACTTGCTCTAATGAAGACCGAGTCACTACAGTCGCCATCCGAACCTTTGCTCGGTTGTTCACTCGCTGGGGGTGACAGCGAAGGATCACCGCTCGTCGGCGTATTCGGCAGGCGGCCGAAAGAAGAAGGAGCTCGCTTTCGTGGCGTCCCACCGTCGACCCAAGCAGCCGAGCCGCACCCGTGTGACCGTGCTCACCACCGCCGCAGCTGCCGCCGTTGCTCTCAGTGCCAACGCCGCCAATGCCGCGCCGTCCGAGAAGCCCAACAAGGACGAGGTCAAGACCAAGGTCGACAAGCTCTACCAGGAGGCCGAGCAGGCCACCGAGAAGCTCGACGGCGCCAAGGAGAAGCAGAAGGAACTACAGAAGGAGATCAACTCCCTTCAGGACAACGTCGCCCGCGGCCAGGACGCGCTCAACCAGCTCCGCGACGGCCTCGGCTCGATGGCGAGTGCCCAGTACCGCACCGGCGGCATCGACCCCTCCGTGGCGCTCTTCCTCTCCTCGAACCCGGACGACTTCCTGGACAAGGCCTCGGCCATGGACCAGCTGACCGCTCAGCAGGCCGAGTCGCTCAAGAAGGTCCAGGAGAAGCAGCGTTCGCTCGCCCAGCAGCGTGCCGAGGCCTCCGCGAAGCTCAAGGACCTCGCCGACACCCGGGCCGAGCTCGCGAGCAAGAAGAAGGAAGTCCAGAGCAAGCTGGGCTCCGCGCAGAAGCTCCTGAACTCGCTGACGGCGCAGGAGAAGGCGGCGCTGGCCACCCAGGACCAGCGGCGGGCCACCCGCGCCGGCGAGCGGGTCGACCTCGGCACCACCAAGGCCGCCTCGGGCCGCGCCGCCGCCGCGTTCGCCGCCGCCCAGAGCGTGATCGGATCACCGTACGCGTACGCCCACTCCGGCCCCAGCACCTTCGACTGCTCGGGCCTCACCTCCTGGGCGTACGCCCAGGCCGGCGTGACCATACCCCGCACCTCGGAGGCCCAGGCCAACGCGGGCACCCGCATCTACTCGCAGAGCGATCTCCAGGTCGGCGACCTGGTCATCTTCTACGGCGACCAGCACCACGTCGGTTTCTACGCGGGCGGCGGCCAGGTGCTGCACGCCCCGCACACCGGCGCGTTCGTCCGCTACGAGGCGATCGGCAACATGCCCTTCCAGTTCGGCGTCCGGATCTGATCCGTGCCTCGGGCCGGGGCTGCGGTGCGGTCTTGACGACAGCCGCGCCCGTCATGGCCCACCGCTGCTGCACCTTCGGCGGGCCGCGAGTGGAGACGCTCGCCGGGGCGGACGCGGGCGCGCAGGCCGCGTTCGATGTCCTGGAGGCGCGCGACCCGGTCGTCCTCCGGGAGGTTCTGCCGAAGGAAGGTGCGACTGGTGACGGTGACGTCGATTACCGACCGGAACCGGGCACCGGGGTCTTCGTCAGAGAGGACAACTCCTGCCCGCCCTGGTCGAGGCGGAACGGCGGGTACTCGTCGGTCATCAGCGCGCCATAGGCAGCCACCCGTGCGACCCAGCGGACCAGGCCGAGCAGGAAGTCGAAGAGGTGGACCGGGTAGCGGGCCGTGAACGCCAAGATGATCACGGCGACCAGGGAGAGGAAGGGGATCAGGCCGCCGCCACGCCAACCGTCCGATTCTCCCCAGCCACCGACGAGGATCCCGACGACGATGTACTGCGGGATCGCCAGCAGCCACCACTTCACCAGGACCAGACCGCGGGAGAGGCGCTCGGGATACACGACGTCGAAATGCGCCGGGTAGTCGGGCACGTCCGCGAGGGTGAACGGCGGGTACCGGTCGGTGCCGAGCACGGTGTGGGCGTAGTAGCCGACACGCCAGTTCCAGCGCATCACGCCGACATTGAAGTCGAAGAGGGATCGTGGGTAGCGGCCGGTGAACAGGATGGCGAAGAACGCGACGACGGTCACGAGGACGAACGCGATCCACAGGAAGAACAGCACGATGTAGTGCGGGATGGCTAGGAACCACTTCACCAGCCACAGCCATCTGGACAGCCGAGGATCGAGAAACGCCTCGATACGCACAGGCGACGCGGTGACAGGAATCATGTGGCCAACTCCTTTCGAGCGCCCCCTCCAGGCGGCCACCCGCTGGTGCCCTCACTCAACGGGCAGGACAGCAGGGCGATCGCCTGATCATGAAATCAGGCTCGCACGTGAGGTGGAGGGCCGCGACTCGGGTGGTTCGGGCCCTCGGGGCCGACGGCCTCGGCGCGCATGTCGTCCAGGCGGCGCACGGGCGGAAGCAGGTGCGCCGTCCTGCCGTCGTGCGCCCATGGGTCGTGCGGCTGGGTCGCGCCGTCGCCGTCGCGACGATCCGCGGCCGTGTGTCATGGGCACCACGCCCCGCTGTGTCCCCGCTCGGCCGTGCGGGCGGCTCCCGGCCTGAAACATTCTCCCGGCCGTGTCACGGCTCGGACCCGGCTCGCGTCGGGGCCCGTACAAAGGCGGCTGGTAGCTCGTCATACTGGACGAGGCCGGGGGCGGGCTCGGGGCCGAGCAGTGACGGGGGCGATGGCGCGATATGGCGGAGAGCAGGCTGATCCAGGGCCGGTACCGGCTCCTTGATCCGATCGGGCGCGGCGGCATGGGCGAGGTGTGGCGGGCCCGGGACGAATCGCTCGGCCGTCAGGTGGCCGTCAAGTGCCTCAAGCCGCTCGGCCCGCACCACGACCCGTCCTTCAGCCGCGTCCTGCGTGAGAGGTTCCGGCGCGAGGCCCGCGTCGCCGCGGCTCTCCAGCACCGCGGAGTGACCGTCGTACACGACTTCGGCGAGTCCGACGGTGTGCTGTACCTGGTGATGGAACTACTGGAAGGGCTCAACCTCGGCCAGCTGCTGGAGGAGAACCAGAACCGTCCGCTTTCCGTCGCCGAAGTCGTCGACATCGCCGACCAGGTGACCGCCGCGCTCGCCTACACCCACCAACAGAGCATCGTCCACCGCGACTTGAAGCCGGCGAACATCATGCGGCTGACCGACGGCACGGTGAAGATCTGCGACTTCGGCATCGCCCGCCTCGGCGCCGACATCGGGTTCACCTCACGGCTCACCGGAACCGGTGTCGCGATGGGCACCCCGCACTACATGTCGCCGGAACAGATCGCGGGTTCGGAGGTCGACCAGCGCAGCGACCTCTACTCCTTCGGGTGCGTGCTGTACGAAATCGCCACAGGTGCCCCGCCGTTCGACCTCGGCGACGCCTGGGGCATCCTCGTCGGCCACCGCGACACCGAGCCCGAACCGCCCCGCAGCCACCGGGCCGACCTCCCCGAGTACCTGGAGCGGATCATCCTGGACCTGCTCGCCAAACGGCCCGAGCAGCGCCCGCAGGACGCCGGCGAGCTCGCCCGCCGCATCACCGCCGGACGCACCACGCCGATGTACGTGCCGACCGTCGTCGCCCCGGCCCAGCCGCACCCCGCCCCCGGACCGAGGACCACGACGCCGCAGTTCCCGGCCCGGCCCGAGCAGCCGCCTTCCCTCGCACCCCGGCTGCCGTCCTGGACCCAGGGCATGACCACCGGACACAAGGCCACCGGCGCGGGATGGCGCGGCACCCCGCCCGACGCGTCCGCCGGTCTCACCGGCGAGTGGACCACCCGCCCCTCCACGGCCGTCTCGCCCCCGCCCCGCCGCGGTGAACGGCCCGCCCCCGCACCGGAGTCGGTCACCGCTCTGACGGGGCGGCACAACGCCGGTCTGAGCCTCGGACGGCTCGGCCGGTGGACCGAGGCGGGCGAGGTCCACCGCTCGGTCGCGGCCGAACGGGAGCTGCTGCTCGGGCCCGACCACCCGGACACCCTCGCCAGCCGGTACGAGGTCGGCTTCACCCTGAGCCGCACCGGACAGCCCGCCGAAGCTCTCGGCGAGTACGCCCGCGTCGCCCAGGACAGAGAGCGGGTGCTGGGCGTCGGCCACCCGGACACCCTGGCCGCGCGGCAGGAAATGGCCTATGTGCTGGGCCAGTTGGGCCGCCATTTCGAGGCGCACCAGGCCTATACGTCCGTGCTCGCGGCCCGGGAGCGCGCGATGGGCCCCGACCATCCGGACACCCTGCGCTGCCGCCACAACCTCGCCTTCAACCTCAGCAGACTCGGACGCCTGGAGGACTCGTACCGCATGGCGGCCGAAGTCGCCCTCGCCCGCGCCCGGGTGCTCGGCCCGGCCCACGCGGACACGCTCGTCACCCGCTACGAAGTCGCCTACGTGCTCGGTCAGCTGGGGCGCTGGCCCGAGGCGCTGCACACCTACGAGGAGGTGGCCGCGGCCCGTTCACGGGCACTGGGGCCGGACCATCCGGACACCCTCGCCGCCCGCTACGAGGTGGGCATCAGCCTCGGCAGGCTCGGGCGCAGCGCACAGGCGCTGGAGCTGTACCGCTCTCTCGTCGGCGACCGGACCCGCGCACAGAGCGCCACCCATCCCGAGACCCTGCGCGCCCGGCACGGGCTCGGTGTGAACCTCGGCCGTCTGGGCCGCTGGGAGGAGGCCCTCGCCGAGTCCCGTGACGTGTGCGCCATCCGCGAGCGCGCCCTCGGGTCCGACCACCCCGACACCCTGGTCAGCCGGCGTGAGGTCGCCGTCGGACTCGGCTGGCTCGGGCGCTGGGCCGACGCCCTCACCGAGTACCGGCGTGTCGCGGCCGCCCGCGAGCGGGTGCTCGGGTCCGACCATCCCGACACACTCGCCGGCCGCAACGACGAGGCGCACTGCCTGGAGCAGCTCGGACACGGACGGGAAGCGGCGGAGCTGTACCGCAAGGTGGCCGCCCTGCGGCAGCAGCGGGCGGCCGAAGGTCGCTGACCGACCAAAACGCTCCTTCACGAGAGCGGGAGCGGGAGCCGGTGCCGGTGCCGGGAGAACAGCACCGGAAGAACGTGCCGAGAAAAGAGCGAAAGAAACTTGGCCCGTGATGTCGAGAAGCCGTGGCCCGCTCCGTCCCAGAGGTGAACGCGACCACAATGGGCCGCACCAGTCACGAGGAGAAGCACCATGGCCAAGTACCTGCTGCTCAAGCACTACCGGGGCGCTCCGGCCGCGGTCAACGACGTCCCCATGGACCAGTGGAGGCCGGAGGAGATCTCCGCGCACATCCAGTACATGAACGACTTCGCGGCCCGGCTGGAGAAGACCGGCGAGTTCGTCGACGGCCAGGCGCTCGCCCCCGAGGGGCAGTGGGTCCGGTACGACGGCGAGGGCCGTCCGCCGGTCACCGACGGACCGTTCGCCGAGACCAAGGACCTCATCGCCGGCTGGATGGTGATCGACGTCGACACCCACGAGCGCGCCGTCGAACTGGCAGGGGAACTGTCGGCCGCCCCCGGCGCGGGCGGCAAGCCGATCCACGAGTGGCTCGAGGTCCGCCCGTTCCTGACCGCGGCGCCCACCGTCACGGAGTGACCTCATCCATGAACGAGGCCCTGCTCCGGAGCCTCACGCCCAGCGTGCTCGCCATCCTCGTCCGCCGCGGAGCCGACTTCGCGGCGGCCGAGGACGCCGTGCAGGACGCCCTCGTGGAGGCCGTACGCGTCTGGCCGGAGGACGAGCCGCGGGACCCGAAGGGCTGGCTGGTCACCGTTGCCTGGCGCCGGTTCCTCGACGCGACGCGGGCGGACGCCGCCCGCCGCCGGCGAGAGGACCTCGTCGACGAGGAGCCGGCGGCGGGTCCTGCGGCCGGGGCCGACGACACCCTCCAGCTCTACTTCCTGTGCGCCCACCCGTCACTGACCCCGTCGTCCGCCGTCGCGCTCACCCTGCGCGCCGTCGGCGGACTCACCACGCGGCAGATCGCCCAGGCCTACCTGGTGCCCGAGGCGACCATGGCGCAGCGCATCAGCCGGGCCAAGCGCACCGTGTCCGGCGTGCGGCTCGACCGGCACGGTGATGTCGCCACCGTGCTGCGCGTCCTCTATCTGGTCTTCAACGAGGGCTACTCCGGCGATGTCGACCTCGTCGCCGAGGCCATCCGGCTCACCCGGCAGCTCGCGGACCAGGTCGACCACCCCGAGGTGGCGGGACTGCTCGCCCTCATGCTGCTCCACCATGCCCGGCGCGCGGCCCGGACCGCGCCCGACGGCAGCCTGGTGCCGCTGGCGCAGCAGGACCGCGGCCGGTGGGACACCCTGGCGATCGCCGAAGGAGTCGCGATCCTCCAGACGGCCCTCGCCCGCGACCGGCTGGGCGA
Organism: Streptomyces sp. NPDC005281; assembly: GCF_040607495.1. Classification (NCBI taxonomy): domain Bacteria; kingdom Bacillati; phylum Actinomycetota; class Actinomycetes; order Kitasatosporales; family Streptomycetaceae; genus Streptomyces; species Streptomyces sp. NPDC005281. Next base: position 261,182 of record NZ_JBEXGX010000004.1, on the reverse strand, counting down.
GTTCCAGGCCCAGGCCGCCATCGCGGCACTCCACGCCGACGCGCGCACCGCCGAGGAGACCGACTGGGTGCAGATCGTCGAGTGGTACGACGAACTCGCGCGGCTGACCGACAGTCCCGTCGTCCGGCTCAACCGTGCGGTGGCCGTCGGCGAGGCCGACGGACCGCGCGCCGGCCTGGTCGCGCTCGCGGCGCTGGATGCGTCGCTGCCCCGCCACACCGCGGTGGCCGCCTACCTCCACGAGCGCGACGGCGATCCGGCGAAGGCGGCACTGCTCTACGCACAGGCGGCGCTGAAGGCGTCCGACCTGGCCGAACGCGACCACCTGACACGCCAGGCCGCTCGCCTCAACACCCGCCGGGGACGCTGACGGACCGAGCCGGACGGCTCCAGAGGCGGTCACGACCCGAGCCCGACAGCTCCAGGGACTTTGACGACCCGAGCCCGGTGTCTCCGGAGGTGTGCGGCGGTCCAGGGTCCGGAGGGGCCGCCCGCCTGGATCGGGCGGCCGTGGTCCGAGGCATCAGGGCCCACCCGTACGGAGCGCCGCCGCCTGCCGCGCACCCCTGGCCGACGTAGATCATCACGTGCTACGAAGAACCATGCCTGTAGACGAGGGATATGACGCCGTGATCGTCGGCGGCGGCCACAACGGACTGGTCGCCGCCGCCTATCTGGCACGGGCCGGGCGGTCCGTGCTGGTGCTGGAGCGACTGGGGAACACCGGCGGCGCCGCCGTCTCCACCCGGCCTTTCGCCGGGGTCGACGCGCGGCTGTCGCGCTACTCGTACCTGGTGAGCCTGCTGCCCCGGAAGATCGTGCGGGACCTGGGCCTCGACTTCCGGGTCCGGGGCCGGACGGTGTCCTCGTACACCCCCGTCGAGCGCGACGGACGGCCCACGGGGCTGCTCGTCGGCGGCGGCGAGCGGCGGACTCGCGAGGCGTTCGCCCGGCTGACGGGATCGGAGCGCGAGTACGAGGCGTGGCAGCGCTTCTACGGGATGACCGGCCGCGTCGCGAAGAGCGTGTTCCCGACGCTCACCGAGCCGCTGCCCACCCGCGAGGAGCTGAGAGCGCGGGTCGACGACGAGGAGGCCTGGCGGATCCTGTTCGAGGAGCCGGTCGGTACGGCGGTCGAGGAGTACTTCGCCGACGACCTCGTGCGCGGAGTCGTTCTCACCGACGCGCTCATCGGCACCTTCGCCGACGCGCACGACCCCTCGCTGCGGCAGAACCGCTGCTTCCTGTACCACGTGATCGGCGGCGGCACGGGAGCCTGGGACGTGCCCGTCGGCGGCATGGGCGCCCTCACCGACGCGATCACCGGCGCGGCCCGCGCGGCGGGCGCCGTGATCCGGACCGGACACGAGGTGCTGCGGATCGACACGGACGGCGAGTCCGCCGAGATCACCTACCGGACGGCCGAAGGCGAGGGCGTACTGGCGGCCCGTCATGTCCTGGTGAACGCCTCGCCGCAGGAGCTCGCCCACCTCACGGGAGACGAGCCGCCGGCCCCCGCGGAGGGAGCGCAGCTCAAGGTGAACATGCTGCTCAAGCGGCTGCCGAGGCTTCGCGACACCTCCGTCGACCCGCGCGAGGCGTTCTCCGGGACCTTCCACATCGCGGAGGGTTACGAGCAGCTGGCGACCGCGCACGCGCAGGCCGCGGCCGGTGAGCTGCCCGCCGCACCGCCCTCCGAGATCTACTGCCACTCGCTGACCGACCCGAGCATCCTCGGCCGGGACCTGGTCGAGCAGGGGTACCAGACCCTCACGCTCTTCGGCCTCCACACGCCCGCCAGGCTCTTCGAGCGGGACAACGACGCCGTACGCGAGGAGTTGCTGAAGTCGACGCTGGCCCAGCTGGACGCGCACCTCGCGGAGCCGCTCACCGACTGTCTGGCCACCGACGCGGACGGGCGGCCGTGCATCGAGGCGAAGACCCCGCTCGACCTGGAGCGGGATCTGCGTCTGCCGGGCGGCAACATCTTCCACCGCGATCTCGCCTTCCCCTACGCCCAGGAGGGCACCGGCCGCTGGGGAGTGGAGACCCGGCACGCCAACGTGATGCTGTGCGGAGCGGGCGCGGTGCGGGGCGGCGGGGTGAGCGGGGTGCCGGGACACAACGCGGCGAAGGCCGTACTGGAGTCGCTGCGCGGGACGGACCAGGCCTGAGCCGCGCCCTCTCATACTTGATTGGCGCTTAGCAGCAGGCACCCGGCACCCGGCGCACTCAGCCGGTGCACTCAGCCGGGTGCCTGGCGCACTGAACCGAGTGCCGAGTGCCGTGTGCTGGGTGCCGTGTGCTGGGTGCTGGGTGCCTGGTGTCCGGTGCCGCGTCTCCGCGCCGTCCCTCGTCGAAGAGCCCGCGGGGAACGGAAGCAACCTGACGGAGTATCAGAAAAGGCCTTCCCTCGTCCGGACGTCTGCGGCATCCTGCGCCCATGCAGACGGAGCTGAGCAGTCAACTGGGAGTCGAGCACGCCATTTTCGGCTTCACGCCGTTTCCCGCCGTCGCCGCGGCGATCAGCCGCGCGGGTGGACTCGGTGTGCTCGGCGCGGTCCGCTACACCGCCCCCACGGACCTCGAACGCGACCTCGACTGGATCGAGGCGCACGTCGACGGCAGGCCCTACGGTCTGGACGTCGTCATGCCCGCCACGAAGGTCGAGGGCGTCAGCGAGGCCGACGTCGAGGCGATGATCCCCGAGGGACACCGGCAGTACGTCAAGGACACCCTCGCCAAGTACGGCGTCCCCGAACTCGCCGAGGGCGAGGCGTCCGGCTGGCGCATCACCGGCTGGATGGAACAGGTCGCCCGGGGCCAGCTCGACGTCGCCTTCGACTATCCGATCAAGCTGCTGGCCAACGCGCTGGGTTCACCACCCGCGGACGTCGTCGAACGCGCCCACGCCCAGGGCGTGCTCGTGGCCGCCCTCGCGGGCAGCGCCCGGCACGCACGCAAGCACGCCGAGGCGGGCATCGACGTCGTCGTCGCGCAGGGCTACGAGGCGGGCGGGCACACGGGGGAGATCGCCTCCATGGTGCTCACGCCCGAAGTCGTCGACGCCGTGGGCCCGTTGCCCGTCCTGGCGGCGGGCGGCATCGGCAGCGGACAGCAGGTGGCCGCCGCGCTGAGCCTCGGCGCCCAGGGGGTGTGGCTGGGTTCGGTCTGGCTGACCGTGACGGAGGCCGACATGCATTCGCCCGCCGTCACCCGGAAACTGCTCGCCGCCTGCTCCGGTGACACCGTCCGCTCGCGGGCCCTGACCGGCAAGCCGGCCCGCCAGCTGCGCACCGAGTGGACCGACGCCTGGGACGACCCGGACGGCCCCGGCACGCTCCCCATGCCGCTCCAGGGGCTGCTGGTCGCCGACGCCGTCTCCCGCATCCAGAAGTACGAGGTGGAGCCGCTGCTCGGCACACCGGTCGGGCAGATCGTCGGCCGGATGAACAGCGAACGCTCCGTCCAGGAGGTCTTCGACGACCTGACCCGGGGCTTCGAGCGAGCCGTCGACCGCATCAACCGCATCGCGGGCAGGGAGGACCAGGTATGAGCACGGCACCCAACGGCTTCTGGGCGCAGGCCGCCGCCGACCCCGAGCGTGTCGTCCTCGTCGCCCCGGACGGCGAGGAATGGACCGCGGGACGCCTGCACGCGGCGGCCAACGGGCTCGTCCACGGACTGCGTGCCGCGGGCCTCGAACGAGGCGACTCCTTCGCCGTCGTGCTGCCCAACGGCGTCGAGTTCCTCGTCGCCTACCTCGCCGCCTCGCAGGCGGGCCTCTACCTCGTCCCCGTCAACCACCACCTCGTCGGGCCCGAGATCGCCTGGATCGTCTCCGACTCCGGAGCCAAGGTCCTCATCGCCCACGAACGCTTCGCCGACGCCGCCCGGCACGCCGCCGACGAGGCGAAGCTCCCCGGTGACCGGCGGTACGCCGTCGGCGCGGTCGAGGGCTTCAGGCCCTACGCCGAACTCCTCGACGGACAACCCGGGTCGGCGCCGGAGGACCGCACCCTCGGCTGGGTCATGAACTACACCTCGGGCACCACGGGCCGCCCGCGCGGCATCAGGCGCCCCCTGCCCGGCAAGCTCCCCGAGGAGTCGTATCTCGGCGGCTTCCTCGCCATCTTCGGCATCAGGCCCTTCGACGGCAACGTCCACCTCGTCTGCTCGCCGCTCTACCACACGGCGGTCCTCCAGTTCGCGGGCGCGTCCCTGCACATCGGCCACCGGCTGGTGCTGATGGACAAGTGGACCCCCGAGGAGATGCTGCGTGTCATCGACACACACAGGTGCACCCACACTCATATGGTGCCCACCCAGTTCCACCGGCTGCTGGCCCTCCCCGAAGAGGTGAAGGCCCGCTACGACGTCACCTCCATGCGGCACGCCATCCACGGCGCGGCCCCGTGCCCCGACCATGTGAAGCGGGCCATGATCGCGTGGTGGGGCGAGTGCGTAGAGGAGTACTACGCGGCCAGCGAGGGCGGCGGCGCCTTCGCCACCGCCGAGGACTGGCTGAAGAAGCCCGGCACCGTCGGCAAGGCATGGCCCATCAGCGAACTGGCCGTGTTCGACGACGACGGAAACCGGCTGCCGCCCGGTGAACTCGGCACCGTCTACATGAAGATGAGCACCGGCGGCTTCTCGTACCACAAGGACGAGGGCAAGACCCGGAAGAACCGCATCGGCGACTTCTTCACCGTCGGGGACCTCGGCCTCCTCGACGAGGACGGCTATCTCTTCCTCCGCGACCGCAAGATCGACATGATCATCTCGGGCGGGGTCAACATCTACCCGGCCGAGATCGAGTCGGCGCTCCTCTCCCACCCCGCCGTCGCCGACGCGGCCGCCTTCGGCATCCCGCACGACGACTGGGGCGAGGAGGTCAAGGCCGTGGTCGAGGCCGCGCCGGGGCACGAGGCCGGGCCCGCGCTCGCCGCCGACATCCTCGGCCACTGCGAGCGCCGACTCGCCGGCTACAAAAGGCCCAAGAGCCTCGACTTCATCGCGGCCATGCCCCGCGACCCGAACGGAAAGCTCTACAAGCGACGGCTCCGCGATCCCTACTGGGAGGGCCGCAGCCGGACGATGTGACACGGGCCGGCGTGCCGCGGGGAGGCCCGGGCCGCCGCACTCACTTGACCTCGACCTTGCGTGGATCGAGGATCATGTGCCATGAAGCCTGGACACGGCAGTACGGTCGACGGGGTGCTGCGCCGCAGCGCACGGCGCACACCGGCGCGGCGCGCCGTCGACTACCGAGAGCGCTCCTGGACGTACGCGGAACTCGACGAGGCCGTCTCCCGCGCGGCGACCGTCCTCCTCGACGAGGGGCTGTCCCCCGGGGACCGCGTGGGCGCCTACGGCCACAACTCGGACGCCTATCTGATCGGCTTCCTGGCCTGCGCCCGCGCGGGCCTCGTCCATGTGCCGGTCAACCAGAACCTGACCGGGGACGACCTCGCCTACATCGTCGGCCAGTCGGGAAGCTCCCTGGTCCTGACCGACCCCGACCTCGCCGGCCGGCTCCCGGAGGGCGTACGGACCCTGCCGCTGCGCGACGCCGAGGACTCGCTCCTCGCACGGCTGGACGCGGCGCGCCCGTACGACGGTGAGGAGCCGCGCGGCGACACGCTCGTTCAGCTGCTCTACACCTCGGGGACCACCGGGCTGCCCAAGGGCGCGATGATGACGCACCGCGCCCTGGTGCACGAGTACCTGAGCGCGATCACCGCCCTCGACCTGAGCGCCGGGGACCTGCCTGTGCACTCGCTGCCGCTCTACCACTCGGCGCAGCTGCATGTGTTCCTGCTGCCCTATCTCGCGGTCGGCGCCTCGAACACCATCCTCGACGCGCCGGACGGCGACCGGCTCTTCGACCTGATCGAGGCGGGCCGCGCGGACAGCCTGTTCGCCCCGCCCACGGTGTGGATCGCCCTGTCGAATCGGCCCGACTTCGCCGAACGCGACCTGAGCGGCCTGCGCAAGGCGTACTACGGCGCGTCGATCATGCCGGTCCCCGTCCTGGAACGGCTGCGCGAACGGCTGCCGAAGCTGGCCTTCTACAACTGCTTCGGCCAGAGCGAGATCGGCCCCCTCGCCACGGTTCTCGGACCCGACGAGCACAAGGGCCGGATGGACTCGTGCGGACGTCCGGTGCTGTTCGTGGACGCCCGGGTCGTCGACGAGGAAGGCAAGGACGTGCCGGACGGGACGGCGGGTGAAGTCGTCTACCGCTCACCGCAGTTGTGCGAGGGCTACTGGGACAAGCCGCAGGAGACGGCCGAGGCGTTCCGCGACGGCTGGTTCCACTCGGGGGACCTCGCGGTGCGCGACGCCCACGGCTACTTCACCGTGGTGGACCGGGTCAAGGACGTCATCAACTCCGGTGGTGTCCTGGTCGCTTCACGGCAGGTCGAGGACGCGCTGTACACGCACGAAGGGGTCGCCGAGGTGGCCGTCGTCGGGCTTCCCGACGAGCGCTGGATCGAGGCCGTCACCGCGGTCGTCGTCCCCCGGGGCGAGGTCACCGAGGACGAACTGATCGCCCACGCACGCGAGAAGCTCGCCCACTTCAAGGCGCCCAAGCGGGTCCTGTTCGTGGACGAGCTGCCGCGCAACGCCAGCGGAAAGATCCTCAAGCGGGAACTGCGGGACCGGTTCGGCGAGGCGTAGCGGACAGGGCCGCGGGGGTGTCAGGCGCCCCGCGGCCCTGCCGGCACCCTCAGCCCCGCGGGCGCAGGTCCACGATCCGCTTCAGTTTGCCCACCGACCGCTCCAGGGACTCCGGTTCGACGATCTCCACCGTGACGGAGACGCCGATCCCGTCCTTGACGCCCGCGGTGATCGCCCGCGCGGCGGCCTCGCGTGTCTCGGGTGTGGCGCCCGACCGTGCCTCCGCCCGTACGGTCAGGGCGTCGAGGCGGCCCTCCCGGGTCAGCCGGAGCTGGAAGTGCGGGGCGACCCCCGGTGTCCGCAGCACGATCTCCTCGATCTGCGTCGGGAAGAGATTGACCCCGCGCAGGATCACCATGTCGTCACTGCGCCCGGTGATCTTCTCCATCCGGCGGAAGACCCGCGCCGTACCGGGCAGCAGCCGCGTCAAGTCCCTTGTCCGGTAACGGATCACGGGCATGGCCTCCTTGGTGAGCGAGGTGAAGACCAGCTCGCCCTCCGTGCCGTCCGGCAGTACCTCACCGGTGATGGGGTCGACGACCTCCGGGTAGAAGTGGTCCTCCCAGACGTGCAGACCGTCCTTGGTCTCCACGCACTCCTGGGCGACCCCGGGGCCGATGACCTCCGAGAGGCCGTAGATGTCCACCGCGTCGATCGCGAACCGCTCCTCGATCTCGTGGCGCATCTGCTCGGTCCACGGCTCGGCCCCGAACACCCCGACCCGCAGCGAGGTGCCGCGCGGGTCGACGCCCTGCCGCTCGAACTCGTCCAGCAGGGTCAGCATGTACGACGGTGTCACCATGATGATCTCGGGCTTCAGGTCCTGGATCAGCTGGACCTGACGTGCCGTCATGCCGCCGGACGCCGGGATCACCGTACAGCCGAGGCGCTCCGCACCGTAGTGGGCGCCGAGTCCGCCGGTGAACAGCCCGTATCCGTAGGCGATATGGACCTTGTCGCCGGGCCGGCCGCCCGCCGCGCGGATCGAACGGGCCACCATGTCGGCCCACATGGACAGATCGTTCTCCGTGTAGCCGACGACCGTGGGCCGCCCGGTCGTCCCGCTCGACGCGTGCAGACGGCGGATCCGGTCCTGCGGCACGGCGAACATCCCGTACGGATAGTTCTCCCGCAGATCCGCCTTCACCGTGAACGGGAACCGGGACAGGTCGGCGAGCGAACGGCAGTCGTCGGGGCGCAGTCCGGCCTTGTCGAAGGACTCCCGGTAGAAGGGGACGTTCTCGTACGCGTGCCGCAGCGACGCGCGCAGCCGCTCCAGCTGGAGCGCCCGCAGCTCCTCCGGGTCCAGCCGCTCGCCCGCGTCGAGCAGGCCCTTCGAGTCCGTCGAGCCCGCCATCGCGCCCTCTCCCTCGCCAAACATGCCATACCGGACGACCGATCATTCGGTCGTTCCTTTCCGGACAGTAATTAGGTGTCCGTGGTCAGTGCAAGGGGTCGGCGGCGCTTTTTGCGGAGCGGGAGCCGGGGGGCGGTTCAGCGGACCAGGGCGGGGCGCCTGGGGTCGAACTCCCAGCCGGGGACCAGGTGACGCATGGCGACCGCGTCGTCACGGGCGCCGAGCGCCTCCTTCAGGTACAGCTCGTGCGCCGCCAGCAGCCGGTCCATGTCCAGCCGGACGCCGAGACCGGGTGCGTCCGGCAGCGCGATCTCGCCGTCGACGATGCGCGGCGGGGCGACCGTGAGCCGCTCCAGACCCTCCTGCCAGATCCAGTGCGTGTCGAGGGCGTTGTACGGGCCGGGCGCCGCGGCGCCGCAGTGGGTGACCATGGCGAGCGAGATGTCGAAGTGGTTGTTCGAGTGGCAGCCCCAGGTCAGGCCCATCGCGTTGCACAGCTGGGCCACGCGCACCGAGCCCCGCATGGTCCAGAAGTGCGGGTCGGCGAGCGGGATCGAGACCGACTGGAGCGCCAGGGCGTGGGTCAGCTGCCGCCAGTCCGTGGCGATCATGTTCGTCGCCGTCGGCAGTCCGGTCGCCCGGCGGAACTCGGCCAGGATCTCCCGTCCCGAATAGCCGTCCTCGGCGCCGCAGGGGTCCTCGGCGTAGGCGAGCGTGCCCACCAGGGGCCCGCACAGCTCGATCGCCTCGCGCAGCGACCAGGCACCGTTGGGGTCGAGGGTGACGCGCGCCCCGGGGAAGCGGTCCTTCAGCGCGCGTACGGCCCGTACCTCCTCGGCACCCTCCAGGACACCGCCCTTGAGCTTGAAGTCCCGGAAGCCGTAGAGCTCGTGGGCGGCCTCGGCCTGCCGGACGATCGCGTCGGGCGTGAGTGCCTCCTTGTGCCGCAGCCGGTACCAGTCCACGTCCGAACCGCTCTCGCGGACGTACGGCAGGTCCGTGCGGTCCGGGTCGCCGACGAAGAAGAGGTAGCCGAGCACCCTCACCCGGTCGCGTTGCTGCCCGTCTCCGAGGAGGGCGGCGACGGGTACGTCGAGGTGCTGGCCGAGGAGGTCGAGCAGGGCGGACTCGACGGCGGTGACTGCGTGGACGGTCGTGCGCAGATCGAAGGTCTGGGCGCCGCGGCCACCGGCGTCGCGGTCGCGGAAACGGTCCCCGATCTCGCCCAGGACCCGCTGGTAGTCGCCCACCTTCGTGCCGAGGACGAGCGGCTCCGCGTCGCGCAGCGTCCTGGTGATCTTCTCTCCGCCCGGCACCTCGCCGAGCCCGGTCCGCCCCTCGGAGTCCTTGAGGACCACGACATTGCGGGTGAAGTAGGGGCCGTGGGCGCCCGACAGGTTCAGCTCCATGCAGTCCCGTCCGGCGACGGGGTAGACGGAGAACTCGGTGATCGTCGGTTGCTGGCTCTTCATCAGAATCCTTGTGTACGGGGACGACGGGTGCCGGTGATCACAGGATGACGGCGCGGGGCCGGGAGAGGGTGTGATCCGCCCCGAGCCCTGCCGGGCCGTCCCCCGCGTGCTTCAGGCGGGCCGGCGCCCGGCTCCGGCGAGGGCCAGCCCGGTGTCGAGGATCCGCTCCAGTGCCGCCAGGTCGGCCGGGCCGGGGTCCGTGAGCGGCGCGCGCACCGGGCCGACGGGGAGGCCGCGCAGCCGGGCGGCGGCCTTGACGAGGGACACGGCGTAGCCGGGCACCTTGTCGCGCAGTTCGACGAGCGGGACGTAGAAGTCGCTCAGCAGCTTGTTCACGGTCGCCTCGTCGCCGCCGCGCAGGGCCGTGAAGAAGGCGCCGGCGATCTCGGGGGCGAAGGCGTGGACGGCGGACGAATAGGCGGGGACGCCGACGGTGGCGTACGCGCGGGCCTGGATCTCGGCGGTGGCCGCGCCGTTGAAGAACAGGAAGCCGTCCGGCGCGGCGAGGGTCAGGCGCTGGAGCCGGTCGAGGTCGCTGTGTCCGTCCTTGAGCCCGACGACGCCCGGGATCGCCGCGATGGCCCGCAGCCCCTCGGGGCTGAACGCGACCGGGCCGCGCTGATAGGCGATGAGCGGCAGCCGGGTACCGGCGGCGATCCGGCGCAGCTGCTCGACCAGGCCGGACTCGGGGGCCTCGACGAGGTAGTGGGGCATGACGAGCAGGGCGTCCGCGCCCGCGTCCTCCGCGATCCGCGCGAACCGCAGCGCCTGAGCCCAGCCGTAGCCGGTGCCCGCGACCACGGGCATGCGGCCGTCCGCGATCTCGACCGTCGCGGTGACGACGGCGCGGTACTCGTCCTCGTCCAGCGCGCTGAACTCGCCGGTGCCGCAGGCGGGGAACACCGCGCCCGGGGCCGTGGCCAGCCGGCCGGCCAGATAGGTCCGGTACGACTCCGGATCGAGGTCGCCGTCTTCCGTGAAGCACGTGAGCGGGAAGGACAGTACCCCGCTCGCCATGCCGTCCCGGAGCCGCTGGACCACGCCGCCCGGATCCGCGCTGAACCCTGTCATGAGCCCCATCCCTGTATGCAGACGCTGTCTATGTATGCGAACTCAGATTAGATTCGTGAATCTCCGGGGTCAATGGGCGGGGTCCCGCGGATCCGCGTCCGGACCGGCGGCGCAGCGCGGCGGGCCCGCAGCCGGGGAGGCTGCGGGCCCGCTGGGTTCGGGTCGGACGCCCGACGCCGGGCCGGGGATCCCCGCAGGAGCGGGGAGGGCGCCCGGCCGGCCGTGGGACGGTCAGTGCGACGTGGTCGCGGCCGTCGAGCCCGGATTCGGGCCGAACGCCGTCATGAAGCGGTCGCGGAACTTGTTCATCGCCCATTCCGGCGCGTCGGCCGCGGGCTTGAGCCCTTCGGTCCAGCCCCAGTCGGAGACGCGGTCCAGCACCTTCGGGTCGCGGGCGACGATGGTGACCGGCACGTCCTTGTTCGAGGTGCCGCCGGTGACCGTCGGGACGGGCTGGTGGTCGCCGAGGAAGACGAGGACGGTGTTGTCGTCGCCGTAGCGCTGGACCCACTGGGTCAGGCTGTCCAGGGAGTACTGGATGGCCTTGCGGTACTCGGTCCGCACCCGCTTCGAGCTCTTCCAGACCTCCGTGGGGTCGGTGCCCTCCTTCTTGATCTTGTAGAAGACCGAGCCGTCCCCGAGGTCCTTCCAGTCGATCGTGTGGGCGATGGGGGACCAGGGATTGTGGCTGGAGGCGAGAATGATCTCCGCCATGATCGGGTCCCGGTTCTTCTTGCCGTGCTCCAGCTTCTGGAAGGACTCCAGGCTGAACTGGTCCGGCACCGGGGTCCAGCTGAAGTACGGGCCCTGGTAGCCGAGGTGCGTCGAGTCGTAGATGTGGTCGAGGCCGAAGTACTTGCCCTCGGGCCAGGCCTTGCGCACGCCCGGGACGATACCGACGGTCCGCCAGGCGCCGGTCTTCTGGAAATAGCTGGTGAGGGTCGCGCGGTCGCTGGTGGTCAGGGACCGGTATCGCTGCTGGTTCTTGACCCAGGTGCCGGACAGGAACGTCGAGTGGGCGAGCCAGCTGCCGGCGCCCGTCACGGGCGACCGGAGCCAGCCGCTGCGCGCCGAGAAACCGGCCGCCTTCAGCCGGGCGCCGCCCGCCTTGAGTGTCGCGTCGACCTCCGGTCCCATCGTCGGATCGTCGATGGCCACCCGGCCGTAGCTCTCGATGAAGGTGAGCATCACGTCCTTGCCGCGCAGCCCGGTCAGCAGCTGGTCGGACGGAGTGTGGGCGAAGGCGTCGACGGCCATCTGCTTCTTGTAGACGTCGGCGTCACCGAGACCGTCGCGTACGTACTGCACACGGTTGGAGAGATACTGGGCGTAGCCCTTGGTGGCGAACGTGACCCCGCCGAACTGCACGCCCAGCGTGAAGCAGGCGACCCACGCCACGCCCAGGACCAGCGTGGTGCGTACGGCCGCGGTGCGGCGCCGGGCCAGCGCGTTCGCCAGCCGCATCATCGCGAGCACGCTGAGAGCGAGCACGGCGACGACCAGGACGATCACCCCGGCCACCGCGAGTATCTCGCCCGAGCGCCCGAACGAGTCCTTCACCCAGTCCGCCCCGTCGCTCAGCAGCACCCAGTCGAAGACCAGGTCGAACGGCCGGGCCAGGGTCTCGCGGAAGCCCATGTCGAGGCACTTCAGGACGGCGGAGAGCCCGAGGAGCACTCCGAGGACTCCGGCAGTGATCCGCCGCGCCCGCGACGGCAGGACGAGCAGGACGGCCGCGAGGAAGACCGCCTCGACCGGGAGACGGAGGAACGCCTGGACGGACATCCAGTCGAGGCGGTTGGGCACGAGGAGCACGGTGAGCACCAGCGCACCGGCGAGGACGGTCGTGCCCACCCGCACGACGCGCGCGGCCACTGGGTAACGACGGCGCCAGCCGAACCAGCCGGGGCGGGCGGGGGAGGCGGCGTCCGCGGTGGGCTCGCCGTCGTCCGAGGAGCCGGGTCCGGCGGGATGTCCGTCCGCGGCCTCGGTCGTCGTTTCGTCGTCGGCCGTGGCCTGCCGGCCGTTGGGTTCCTCGTCGGCGGCGGGACGTGAGCCGGAGGCGTCGTCGGCGGTCGGGGAGTGCGAGTTGGTTGTCTCGTCGTCGAGGGCCTCTGCGCCGGTGGGCCCGTCGTCGGTGGCGGGGTGCGGGTCTGAGGCGTCCTCGGCGGCGGCGAGACGTGAGCCGGCGGCGTCCTTGTCGTCGGCGGAGCGCGAGGCGGAGGCCTCCTCGTCGTCGGCGGGGCGCGACGCGGTGGCTTCGGCGGGGTGCGAGGCGGTGGGTTCGTCCTCGGTGGCGGAGCGCGAGACGACGGGTTCGTCGTCGGCGGGATGCGGGACCGTGGCTTCGTCGTCGGCGGGGTGCGGGCCGGTGGATTCGGCGGCGGCCTCGTCGCCGGCCGCCTCCTTGGCCCGCTCTTCCGTTCCGGCTTCCGTTCCAGGACTCTCGTGCGCCCCGGTCTGTTCGCCCGTTCCGGAGTTCCCCCGGGTGCCGTCCGCCGCCGTGGCGTCGGGGTCCGGACCCGCGTCGGCATCCGGCAGTTGACGAGGATGCGTGTGGTGCGACACCCGAAGGTCCTTCCGTGCGTAACCCGGTGCTGGTACGACGGATGCTGTTCCGTCATTCCCCATACGGCCTGCCGTCACCTCTTGTTCAAGGCGGAGGCCGGCCGCGCACAGAGTATGTCGCCGGGATCACCCGGATGACGCCGGAGGCGGCTGGCGGTCCGCCACCACCGCCACCTCCCGCGCCCACCGGTAGTCGGCCTTGCCGCTCGGCGAGCGCTGGACGGAGTCCGTGATCACCAGCTGGCGGGGAACCTTGTATCCGGCCAGCCGGGCGCGGCAGTGCGCCTGGATGTCGTCGAGCGACAAGACCGGTGCGCCCTCGCGGAGCTGGACGACGGCTGCCACGTGACTGCCCCACTTCGGGTCAGGCACTCCGGCGACGAGGGCGTCGTACACGTCCGGATGTGATTTCAGGGCCTGTTCGACCTCCTCGGGATAGACCTTCTCGCCGCCGGTGTTGATGCACTGCGAGCCGCGGCCCAGGACGACGACGATGCCCTCCTCGTCGACCGTGGCCATGTCGCCGAGGAGGACCCAGCGTTCCTCGCCCTTGCGGAAGAACGTCTCGGCGGTTTTTCCGGGGTCGTTGTAGTAGCCGAGGGGTACGTGGCCGCGCTGCGCGACCCGGCCGGGCTCACCGACCGCGACCGGCTCGTGGGTCACCGGATCCACCACCTGTGTACGGGCGTTGACGCGTATCCGGAAGCCGCGCTCGGGGCCGGAGTCGGGCGTCGCGGTGCCGTTGAAGCCAGACTCCGAGGAGCCGAAGTTGTTGAGGAGCATCACGTTCGGGACGAGTGCCTGGAACTGTTCGCGCACGGTGTCCGACATGATCGCGCCGGACGAGGACACGCTGAACAGGGCGGAACAGTCCGTGCCCTTGAGGGGGCCGCTCAAGGCGTCGATCAGGGGCCGCAGCATCGCGTCGCCGACCAGCGACACGCTGGTCACCTTCTCCTTCTCGATCGTCCGCAGGACCTCCTCGGGCACGAACTTGCGGTGGATCGTGACGCGTTGGCCGAAGTTGAAGGCGATGAACGCGGTCAGCGTCGAGGTGCCGTGCATCAGCGGGGGAGTGGGGAAGAAGGTGATCCCGGCGCCACCCGCCGCGACGCGCTCGGCGAGCTCCTGCGGCTTCGTGACCGGATCACCGGTCGGCGCACCGCCGCCGAGACCGGCGAAGAAGAGGTCCTCCTGCCGCCACATCACGCCCTTGGGCATCCCCGTCGTGCCACCGGTGTAGATGATGAACTGGTCGTCCGCGGAACGCGGAGGGAACCCGCGCAGGGGCGAACCGGCGGCCTCGGCGTCGCCGAAGTCCACCACGTCCGCCGCACCGGGGGCATCCGCCATGTCAGCCGCACCGGCGGCGTCCACCGGGTCCACCGTGTCCAGGGCGTCCACCGCCCCCGGGGCGCCCACCCCATCAGCCGCACCCACGCCGTCCCCCGTACCCGCCACAGGCGCGGCGGCGCCCACCCGAACGAGGTGCCGCAGCCGCGGCGCCCGCGGCCGTGCCGCCGCCACCCGGTCGGTGAACTCCGCGTCGAAGACCAGCGCCACCAGGTCAGCGTCCTGATAGAGGTAGGCCAATTCCTCTTCCACGTACCGGTAGTTGACGTTGACGGGGACGATCCGCGCCTTCAGGCAGCCCAGCACCGTCTGGAGGTATTCGACGCCGTTGTACAGGTGGAGGCCCAGATGCTCGCCGGGGCGGATCCCGCTGTCGATCAGATGGTGCGCGACCCGGTTCGCGGCCGCGTCCAGCTGCGCGTATGTCAGACGGCGCTCGGCGCCCGTGCCCGGGTGGTCGATGTACACGAGGGCCTCGCGGTCCGGGACCACGTCGACGACCGACTCGAACAGGTCGGCAAGGTTGTACTCCACCGTTCCTCCTGACCGTGCGCGTCCGTGGCCGTGTGTTCCCGGAGTGGTGTCCGCCCCGGACCCGACGGTCATCAGAGCAAAGCCCGGCCCAAGTGGGAAGAGTCCCGGCGCAATAAATCTGACTGTCTGTCAGAAAACCCTTGTACTGGCTCGACGCCTCCTGCAACCTGTTCTCGCATCCGAGACGGGAGGACGGCAATGGGTGGTACGGAACACCTCACCGTGCAGCGCGAAGGCGCCACACTGGTGCTCACGCTCAACAGGCCAGAGGCCAGGAACGCGCTCTCGCTGCCGATGCTGGTCGGCCTGTACGACGGCTGGGTCGAGGCCGACGAGGACGACGCGATCCGCTCGATCGTGCTCACCGGCGCCGGCGGTGCCTTCTGCGCCGGGATGGACCTCAAGGCGCTGGCCGGCCGGGGCATGGAGGGCGAGCAGTACCGGGACCGGCTCAAGGCCGACCCCGATCTGCACTGGAAGGCCATGCTGCGCCACCACCGCCCCCGCAAGCCGGTGATCGCGGCCGTCGAGGGCCACTGCGTCGCGGGCGGCACCGAGATACTCCAAGGCACCGACATCCGGGTGGCGGGAGCCTCGGCGACCTTCGGGCTCTTCGAGGTCAGGCGCGGTCTCTTCCCGATCGGCGGTTCGACCGTGCGGCTGCAACGCCAGATCCCGCGGACCCACGCCCTCGAAATGCTGCTCACGGGACGCCCGTACACGGCTCAGGAGGCCGCGGGCATCGGACTGATCGGTCATGTGGTGCCCGACGGCACCGCGCTGGACAAGGCGCTGGCCGTCGCCGAGCAGATCAACGCCTGCGGTCCGCTCGCAGTCGAGGCCGTCAAGGCGTCCGTGTACGAGACCGCCGAACTCACCGAGACCGACGGCCTCGCCGCCGAACTCCGGCGCGGCTGGCCGGTCTTCGACACCGCCGACGCCAAGGAGGGCTCCCGGGCCTTCGCCGAGAAGCGCCCGCCCGTCTACCGACGCGCCTGACCCGCAAGCCCGGCCCCGGGCGCGTCCTGTCCGAGCAGCGGACAGGCCACGTCCGGCCCTTGGAAGGAGAGATCCGGGATGCCCGAAGTCCTCAAAGCCCCCCTCGTCGTCGAGTTCCCCTTCACCCGATCGCTCGGACCCGTGCAGAGCGCCTTCCTCACGGGCCTGCGCGAGCGGGTCGTCCTCGGCGTAACGACCGCCGACGGACGCACCCTCGTCCCGCCCGTCGAGTACGACCCCGTCACCGCCGAGGAGCTACGCGACCTCGTCGAGGTCGCCCCCACCGGCACCGTCACCACCTGGGCCTGGAACCACGAACCCCGGCGCGGCCAGCCCCTCGGAACCCCCTTCGCCTGGGTGCTGGTCAGACTCGACGGAGCCGACACCGCCCTGCTGCACGCCCTCGACGCCTCCGGCCCCGACGCCGTGCGCACCGGGATGCGCGTGCGCGTCCGCTGGGCCCCCGAGCGCTCCGGCGCGATCACCGACATCGCCTGCTTCGAGCCGTACGAGGGGGCGGCCGTGCAACCCACGGGCCGCGACGGCCTGTTCGAGGACATGGTGACCGGGATCGTCGCCCCCGCGCGGCTCGACTACGTCTACTCGCCGGGCCGCGCCCAGACCGCCTACATGGCGGGTCTCGCGGAGCGCCGGACCGTCGGCCAACGCTGCCCCTCGTGCCGAAAGGTGTACGTCCCGCCGAGGGGCGCCTGCCCCACCTGTGGGGTGGCCACCTCCGAACAGGTCGAGGTCGGCCCGCGCGGCACCGTCACCACGTACTGCATCGTCAACATCAAGGCGAAGAACCTCGACATCGAAGTCCCTTACGTATACGCGCACATCGCCCTCGACGGCGCCGGACTCGCGCTGCACGGCCGGATCGGCGGCATCCCCTACGACGAGGTCCGCATGGGCCTGCGCGTGGAGCCCGTGTGGTCCGAGGGCGGCCGCCATCCCGACCACTACCGGCCCACCGGAGAACCGGACGCGGACTACGAGACGTACAAGGAGATGCTGTAGATGGAGGCCATCAGGGACATCGCCGTCGTCGCCTTCGCGCAGAGCGACCACCGGCGCACCTCCGACGAGCTCTCCGAGGTGGAGATGCTGCTCCCGGTCCTGCACGAGGTCCTCGACCGGACAGGTCTGCGGGCCGGCGACATCGGCTTCACCTGCTCCGGCTCCTCCGACTACCTCGCCGGCCGCGCGTTCTCCTTCACCATGGCGCTCGACGGAGTGGGCGCCTGGCCCCCGATCTCCGAGTCGCACGTCGAGATGGACGGCGCCTGGGCGCTGTACGAGGCATGGACCAAACTGCTGACCGGGGACGCCGACACCGCGCTCGTGTACTCCTACGGCAAGTCCTCGCCCGGCTCCCTACGCGACGTCCTGACCCGGCAGCTGGACCCGTACTACGTGGCCCCGCTGTGGCCCGACTCGGTCGCCCTCGCCGCGCTCCAGGCGCGGGCGCTCATCGACGCGGGCGAGACCGACGAAGGGGAGCTGGCCTCCGTCGCCGCCCGCAGCCGTACCTCCGCGACCTCGAACTCCCACGCGCAGCTGCGTGGTTCGGTGCCGCACGGCGACTACCTCGTACGGCCGCTGCGCACCGGCGACTGCCCGCCCATCGGCGACGGTGCCGCCGCCGTGATCCTCGCCGCGGGGGACCGGGCCCGGGAACTGTGCGAGCGGCCCGCCTGGATCAGAGGCATCGACCACCGCATCGAGGCGCACTCCCTCGGTGTACGGGACCTGACCGACTCACCGTCCGCACGGCTGGCCGCCGAACGGGCGGGCGCGTTCGAACGGCCCGTCGACACGGCTGAGTTGCACGCACCCTTCACCTCCCAGGAAGTCGTCCTGCGCAAGGCGCTGCGACTCGACGCCGGCGTGCGGGTCAACCCCTCGGGAGGCGCCCTCGCCGCCAACCCGATCATGGCGGCGGGGCTCATCCGCATCGGCGAGGCCGCCGCACGTGTCCACCGCGGGGAGTCGGACCGGGCGCTCGCCCACGCCACCTCCGGCCCCTGCCTCCAGCAGAACCTGGTCGCCGTACTCGAGGGGGACGCCCGATGAGCAAGGAGCCCGTGGCCGTCGTGGGTATCGGCCAGACCAAGCACGTGGCGGCACGCCGGGACGTGTCCATCGCGGGACTCGTCCGCGAGGCCGCCCAACGGGCACTGGCCGACGCCGAGTTGACGTGGGCCGACATCGACGCCGTCGTCATCGGCAAGGCGCCCGACTTCTTCGAGGGCGTCATGATGCCCGAGCTGTACCTGGCCGACGCCCTCGGCGCCGTCGGCAAACCGATGCTCAGGGTGCACACGGCCGGCTCCGTCGGAGGATCGACCGCCCTCGTCGCCGCCAACCTCGTCGCGGGCCGCGTCCACGGCACGGTCCTCACCCTCGCCTACGAAAAACAGTCCGAATCCAACGCCATGTGGGGCCTCTCCCTGCCCGTCCCCTTCCAGCAGCCGCTGCTCGCCGGCGCCGGCGGATTCTTCGCCCCGCACGTACGCGCCTACATGCGGCGCACCGGCGCACCCGACACGGTCGGCTCGCTCGTCGCGTACAAGGACCGCCGCAACGCGCTGAAGAACCCCTACGCGCACCTCCACGAGCACGACATCACCCTGGAGAAGGTCCAGGCGTCGCCCATGCTCTGGGACCCGATCCGCTACTCGGAGACCTGCCCCTCCTCCGACGGGGCCTGCGCGATGGTCCTCACCGACCGTGCGGGAGCGGCCCGTTCACCGCGCCCGCCCGCCTGGATGCACGGCGGCGCGATGCGCAGCGAACCCACCCTCTTCGCCGGAAAGGACTTCGTCTCCCCCCAGGCCGGCAAGGACTGCGCGGCCGACGTGTACCGCCAGGCCGGGATCGCGGACCCCCGCCGCGACATCGACGCGGTCGAGATGTACGTGCCCTTCTCCTGGTACGAGCCCATGTGGCTGGAGAACCTCGGCTTCGCCGACGAGGGCGAGGGATGGAAGCTCACCGAGTCGGGGGTGACCGAACTGGAGGGCGACCTGCCCGTCAACATGTCGGGCGGTGTCCTCTCCACCAATCCGATCGGCGCCTCCGGCATGATCCGCTTCGCGGAAGCGGCCCTCCAGGTGCGCGGCCAGGCCGGAGAGCACCAGGTCGACGGGGCTCGCAGGGTGCTCGGCCACGCCTACGGCGGCGGATCCCAGTTCTTCTCGATGTGGCTGGTCGGCGCCGCGCCGCCCACCTCCTGAGACCGTCCCTCCCACATGGCCTGTGCGCGGCACGGACCGATCGCTAGGCTGGCCGCGGACGACGAACCGGGAGGAGCACGGACGTGGCCGAGAGCACCATCGAGCAGCACCCGCTCGCGGGCTGGGACAAGCCGGAGCTGGACCTCAGCAACGCCGACTGGCAGTCCAGCAGCCGAGGGCGTGGAGATGTCCAGATCGCCTTCGTCGAGGGTTTCATCGCGATGCGCAACAGTGGGAGCCCGCAGAGCCCTTCCCTGATCTTCACGCCCGCGGAGTGGGGGGCGTTCGTATCGGGGGCCCGCGAGGGGGAGTTCGACCTGACCTAGAGCGAGGACCGCCGGTCCGTCCCGCCCCCCGGACGTGGAGGGGCGGCGGCCCGGGTCCACGCGTCCGGGAGGCTGCCCGCCGTCCGGCTCTCCCGCGGCGCCGCCGTCGTGCGAGAGGTTCCGACCAGGAGCGTGCGAACGGGCTGCCCCGTGGATGATCGGGGCGTACGCTGAGGTGCCTGAAGGTCACGGTGCGCATCCGCTCCCGCGCGGACGCGCGATCGTGGCAGGGGGTGATCATGGGGCAACGCAGCCTTCGCAGCCGTCGGACGCTCTTCGAGCGCGAGGGTGAACTCTCAGCCGCCGACGAGGCGTTGAGCGACCTTGTCGGCCTGCGCCAGGAACCCGGCGAGCCTCCGGGCCGCCCCCGCGGCGCGCTCCTCGCCTTCGCCGGCCGGGCCGGGATCGGCAAGACGACCCTCCTCGGGGAAGTCCGCCGGCGCTCCGCGGCCAAGGGCTGCACCGTGCTGAGCGCGCGCGGCGGAGAACAGGAGCAGCGCGTCGCCTTCCATGTCGCCCGGCAGCTCCTCCAGCCGCAGCTCGCCGGATACTCCGAGGCCGAACTCCGCGTCTCCCTGGGTAGTTGGTACGCCATCGTCGGCCCCGCGCTCGGCCTCTGCGCGCCGTCCGAGGGCGCCCCGCCCGACCAGCAGGGCCTGCGCGCCGGACTCGACTGGGTGCTCACCCACCTCGCCGTGCAGCGCGCCCCGATGGTGCTCCTGCTGGACGACGCGCACTGGGCCGACGCCGAATCACTGAGCTGGCTCGCCGCGTTCGCGCCCCGCGCCGAGCAACTCCCCCTGCTCCTCGTCGTCGCCTACCGCCCCGACGAACTCCCCGAGCACGCCGAGGCGTTCAGGGGACTGCCCGGTCGTGCCGGACAGCGCCCCATCGGCCTCGAACCGCTCAGCGCCGCGGCCGTCGCCAGGCTCGTCAGGGAAGACCTCGGCACCCAGGCCGACGACGCGTTCTGCCGCGAGTGCTGGGCGGTCACCGCGGGCAACCCCTTCGAGGCCGTCGAGCTGACCGCCAAGGTCCTCGACCGCGGCCTCACCCCGACCGAGGACGGAGCGCACCTCCTGCGCGACCTCGCCGCCGCCGTCAAGGGCAGCGGCATCGTCGCCCGCCTGGAACGCCTCGGCACCGCGACCGTCCGCTTCGCCTGGGCCTGCGCCGTGCTCGGCACCGAGATCCACCCCACCCTCGCCGCCGCCGTCGCTGGCCTCGGCTCGGAAGAGGCCGCCGACGCGGCGGACGCCCTGCGCACCGCCCGCATCCTCACCGGCGCCGACCCCCTCGAATTCGTCCACCCGCTGATCGCCACCGCCGTCTACCGCGACATCCCCGGCAGCGTCCGCGTCGCCCTGCACGGCCAGGCCGCCTGGTGCGTGATCGACGAAGGCCTCGGCCCTGCCGCCGCCGCCCGCCATCTCATGGAGACCCACCCGGACGGCGACACCTGGATCGTCCAGCAACTGCGCGCCGCGGCCCGCGAGACCCAGCGCGCCGGAGCCCCCGACGCCGCCCGCCGCTACCTCGCCCGCGCCCTGCGCGAACCGCCGCCCTTCGAGGACCGCGCGGCCGTCCTGTACGAACTGGGCTGCGCCTCCCTGCTCACCGAACCGACGACCACGGTCAATCATCTGCGCGCCGCCCTCGAGGAACCGATCACCGACCCCGAGCTGCGCCACAACATCGTCTACCGGCTCTCGCAGGTGCTCGCGCACAGCGACCGTCTCGCCGAGGCCTCCGAAACCCTCGCCCGCGAGATCCCGGTCACCGGCGACGCCCGGGTACGCCTGCGCATGCAGTCCGAGCAGTTCATGTGGGACGCCTTCCGCGCCGACGAACCCGACTCGCCCGTCCGGTCCAGGCGGCTCGCCCGTCTCGCCGACCGGCTCACCGGCCACGACCTCACCGAGCGCTATGTCATCGGACTGCGCGCCTGGGACGCCACCCTGCGCGGCGAACCCGCTCCCGTCGCCCTCCACCACGCCGAGCGCGCCCTGGCCGGCGGCCTCGGCTGGGCCGAGGCCGACCGCGGCTTCGAGGTCCCGGTCCTGGTCGCCATGACCTTCATGTACGCCGACCGTCCGGGCCGGACCGAAGAACTCTTCGCCACCGGGATCGCCGACTTCGAATCCCAGGGCTGGCACGGTGCCCACCTCTCCTTCGGCTACACGATCCTCGGATACGTGCGCTTCCGCCGCGGCCGTCTCGCCGAGGCCGAGGACTTCGTCCGCGCGGGCCTCAGGCTCGCCGAACGCGTCGGACCGGGCACGCCCGTCCATTGGTACGCGGTGGGCACCCTCATCCAGGTCCTGCTCGCCCGGGGCCAGGTCGAGGAGGCCGCGCGCACCGGCGAGGCCTACGCCTTCCACGCACCCTTCTCGGCCGCCGTCACCTTCCCCGACGCCCAGACCGTGTACGGCGAACTCCTCCTCGCCCGAGGTCTCGTCAAGGACGCCGCCACCGAGCTCGCCTCCGCCGGCCGCCGCCTCGACGCGCGCGGCATGCGCAACCCCGCCTGGTGCCCGTGGCAGCTCCACCTGGCCCACGCCGAAAGCCACGACGCCCTGGAGCGGGCCGTCGCCACGGCACTCGAAGCGGTGAACCGCGCCCGCCTGTACGGCGCCCCCTCCGCGATCGGCCAGGCCCTGCGCGTCGCCGCCGAGGTCTCGCCAGGACCGGACCGCGTCCAGCTCCTCGAAGAGTCCGTCGGACATCTGGAGCGTTCCCCGGCCGCCTACGAACTGGCCTGTTCCCTGGTCGCCCTGGGCACCGAGCTGCGCCGCGCCGGACGCCCGAGGGAGGCCTCGGAGCACCTCTACCGCGGGCTCGACGCGGCGGTGCAGTGCGGTGCCGACGGCCTGATCGAGGACGCCCGTGACGAGCTGGCCTCGGCGGGACTGCGGCCGCGCCGTCTGCACAGCACCGAGACGGACACCCTCACCGCCCGCGAGCGCACCGCCGCCGCGCTCACCGCCCGGGACCGGACCCCGGCCCAGATCGCCGAGGAACTGCACATCGACGAGCACGCCGTCACCCGGCTCCTGTCGGCGGTGTACCGCAAGGTCGGCACCGACCGCAGAGGACTGGCGGCGGCACTGGGAGACCAGGCAGCCACGTCCTGACGCCGGCGGGCCGCCCCGCACTCCGGCACACGCAGCACTAGCGGGGCCCGGCACACACAGCGCCGGGCCCCCGCTACACGCGGCACCCGCGGGCCCGCACGCACAGCGCCCGCGGCCCGCTGCGGACGCCTCCCGTGGGGCCCGGTACGCGCCCGTGCACGTACCATTGCGGCATGTCCTTCCTCCGCCGCCGCAGCGCCACGCCCGCCGGGCCCGAGTTCGATGTTCTGGCCATGGATCCGGGCGACTGGCCCGGCAATCTCGGCGCGGGCCTGCTG
Source organism: Streptomyces sp. NPDC005281 (assembly GCF_040607495.1). Taxonomy (NCBI): domain Bacteria; kingdom Bacillati; phylum Actinomycetota; class Actinomycetes; order Kitasatosporales; family Streptomycetaceae; genus Streptomyces; species Streptomyces sp. NPDC005281. Next base: position 238,167 of record NZ_JBEXGX010000004.1, on the reverse strand, counting down.
CCCGCCCCCGACGGCAGCTGCCAGGGCGTCTTCCTGCGCTACGACCTGTTCGGCGGCCGCGGTCCCGCGATGATCATCGGCAACCTGCCCGAGGGCTCGCAGGCCCGGGACGTCGCCGAGAACGAGGTCCCCTTCGAGGTGGCCCAGCTGCTCATCGCGCTGGAGAACAACGAGGAGGTCACCGTCACCGGGACCGAGGACATGCCGGTGATGCAGGGTGACAACCTCCTGATCGTGCGCCGGCTGAAGCTCTCCGAGACCCGTATCTCCTGCGTCCAGTTCGACCGCAGCGACAACGTCCTGGTGACCATCGCCGCCTGGGACCGTCCGATCACCGACGACCTGTACGCGCTGCTGAAGCCGCTCCCGGCGGAACTCTTCCAGCAGGGCTGAGGCCGAACTCCCCGCCGGGCGTCAGAGTTTGAGGGTGAACCAGGTCGTCTTGCCCACGTCGGTGGGACGTACGCCCCAGTTGTCGGCGAGCGCGCGGACCAGGATCAGCCCGCGTCCCGACTCCTCGTTCTCACCGGCCGTACGGGGCTGCGGCAGATGCGGGCTGCGGTCGCTGATCTCCACGGTCAGATCGGTCGCGCTGCGGCACAGATGCAGGCCGATGGGTCCCTGGGCGTGCTGCACGGCGTTGGTGAGCACCTCGGAGAGCAGGAGCCGGGCGTCGTCCGTGGCGGGAATGCAGTCCCAGGCGGTCAGCGCCTTGCTCAGGAAGGCGCGGCCCTCCGGCACCGATTCGGGCGCCGCGGGCAGGTCGGTGTTGACGGTGGCCAGGGGCCCCTCGGGGAGCCGGGTGAGCAGCAGCGTGACGTCGTCGTTGTGACCGTTGCTGTCGGGCAGCAGCGCGGACAGCACATGGTCGGCGGCGTCCTCAAGATCGGGCGCCTCGGCGAACAGGTCCGTGAGTGTGGTGGTGAGCTCGGTGAGCTGATCCTCGATGTCACTGCCGGGTGTCTCGATGAGACCGTCGGTGTACAGGACGAGCGTCGCCCCGGGCGGGACAACCGAGGTCGCCTGCTCGTAGAGGATGCCGCCGACACCGAGTGGCGCGTTCACCGGCGCGGGGAGTGGCCGGGCGCCGGCGGGCGTGGCGACCAGGGTCGGCAGATGCCCGGCCGAGCAGACCGTCACCTCGCCCGCGTCGGCGGAGATCACCAGATAGCAGCAGGTCACGAGCTGGTCGGGCACATCCAGATCGCCGACCACGGCCTCCAGGGCCTGCATCAACTGGCGTGGCTGCATACCGGTCTTGGCCAGGGCGTGCGCGGCCGAGCGCAGCTGGCCCATCACGGCGGCGGCGTCCAGACCGCGGCCCATCACATCACCGATCAGCACCCCGACCCGGCCGGCTCCCAGCGGGATCAGGTCGAACCAGTCACCGCCCACCCCCGCTCCCTGCGTGGCCGGCCGGTAGCGGCTCGCGGTGGTCAGACCGGGGATGGCGGGCGGGGTGCCCATGAGACTGCGCTGGAGTGTGAGCGCGATGTGCCGCTGCTGCTCGTAGAGGAAGGTCAGCTCCGCCTCGGCCTTCTTGCGGTCGCTGATGTCCCGGACGATCGCGCACGCGCCGATAACCGTGCCGTCCGCGTCACGGGTCGGCCACAGCGTGATGTCCACGTCCAGCAGGGCCCCCGAGCGGGTCAGCCGCAGGGTCTCGAAATGCTCGACCTTCTCACCGCTGCGCAGCCGGTCGAGCAGCAGGTCGATCTCGCCGCGCCGCTCCACGGTCGCGAGCAGGGACACGTGCTTGCCCATCACCTCGGTGCGTGAGTAGCCGTACAGCCGTTGCGCCGCCGCGTTCCAGTAGGTGATGTGACCGTCCAGGGTCTTCGCGAGGATCGCGTCCTGCGAGGACTCCACGAGACCGGCCAGTTCGTTGATGCGGGCCTCGGCGCGCTTGCGCTCGCTGACGTCACGGACGGCGGCGGAGACGAGGAGCCCGTCGGTGGTCTCCAGCGGGCTGAGACTGATCTCGACGGGGAACTCGGTGCCGTCCTTGCGCAGGCCGTGGAGTTCGAGTCCGGCGCCCATGGGGCGCACCTGGCGGTTGTCGGAGTAGCCCTTGCGGTGACCGTGGTGATGGGCGTGGAAGCGGCCGGGCACGAGGAGTTCGACGGGGTGACCGAGAAGTTCCTCGCGCCGGTAGCCGAAGAGGGCCTCGGTCTGGGCGTTGACGAGTCTGATGGTGCCGGTGTCGTCGACGATGACCATGGCGTCGGGCGCGGCCTCCAGCAGACCCCGAAACCTTTCCTCGGCGGCTTTGCGGTCGCTGACGTCGCGGACGGCGGCGGAGACGAGAAGCCCGTCGCTGGTCTCCAGCGGGCTGAGACTGATCTCGACAGGGAACTCGGTGCCGTCCTTGCGCAGGCCGTGCAGTTCGAGTTCCGCGCCCATCGGGCGCACCTGGCGGTTGTCGGTGTACCCGTCGCGGTGGAAGGTGTGGTGGGCGCGGAAGCGGCCCGGGACGAGGAGTTCCACGGGGTGGCCCAGAAGCTCCTCACGGGTGTAGCCGAAGAGGGCCTCGGTCTGGGCGTTGACGAGTCTGATGGTGCCGGTGTCGTCGACGATGACCATGGCGTCGGGCGCGGCTTCCAGCAGACCTCGAAACCTTTCCTCCGCTCCCGCCGGTGCGTAGTTGCGCGGCTCACCCCCGCACTCGCACCGCCGGGGGGCCGCCGCACCCGCCGGCCGCGTTGAAGTCTCATTGACGAAGTTGCCCATGCCCGCCCCAGGGTGTGCCGTGTTGCGTGAACGGCCCATCAGAGCGTACGGAGAGCTGGGGCGCGGTTACATGTCGTTAACTGGGTGGACCACGGCCGAACCTGTTCTCGACGGCACTTTCCCTGGTCGGTTGCCGGTGTCATTGTCTTCAGCCGTCCGGACGCCGGGCCCGCCTCGCACGGACCCGGCCCCGAACCGCCCGACGGACTACGGAACCAGGTCCACGTCCGCCGCCCGCACGAACTCCACCCGGTGCCCGTACTGGATCTCGTAGTACATGTCCGTACCGATCACGACCCGGTGCGGGGCCGTGTCGAAGGTCGGCGCGTAGAAGTACTCGCCGGGCACCTTGTCACCGGCCGCGTAGCGCTGGCCGGCGAGGATCTTGTAGGGCAGGGGCGAGACGGCCTGGACGGGAACGCCCGCCGGGTACGCCTCCTTCTCCGGGTACGCCCTGCCGTACACGGGGATCTCCGCCAGACCCTCCTTGGGCGTCACCGCAGGACCCGACGCCCGCACCGCGGTCGGCTGCTCGCGCGGGTTCTCGAACCAGGCCTTCCGGCCCAGGTACCAGATCGCCGTCCAGTCGCCGTCCCTGCCGGCGAACGCGTACCGCTGCCCGGTGGAGACACGCGAGGCGACGTCGTTCACGCCGGTCGTCGAGGCGTCGCCCTTGGGATACAGGCCGATGTCCTGGATCAGCGGCGAGCTCTCGTCCGGCTGGGAGTAGAGGCGCACCTCGCTCGATCCGTGCGCCGCGCAGGGCTCGCCCTTGGTGACACAGCCCGTGTACAGCGGCTGGTTCGCGTCGAAGTCGGGCAGTACGGTCACCAGGCCGCCGACCTTGCCGAACGTGCGGTGGAACGGGTGCCCGAGAAGCGTGAAGTAGTGCTGCCAGTCCCAGTACGGGCCCGGGTCCGTGTGCATGCCCGGGATGGTGGAGGTCGTGGGCCCCGGCACGTTGTCGTGCCCGAGGATGTGCTGGCGGTCCAGCGGGATGTCGTACTTCCGGGCGAGGTAGCGCACCAGACGGGCCGAGGCCCGGTACATCTCCTCGGTGTACCAGGTGTCGGGCGCGGTGAGGAAGCCCTCGTGCTCCAGGCCGATCGACTTCGCGTTGATGTACCAGTTGCCCGCGTGCCAGGCCACGTCCTTGGCCTTCACATGCTGGGCGATGTGCCCGTCGGTCGAGCGCAGGGTGTAGTTCCACGACACATAGGTCGGGTCCTGGACGAGGTTCAGCACACCGTCCCAGGTGCCTTCCGTGTCATGGATGACGATGTACTTGATGCTCTGCGACGCGGGCCGGTCGCCGAGGTCGTGGTTGCCGTAGTCGCCGTCGCCGAACTCCGCGTACGGGGCCGGGATCCACTCGCAGGACACGGTCCGCGGGCATTCCGTGCCGTCGGCGGAGACCGTCCGCAGTCCCGCGCGGCGCAGCTGCGCGGTGTCGGGGCTGAGCCCCGGCTGAGCGGTGAGCGTCACCTGCTGGCCCGCGTCCGTGGTGCGTCGCTCACCGGTACGCATCACGTCGTACGCGTCGTCGGCGTAGGTCGCCGCGGTGGTGCTGTCGTCCGCTCCCGAGAAGCGTGCCACCGCTGCGTACCAGTCGGAGGCGTCGTCGCTCAGCGGCTCGCCCAGGTCCCGCTGCGCGGCGGCCAGGAGCGCGGCGCCGCCGGCGACGTTCGCCGTGGCGTCGGTGCGCAGGGTCTCCGCCGGCAGGCCGGTGAGACCGGCGGCCTTCGTCAGTGTCTTGAACCGGGTCGGCAGCTGGGAGTTCGCGGGCACCTGTGTGTCGGGCAGGAGGGCGCGGCGCGAGCTGTCGCCGCGGGAGTCCTCCGTGCCGTCGCTGTGATGCGGGGTCGCGGCGATCGCCGTGCGGGCGTCGGTCAGGTGCATGGGACCGTAGCCGCCGGTGACGCTCGGGGCCCCGGCGTGTGTGTCCCAGCGGGACTGGAGATAGGAAACGGCGAGCAGCACGCTCTGCGGAACGTGGTACTCGTCGGCCGCGGCGGCGAACGCCCGCTGCAACCCGCTCGCGGGCACCTCCCCGGCCGCGCTCGAAGGGGCCGCGCCGAGCAGCGGCAGCAGCAGCGCCGCCGAGGCGACGGCTCCCGCGGATCTGCGCGCGCGTCTGTGCCTGGTGGTGCTCCTGGGTTCGGTGGCGGACCGGTGCAATGCAGCCTCCTGGGACGGTCGGGCGCGGTGGGGCGAGCGAGAGCCGAACGCGTCAGTGCTACCGGCTCTTCGACGATCCGTCAATCATGCGCAGGAAGAGGCGATTTCCCATGTCAGCGTGGGGTGAAGTGGTTTCGTGGCGACGGCCTCCCGGCCTGCGGGGCGTCAGTGGCATGGACCAATGCTCCGGTCGTCGGGCCGTGCATGAGGGAGGTCCGCGCCGAGCCGGTGAGGCGGCGGCAGCGCGGACCTCCGTCCCCCTTCAGCGAGTGCCGACCGCCGCGCGTACGGCCCGGCGGGCCAGCTGGCAGTCGTCGTGCAGCCGCCTGAGCAGCAGCCGCTGTTCCTCGCCGGACGGCACGGCAGCCGGGTGCGCCGGGCCCGCTGCCGCCGGGGCCGCGTCGTGCAGGGAGCGCTGCACGGCCATCTCGTACGTACGGATCTCGCGGGTCAGGACGATCATCAGGTTCACCAGGAAGGCGTCCCGTGCCGCCGGACCTGCCGACTGCGCGAGCTGGCTGATCTGACGGCGCGCCACGGGAGCGTCGCCGAGGACCGCCCACAGCGTCGCCAGGTCGTAGCCCGGCAGATACCAGCCCGCGTGCTCCCAGTCCACCAGCACTGGACCGGCCGGTGAGAGAAGGATGTTCGACAGGAGGGCGTCGCCGTGGCAGAACTGCCCCATGCCCTGGCGGCCGGAGGACGTCGCGATGCCGTGCACGAGCTTCTGGAGGTCGCCCATGTCGCGGTCGGTGAGCAGCCCCAGCTCATGGAAGCGGGAGATCCGTTCCGCGTAGTCGAGCGGGGCGTTGAAGGTCCCGGCCGGCGGGCGCCAGGCGTTCAGCCGGCAGATGGCGCTCAGCGCGGCGCGGATGTCCGTGCGGGGTGGGGCCTCGACGGGGTGGCGCTGGAGCGCGGCCACGCGGCCCGGCATGCGCTCGATCACCAGTGTGCAGTTGTCCGGGTCCGCCGCGATCAGCCGGGGCACCCGAACAGGCGGGCGGTGCCGGACGAACAGACGGTATGCAGCTATTTCGTGCCGGATCCGCTCGGCCCAGACGGGGGAGGGATCCAGTAAACACTTGGCGACCGCCGTGCTGCGTCCCGTCGTGCCGACGAGGAGCACGGAGCGTCCGCTGCGGCGCAGCACCTGCACCGGGGCGAACTCCGGGCAGATCCGGTGCACCGACGCGATCGCCGTGCGCAGCTGGGCGCCCTGGGGGCCGGACAAGTCGAGTCTCCCGCTGAGCGGTTGGGTGCCGAGCCCCGGCACGCGCCGTGTCCGGCCGGCACCGAGTACGGGGGCCGCCTGACGTGCGGGGTCGAGATAAGGGCCGCTGCCCACCGGGCGGGGGTACAACGACCGGGGCGGAGCGGACACGGAGGACGATGCTGTGTACATGGGCGAAACAGATCCCTTCGTGTGCCTGCAAGTTGCCGCGCTGCCCGCCCCGGCCGCCTGGTTCATCCTGGGGAATGTCCCTGGCAACCGGGTCGGGGTGGCGCGTTCCTACCTGACACCCGACGTCCACTGGCACACCATCTGGCGCACCCTGGCGAACCCTGGCGAATAGTCGCTCAGCAACTGACAGGCGGTTACTGTCGAAATCAGCCGAGAACCTGGGGGCTTGACGTGAACGGACAACCCAACACCCGTCTGTCGGACCTGTTCGGCCTGGCCGGCTGGTCCAAGGGTGAACTCGCGAGGCTGGTCAACCGGCAGGCGGCGGCCATGGGCCACCCCCAGCTGGCGACGGACACCTCGCGGGTGCGGCGGTGGATCGACATGGGAGAGATCCCGCGCGATCCGGTGCCGCGGGTGATGGCGGCTCTGTTCACCGAGCGTCTCGGCCGTGTCGTGACCATCGAGGACCTCGGTCTGGTCAGGCACGGGCGTACGGGGAAACGGCAAGGCGACGGGAGTGTGGAACATCCCGATGTGCTGCCGTGGGCGCCCGACCGAACCGCCGCGGTCCTCACCGAATTCACGGGAATGGACCTCATGCTCAACCGACGCGGCTTGGTGGGCGCGGGTGCCGCGCTCGCCGCGGGATCCGCACTCAGCCCTGCCATGCACGACTGGCTCCGCAACGATCCGGCCCTCGCGGCCGACGCTCCGCAGTTCGAAGACCCCCTGCACGCCGACCCCGCCGGGTTCGACCGCTATGAGGCCGCCCCCATCGGGTCGCAGGAGATCGAGGAACTGGAGCGCTCCGTCGAGGTGTTCCGGGCCTGGGACGCGGCCCGCGGCGGCGGGCTGCAACGCAAGGCCGTGGTGGGCCAGCTCAACGAAGTGGGAGGCATGCTCTCCTACCGGCACCCCGATCATCTACAGCGGCGCCTGTGGGGCGTCGCCGCCAACCTCGCCGTCCTCGCGGGCTGGATGTCGCACGACGTCGGCCTCGAACCCACGGCGCAGAAGTACTTCGTCATCGCGGCCCACGCGGCCCGCGAGGGCGGCGACCGGCCTCGCGCGGGGGAGGCGCTCTCCCGGGCGGCCCGCCAGATGGTGCACCTGGGCCGGCCCGACGACGCGCTCGACCTCATGAAGCTCGCCAAGTCCGGTTCCGGCGACGAGGTGCTGCCGCGTACGCGGGCGATGCTGCACACCATCGAGGCCTGGGCGCAGGCGTCCATGGGCAAGGGCCAGGCCATGCGACGCACCCTGGGCATGGCGGAGGACCTGTTCGTCTCCGACCGCGGTGACGTACCGCCGCCCAGCTGGATGCAGTTGTTCGACGAGGCCGACATGCACGGCATGCAGGCGCTCGCCTACCGCACCCTGGCCGAGCACGAGCCGGCCGCCGCGGCGACCGCGCAGCGGCACGCCAAGGAAGCGCTGAAGCTGCGGGAGTCGGGGCGGGACCGGTCGAAGATCTTCGACCACATCTCGCTCGCGTCGGCCTGCTTCATCGCCGACGATCCCGAACAGGCCGACCGCTACGCGCGACTGGCCCTGACGTCGATGGGCTCCAACTCCTCCCATCGCACCTGGGACCGGCTGCGCGAGATGTACCGGCTCACCGGGCAGTACTCCAGCTATCCGAAGATCAGCGATCTGCGGGAGCAGATCAAACTCGCGCTGCCGAAGGGTTCGCTCAAGCCCAGGCGCGGCGACAGCGCGCGCGTCTAGGGGGCTTGCTTCCTTCATGCCTCCTCGCGCGGGCGGGTGTTCGGCGCCCGCCGCGACTCGGCGGCTCGGCTGACAACGGCGTCGGTCGCCGTCAGGACCCGATCCGGGCGATGAGCACGCAGGCGTCGTCCTCGCGCTCGGCTCCGCCGAACTCCTCGACAACCATCCGAATACAGTCCTGGGCCGTACGGGCCTCGCCGAAGCGTGGGGCCAGGTCGAGCAGCCTCTGGACGGCCGCCACTCCGCCCTCGCCCTCGGCCTCGTCCGGGCGCTGGGCCTGTGAACGCCGGGGGATCAGGCCCTCGGTGCGCAGGAGCAGCAGGTCGCCCACGCGGAGGCTTTCCTCGGCCTGCCCGTAGACGGCTCCGGAGGTGGCTCCCAGCAGCACGCCGTCCGGTGCGGTCAGCGTGCGCCCCGTCCCGTCGCGGTACAGCAGCGGGGCGGGGTGTCCTGCCTGGGCCCAGCTGAGGGTGCGGGTCGCCGGGAGGTAGCGGCAGCAGACGGCGCTGCCCAGGGCGGGCTGGACGGTGACGTCGAGCAACTGATTGAGCCAGGAGAGGAGTTGACCGGGCCGGGTGCCCGCGACCGCCATCCCGCGCAGGGCGCCGAGCAGCATCGCCATGCCCGACGTCGCGGTGACCCCATGGCCGGTCAGATCGCCGACGCTCAACAAGGTCTCGCCGTCGGGGAGTTCGAGAGCGTCGTACCAGTTGCCCCCGATCGGCGCGCCGGCCGACGACGGGAGGTAGTGAGCCGCCACGTCCAGCGCCCGGGGTCCCTGGCGCGGGAAACGCAGGGAGCCGCGCCAGGGCGGCAGTACGGCCTCCTGGAGTTCGAGAGCGAGCCGGTGCTCGGTCTGCGCGACGTGCTGCCGGCGCTGGAGGGATTCGCCGGTCTCGCCCACCGTCCGCTGGCTGCGGCGCAGTTCGCTGACGTCGCGCAGCACGGCCCACATCGACGCGGTGCTGCCGTCGGGGTCGAGTACGGGCTCACCCATCATGTGCACGGTCCGCACTGAGCCGTCGGGGCGCGTGATGCGGAATTCCCCGTCGATGGGCTTGGCGTCGATGAGGCAGTCGGTGACCATCGTCGTCAGCATCGGCCGGTCCTCGTCCAGGACCAGCGAGGGCAGTTCGTCGAGAGTGAGCGGGGGAGCGGCGGCGTCGCGGCCCAGGATCTGGTAGAGCTCACCGGACCAACTGGCCTCGTCCGTCAGCAGGTTCCACTCGGCGCTGCCGACCCGGCTCAGCAGTGAGCCCGGCCGGGGCGCGGCCGTCGCGGTCCGGCCGGCGGCGGGGGCCACCGGTGGGACGGGCGCCTCCGACGGGCCGTCCCGCAACTGTGCCAAGTGCGAGTCCAGGTCGTTCAGTTGATGCAGAGCGAGATTGCACAGCGCGCGCTGCCAGCGACCGTGCGGGTCCTCCTCGTCCGCGGGTGCCTCACGCCGTACGGCGTCCACCTCGCCGCGCAGGCGCCGCGTCTGCGAGATGAGCGCGTCGACCGTGCCGCGGCTGGGCGGCTGGGCGGCTGAGCGGTCCGCAGAGAGATGGGGTGGCATGACGTACTCCGATGCGGGACGGTACGACCTCGGTGAGGGAAGGACCGCTACGACTGTCGCACAGCCCGCGACGCGCTGTAAGGGATTTGGCAACACCCGATACGGGCGTGCTTCTGGTATATGCCGCAGTCCTCCCGGAGTGGGTGACCGGTCCCGATGCGGTAGTCGTCGTCCGGGGTCAAGTCGTAGAGACCGTACGTGACTTGAGGGGCAGGGACGGTGTCGCGCGGCGCCTTCATTCTGCTGTTCGAGGGTCAGGTGTGCGAGTGCCCGGAGCGCGTTCAGAGGGAGCGTGCGAAGTCCGCCACCTCGGCGTCGTACAGATAGGACGGATCAATGCCCATCGAGGCGAAGTTGCCCTCGATCTCCAGGGCGGCCATGCCGTGCAGATGGGCCCACAGCATCGTGGCGCGCGCGGCGACGGCCTCCGGTACGTCCTCGAAGCCGTGCCGCTCCCGCCACTCCTGGAACTGCGCCGCCGCGCCTCGCGGTTCCCGCGGCTCCGGCTCGGCGGCCAGCGCGCCCACCGCGTCCAGGAGTACGGTCATGGCGGACTGCGAGGCCTCGACCAGGCGCGAGGCCTGGGCGTCGTACCCCTGGAGCGGGGCACGGAAGAGCAGGCGGTAGCGGTGCGGCTCGGCCAGCGCCCAGGCCCGGTAGGCATGGACCAGTCCGGTCAGGCGGCCGGCGGGGTCGCCCGGGCCGGCCTCGGCGGCACCGGCGAGGGCCGACGCCAGGTCCCCGTAGGCGTCGACGACGAGTTCGGTCAGCAGGCTGTCGCGGTTGGCGAAGTAGCGGTAGAGCGCGGGGCCCGTCATGCCCAGCTGCTTGGCGATCGCGTTGAGCGACAGCGCCTCCGGGCCGCCCTCGGCGAGCTGGCGCAGTGCCGCCGTCTTCACCTCCTGGCGCACCTGTGCGCGGAACCGGTCGCGCGGGCCGGTCCCGGTCCGGGTTTCTGCGGCCATGTCGTCGCCTCTTCGTGTCGGTTTGCGAAGGCCAGGTGTGTTAGAACCTATCACACTCGCGACAGTGAGTAACAAGATGACCCCAGGCGCCAGGGAGCGGGCGCCCCGCCGCCCGCGTCCGTCCGTCGCCGGTGGGCCGGTGGCCCGGTCAGGCGTAGAGATCCGGGCGCGGGGCGAGTTCGACGGCCACCCGGGCACCGCTCTCCAGTGCCCGGACTCCCGCCTCGGCGACGGCGGAGGCCGCGTACCCGTCCCAGATCCCGGGCCCGGTGACCCGGCCGGCCCGAGTGGCGTCCACCCAGGCCTGGACCTCGCGGTCGTAGGCGTCGGCGAAGCGTACGAGATAGTCCTGCGCCACCTCGTCGTGCCGGGCGCCCGCCGTCGTCACGGCCATGGAGCGCTCGTCCCCGATCCGCGCGCTCCCCGACTCGCACACCGCCTCGCACGCCACCTGGTAGCCGAACCCGCAGTTCACGAAGACCTCGACGTCGACCAGGGCGCCGTCGGCCGTCTCGAAGAGGACGAACTGAGGGTCGATCAGCCCCTCGGGCGCGGTGGAGGACGACCCGGGGCGCAGCACGGTCACCGCCGTCAGCTCCTGCCCCAGCAGCCAGCGCGCGGCGTCGATCTCGTGCGAGACGGAACTGTTGACCAGCATCGCCGAGGTGAAGCCGGGCGGCGAGGAGACGTTGCGGTGAGTGCAGTGCAGCATCAGCGGGCGGCCCAGCCGGCCACTGTCCAGCAGCGACTTGAGACGCCGGTACTCGGCGTCGTACCGGCGCATGAACCCGACCTGCGTCAGCCGCCGCCCGAGCCGCACCTCCGCCTCCATCACCCGCAGCGCCCCGGCCGACTCCGGCACCAGCGGCTTCTCGCACAGCACCGGCAGGCCCCGGGCGAACGCGGCGAGCAGGGCCTCCTCGTGCGCGGGGCCTGGGGAGGCGATCAGTACGGCCTCCACCCCGGGCGCGTCGAGCGCGGCCGCCGCCTCGGTGTGGACCGACGCACCGTCGATGCCGGCCGCGGCCTCCTGGGCGCGACCGGTGTCGGGATCCGCCACGGCGGCGACCCTGGCGCCGCTCACCGCCCGGTCCAAGCGGCGTACATGGTCGGCTCCCATGTGTCCGGCACCCAGTACCGCCACACCCAACAGCTCACTCACGCGGTGCGCACCTCTCCGACGACTCTTCCCGGGGCGATCCGTCCCGGTGATCCGATTGTCGGCCGGAGGGATCCGGAACGCAGCACCCGCAAGGGGTTCCCTTATCGGGCATTCAAGGCAATTGATTGTTAATGTCGCTCAAGTCGCCGGACGGCGTTGCCCGTATCGCGGTGGCGCACCGCGATGCCCGTCTCCGGCAGGACACCCATGACGCAGGTCGACACAGAGCCCGAGGCGGCACCGGCCGCCAAGCTGACCCTGGTCACCCTCACGATGATGGTCGTCGGCTCCATGGTCGGCGCAGGGGTGTTCTCCCTCCCTCGGCGGTTCGCCCAGGAGACGGGTGTGGCGGGCGCGCTGATCGCCTGGGCCGTCGCCGGTACCGGCATGCTGATGCTCGCCTTCGTCTTCCAGCGGCTCGCGATCAGCAGACCCGACCTCGACGCGGGCGTCTACGCGTACGCCAAGGCCGGTTTCGGCGAGTACCTCGGATTCTTCTCGGCCTTCGGCTACTGGGCCAGTGCCTGCGTCGGCAACGTCACCTACTGGGTGCTCATCATGTCGACGATCGGTGCCATCGCGCCCGCGCTCGGCGACGGGGACACCGTCCTCGCCGTCGTGCTCTCCTCGGTCTGCCTGTGGGCCTTCTTCCTCCTCATCCGGCGCGGGGTGAAGGAGGCGGCGGCCATCAACCGGATCGTCACCGTCGCCAAGGTCGTGCCGATCCTCGTCTTCGTCGTCCTCGCGCTCTTCTACCTGAAGCCCCATGTCTTCGCCGAGAACTGGGCCGGCGCCGACTACGCCGGCTCGCTCTTCGAGCAGGTCAAGGGCACCATGCTGGCCACGGTCTTCGTCTTCCTCGGCGTCGAGGGGGCGAGCGTCTACTCCCGGCACGCCCAGCGCCGCGAGGACGTGGGCCGCGCCACCATCCTCGGTTTCCTCAGTGTGTTCGCCATCTTCGCCTCGGTCACGATCGTGTCGTACGGGCTCCTGCCCATGGGCGAGATCGCCGAGCTCAGGCAGCCCTCGATGGCCGGAGTCCTGGAGAGCGCGGTCGGCACCTGGGGACAGGTCTTCGTCAGTGTCGGGCTCATCGTCTCGGTGCTCGGCGCCTACCTCGCCTGGACGCTGATGGCGGCCGAAGTGCTGTTCGTCGCGGCCAAGGACGAGGACATGCCCCGCTTCCTGGCCCGCGCCACGCGCGCCGACGTGCCCGTGCCCGCGCTGCTGCTGACCACCCTGCTCACCCAGGTGGTCCTCGTCGTCACCCTGTTCTCGGACGACGCCTTCAACTTCGCGCTCGACCTGACCAGCGCCCTGACACTGATCCCGTTCCTGCTGGCGGCCGGCTTCGCCCTGAAGATCGCCCGGCGCCGGTTCGGGAGCGACCTCGTCGTCGCCGCGCTCGCCACCGTCTACACCGCCTTCCTCCTCTACGCGGCCGGACTGAAGTACCTCCTCGTCTCCTTCATCATCTACGCGCCCGCCACCGTGCTGTTCGTGATGGCGCGGCGTGAGCAGGGCAGGACACCGTTCTCGCCCCGCGAACTGGTCATCCTCGTCGTCTCGGTCGCCGGTGCCGTCACCGGGATCGTCGCCCTGGCGCTGGGCTGGATCAGTCTGTGAACCGTCGGCCCCAGGCCCCGGAGAAAGGCACACCGTGACCAGTCAGGACACCGCCGGCCGCCCGGCGTACGGCGTTCACTCCGAGGTCGGCACGCTCCGCAAGGTCCTGGTCTGCGCACCCGGCCTCGCCCACCGCCGGCTCACCCCGACCAACGCCGACGACCTCCTCTTCGACGACGTGATGTGGGTGGGGAACGCCCAGCGCGACCACGCCGACTTCGTCAACAAGCTGCGGGGGCGCGGGGTTGAGGTCGTGGAACTGCACGACCTGCTCGCGCAGACGATGGCCCTGCCCGTGGCGAAGGACTGGCTCCTCGACCGGAAGATCACCCCGAACGAGGTCGGGCTCGGACTCGTCGACAGCACCCGGGCCTTCCTGGAATCCCTCGAACCCCCCGCCCTCGCCGAGTACCTGATCGGCGGACTCTCCACCGCGGACCTGCCCGACGAGTTCCGCACCGGCTACCTCTCCCTGGCCCGCGAATCCACCGGCGTGCGCGAATACCTCATGCCGCCGCTGCCCAACACCCTCTACACCCGCGACACCACCTGCTGGCTCTACGGGGGCCTGACCCTCAATCCCCTCTACTGGCCCGCCCGGCACGACGAGACCCTCCTGATGAAGGCCGTCTACTCCTTCCACCCCGACTTCGTGGACTCCAAGGTGTGGTGGGGCGACCCCGAACTATCCTGGGGCCAGGCCACGTTCGAGGGCGGCGACATCATGCCGGTCGGCAACGGCGTCGTCCTCATGGGCATGAGCGAGCGCACCTCGCGCCAGGCCATCAGCCAGGTCGCGGCCGCCCTGTTCCGCAACGGCGCGGCCGAGCACATCGTCGTCGCGGGCATGCCGAAACTGCGCTCCGCGATGCACCTCGACACGGTCTTCACCTTCGCCGACCGCGACCTGGTCACCCTGTATCCGGCCATCATGAACGCGGTGCACACGTTCTCCCTGCGGCCGAGCGACAAGGCCCCCGGGGTCGAACTCACCGACGAGGGCTCACGCGCCTTCACCGATGTCGTCGCCGGGGCGCTGGGCCTGCCCGAACTGCGGGTCGTCGAGACCGGCGGCGACGTGTACGCCTCCGAACGGCAGCAGTGGGACAGCGGCAACAACGCCGTCGCCCTGGAGCCGGGCGTGGTGTTCACCTACGACCGCAACACCCAGACCAACACCCTGCTGCGCAAGGCGGGCGTGGAGGTCATCACCATCGTCGGGTCCGAGCTGGGGCGGGGACGCGGCGGCGGCCACTGCATGACCTGCCCCATCGTGCGGGACCCCGTCGACTTCTGACGCCCGGCGCGGGCCCCGCCGTCCGGCGGCTCAGAACGAGTCGGGATCGGCGCCGGCCCAGTCCGCCGCCCAGGCCGACGGCGGCTCGGCGAGCAGCACCCCGGGCGCGAGCCACTCGTACAGCTCGGCGTAGGACTTCACTGTCGTCGGTCCGATGCGCCGCAGCAGCCGGTGGGGCGTGAGCTCGCCGGGATCCCGCACCCCCATCGCGGCCATGATCTGGCTCGCACCGCGCACGGTGGCCCGGTGGTAGCGCAGCACCCGCTCGGACTTGTCGGCCACGTCCAGCGCACGCACCCGGCGCGGATCCTGGGTCGCCACACCGACCGGGCACTTGTTCGTGTGACACCGCTGGGCCTGCACACAGCCGACGGCGAACATCATCGCCCGGGCCGCGTTGGTGTAGTCGGCGCCCTGGAGAAGGCGTTTGACGATGTCCGAGCCGGTCGCGACCTTGCCGCTCGCGCCGATCCGTACCCGGTCGCGCAGCCCGGCGCCGACCAGCGCGTTGTGCACCGTGATCAGACCCTCGGTCAGCGGCGTACCGATGTTGTCCGCGAACTCCAGGGGAGCCGCCCCCGTCCCGCCCTCCGAGCCGTCCACGACGATGAAGTCGGGTGTCACCCCCTCGGCGAGCATCGCCTTGCACACGGCCAGGAACTGACGACGCGAGCCCACACAGAGCTTGAAGCCGGTCGGCTTGCCGCCCGCCAGTTCACGCATCCGCGCGATGAACCGCACCAGTTCCCTCGGGGTCGAGAACACTCGGTGATACGGGGGCGACACCACCGTCGCGCCCTCGGGCACACCGCGGGCCAGCGCGATCTCCGCGTTCACCTTCGCCCCGGGCAGCACACCGCCGAACCCCGGCTTCGCTCCCTGGGAGAGCTTCAGCGACAGGCACTTCACCTCGGGCAGCGCCGCCTTGTCCGCGAACTCCCTTTCCTCGAAGTCCCCTTCGGGGGTACGGCACCCGAAGTACCCCGTGCCGATCTCCCATACGAGGTCACCGCCACCCCGCAGATGGTGGTCCGACAGACCGCCCTCGCCGGTGTCGTGCGCGAAACCCCCCAGCGCAGCACCCCTGTTGAGAGCCACGACGGCGTTCGCCGACAGCGCTCCGAAGCTCATCGCCGAGACGTTGAGCAGCGACATCTCGTACGGCTGGGTGCAGTCGGGGCCGCCCACCCGGACGACCGGCGGCTCGTCCGGCACCTCGACCGGGCGCATCGACGGCTCCAGGAACTCGTAGCCGTCCACGTACACGTCACGCTCCGTGCCGAACGGCTCCTCGGCCTCGACCCCCTTGGCCCGCTCGTACACGATGGTGCGCACGCTCCGGTCGTAGGGCCGCCCGTCGAAGTTGCGCTCGACGAAGTACTGCTGGAGCTCCGGGCGCAGCGCCTCCATGAGGAAGCGCAGATGGCCCAGCAGCGGATAGTTGCGCAGCACGGAGTGGCGGCGCTGCGCCAGGTCGAGGCCGCCGAGCGCGGTCAGCGCCAGCAGCGGACCGGCCGCGCACCACCACCAGGGCGAGACGGCGCCCGTGAGGAGCAGCGCCCCGGCGGCACCGAGGGCGACGAGCAGCAGTGGGAGCATCCGGCGCACCCCATGAGTCAAACGCATGGGGACGAAAGCCGCCGATCGTGACACCCGCTCGGGGTGTCACGCTCACCCTGTGGGGTGTCCGTCAGTAGCCGTCCGCGTCCTGCGGACCGCAGTAGCTGCCGCCGGCCGGCAGCGACCCGTACAGCAGGAAGTCGTCGACCTTGCGGTGCACGCACTTCGAGGACGCGTACCCGGTGTGCCCGTCGCCCTTGTTGTCGAGCACCACCGCGGCGGAACCGAGACGCTTCGCGGTCTCCTCGGTCCAGCGGTAGGGGGTCGCCGGGTCCCCGCGGGTGCCGACGAGCAGCATCTTCGGGGCGGGTACGTCGCGGACCTTCTCGCGTATGTAGTCGGTGCCCTTCGGGCGGCCGTAGCACATCAGCACCTGGGCCAGCCGGTACCGGCCGAAGACCGGCGAGGCCTCCTCGTAGGCGGCGCGCAGTTGGGCGACCTGCCGGGCGACCTCGCCGGCGCTCGGCCGGTCGGGGTCGTCGGCGCAGTTGACGGCCATCAGGGCGGCGGGAAGGTTGTCGAGGGGGACGTCCTCGGCGTCGACGAGCCCGCTGTGCTTCGGCCGCTGCCGGACGGGTGTGGAGGTGCCGGGCAGGGAGGCACCGCCGTACAGCTGGTTCAGTCCGTGGGTGTCGCCGTCCTGGACCAGCAGACCGAGGGCCTGTTCCAGGACGGGCCACATCGCCTTGCTGTAGAGCGCCAGGCCGATCGCCCCCACCAGGTCCTGTCCGGTGAACTCCTGGCCGTAGTCCGAGGGCACCGGCTCCTCGTCGAGCGACTTCACGAGCTGGACCACCTGCTCGCCCGCGCTGCGCGCGTCCTGTCCGAACGGGCAGGCCAGGTTCTTCGCACACCAGGTGATGAAGTCGTCGAGGGCGGTCTGCTGTCCTTCCGCGCCGGTGAGGCCCTGCTCGGTGATCGGCTCGGTGAGGGTGTCGACGCCGTCGAGCACCATCCGTCCCGTCTTCTTGGGGAACTGGGCCGCGTACACCGCGCCGAGCCGTGTTCCGTACGAGAATCCGAGGTAGTTGAGCTTCTTGTCGCCGAGCGCCTGGCGCATCACGTCCAGGTCGCGGGAGGCGTTGACCGTGCCGATGTGGGGGAGGACCGCCCCCGAGTGCTCCGCACAGGTGTCCGCGGCCTTCTTGACCGCCTTGAGCGCCGCCTGCACGTCGGAGCCGGTGGCTGTCGCCCCGAAGATCTCGTCCGCGCCGTCGCCGCAGCTGACGGGCGAGGACCGGCCGACGCCCCGGGGGTCGAAGGTCACCACGTCGTAGCCGTTCGTCAGACCCATGAAGTCCTTGCCGCCAGCGGCGAGCCCGGGTATGCCCGCACCGCCGGGACCGCCGAAGTTCAGCAGCACCGAACCCCGTGAACGGCCCGTCGCCCGGTAGCGGGCCAGCGCCAGATCGAGCGTGCCGCGGTCCGGCCGCGCGTAGTCCAGCGGGACGGTGACCTTGCCGCATTGCAGGTCCTTGGGCATGCCGTCGCCCTTGCAGGCCGCCCATGCGACCCTCTGGCGGTAGAAGGTGGCCAGACCGGGCTGGTCGTCGGCCGTCGCCCCCGTCGGCAGACCGGCCGCCAGCAGGGTCAGCGTCGCGGTGGCGGCTCCCACGACCGCGAAGCGTTGGTGCACGGACAGCATGCCTGCCTCCAGGGGTCGCCTGCGGTGGACCGGCGATACCTCCCGGATCACGATAGACGCGGCCCCGGGGGCCCGCCTCCGGGCGCCGGGACCGGCCGGAGTCCCCTGACCGGCGCCGTTGTCTCCCTCGCGGGGTGCTCAGGGCGTTCGAAATACGTGACGCTCGATGGAGTGAAAGGCCGACAGGCCATAACTCGGACCGTCCACCGGCGTTCTTGGCAATGTGGGCGAGCGCCCACGTCGTTGTCAGGAAGGCAGTGAACGTATGAAACGGGTGACCCGAAATGGTTTGATCGCCGCGGCCGCCGCCTCGGGCGCGCTGGTGGCGGCGATGCCGGCCCACGCCGACTCCGCGGCGGACGGCGCGGCGGCAGGCTCGCCCGGCCTGATCTCCGGCAACACCGTCCAGCTGCCCGTGGACGTCCCCGTGAACCTGTGCGGGAACACGGTGAACGTGGCCGGGCTGCTCAACCCCGCCGCGGGCAACCGTTGCGCCAACGGGAGCGCCGAAGGCGGGGCCTCCCGGACCGGCGGCGGGCGGCACGGGGGAGCCGGAAGGCACGTCGGCGGCGGCACCGCCGGGCATGGCGGCACGGTCGGTGGCGGTGACCGTCACGGCGGTGTGGCCGGTGGTGGTGGGGGCGCCGTGGCGCACGGGAGCGGAAAGGATTCGCCGGGTGTGCTCTCGGGCAACGGCCTCCAGCTTCCGGTGGATCTCCCGGTCAACGTCAGCGGCAACTCCGTGACGGTGGTCGGCCTCGGCAACCCGGCCGTCGGGAACGAGTCGGTCAACACCTCGGGCGCCGAGCCGGTGCGGGAGCACCACCCCGCGAAACCCGCCCCGAGGCCGTCCACGCCGAGCGCGGTGACGCCCGACGCCGGAACGCCGGAGAAGGTACTGCCGCGGAGCGCGACCGCGGCCACCCTCGCCCACACGGGCGCGGACGGCACGATGTCCGCCGTGGCGGCGAGCGCGGCGATGCTGCTGGGCGGCGCCGTCCTGTACCGCCGGTTCCGTCCCGCCTCGGCGCACTGACCCGCGGCGATCACGGACGGGAGGCTCCATCGGACGGGTGACCGGTGGAGCCTCCTTCATGTCCGTCTCCCGCGGACCGCCTCGGTCACCAGCTCCAGGCGGGTCAGCTCCCTTGCGGCGGACAGGATGTGGGTGGAGTCGGTGCGCCGGGTGCCGCGGCCCTTGAGCAAGCCGGCCCGCCGGATCCGGGTGAGCGCGAGGCCCAGCAGCCGGTCGGCGCGGTCGCCCTCGGCGAGCCGGTCGCGGAAGTCGGACAGGACGCTGTGGTGGAAGCCGGGGTCTTCCAGCTTCAGGCCGAGGGCGTACGTGAAGTCGATGCGGCAGCGCACCGCGACGTCACCGGCTCCCAGCGGTCGAGGCCGCCCGCGCCGGTCGACCATTTACATAAACTATGAATATAAAAATGCTATGCTTCGAGCATGAGTCGTCAAGACGCCGCTCCTGGCGCGTCCGCCGCCATCGGGGCAGCCCTCTACGGCCTGGCCACCAGGGCCGCGAGACGCCTGCCACGGGACATGAGCCTGACGTCCGCCGCCACCCTGGCCACCCTGGACCGGACCGGCCCGCGGCGCATCACCGATCTGGCCGCAGTCGAGGGCGTCACCCAGCCCGCGATGACCGCCCTGGTCCGGGTGAATGAGGAGTCCGGCCTGGTCGAGCGGCGGGGCGACGCGTCCGACAAGCGGGTCACGCTGGTGTGCCTGACCGAGGCCGGCGCCTCCTATGTCCGGACGCGGCGCCAGGCGGGCGTCCACGCGTTCGAGCGGTTGATCGGCGAGCTCACCGGCGACGAGGTCGAGGCGCTGGTGGCGGCCCTTCCGGCGCTGAAGCATCTGGCAGCGCTCGAAAGCCAGGACCGCGAAGGGCCGAAGCAGTGACCGGGCAGCCGGTCGGCGGGGTCGCGGTGAAGGCGTTCCCGGTGGCGCGTTCCGAGGCGCGGCTGCTGGTCCCCGCCCTGATGTTCATCGCTCTGGTCGTGGCGGCGGTCGCCAGCCTCGGGACGCCGCTCATCACCAGCGTGGCGACCTCGTTCCACGTCTCGCTCGGCAGCGCGCAGTGGACGCTGACCGTCGCGCTGCTCAGCGGCGCCGTCGCCACGCCGGTCCTGGGCCGGCTCGGAGCGGGCCCGCACCGGCGGGCCACGATCCTCGCCACGCTGGCGGTCGTCGTCGCCGGCAGCGCGCTCACCGTGCTGCCGCTGCCGTTCGCGTGGCTGCTGGCCGGCAGGGCGGCCCAGGGCGTCGGGCTCGGGCTGACGGCGCTGATGATGGGCGTGGCCCGGGACCACCTCCCCGAGGAGCGCAGCGCGGCCGTGATCGCCCTGATCTCGGTGGTCTCGATCATCGGGGCCGGCGTCGGCTACCCGCTGGCCGCACTGCTCGCCGAGCTCGGCGGGGTACGGGCCGCCTACGGCCTCGGCCTGGTCGTCACCACCGGCGCCCTCCTGACCGCGTGGCGCTCCATGCCCGAAGCCCCCGAAGGCCGCTCCGCCCACGTGGACGTTGTTGGCGCGGTCGTCCTGGCCGCTGCGCTGCTCCTGGTGCTGTTCCTCGCCGGCGAACGGAATCTGTGGAGCCGGCACCTCGCCGTGGCGGCGGGCCTCGCCGTCGTAGCGGTGGTGCTGCTCTGCGTCTGGGCCGCCATCGAACTGCGCAGCACGACGCCCCTGGTCGATGTGCGGGCGGTGCGGCACCCGGCGGTCGCCGGGGCGAACCTCGCCATGTTCGTCGGCGGGATCGGCATGTACCTCCTGCTCACGCTCATCACCCGGTACGCGCAGACGCCGCACGGCGCCGGGTACGGCTTCGGGCTGACGACCTTCGTCGCCGGGCTGGTCCTCATCCCGTTCTCGGTGCTGGGGTTGGTCGCCGGCAAGCTCACACCGCGGGTCCGGACGCGGATCGCCGACCCCCTGCTCCTGGCCGGCAGCGCCGTCGTGGTCGGCGGCGGGTTCGCCCTGTTCGCGGCGGCCCGGTCGGACCTGGCCGAACTGTTCGCGGCGATGGGCGTGCTCGGCTTCGGCGTCGGTGGCTTCTCGGCCGCGATGCCCGGCGTCATCCTGGCCGTCACCCCCAAGAGCGAGACGTCGAGCGCCATGAGCTTCAACTACGTCGTCCGCAGCGTCGGGTACTCCCTGGGCAGCGCCATCGGCGGCCTGATCCTCGCCGCGGGCACCGGCCCCGGCCACCTCTTCCCCGACGACAGCGCCTACACCACCGCGGCGCTGGTCGGCATCGGCGCCATGGCGATCACGACGCTGGCAAGCCTCGCTCTCGCCCGCCGAGGCTCGTCCGAGACCAACCCGTAAGTCGGATGCACTCATCCCAACACTGGAGGTTCCATGCCCAAGGGCTACTGGGTCAGCGCCTACCGCGCCATTTCAGACCCTGAGAAGCTGGCTGCTTACAACAAGCTGGCGGGTCCGGCCGTCAAGGCCGGGGGCGGTCGGATCCTCGCCCGTGACAGTCGGGTCGTGGCGCATGACGCCGGAATCGCCGAGCGCACCATCCTGATCGAGTTCGACAGCTTCGAGCAGGCCGTCGCGGCGCACGAGAGTGCGGCCTACCAGGAGGCGCTGGTCGCCCTCTCCGACGGCGTCGAGCGCGACTTCCGCATCGTCGAAGGCATCGACTGACCGAGGCCCAGTCGGATCTTCACCACTTGTGCGGTGATCCGTGAGAAACGGCCCAGGGGAGCGGCGTCGTGCCGGGCGGGGTGCCTGCCGAAGTGGCCGAATCCCTTCCCGCGGGCGGTGCCTGTCGCTGCGTCCGGCGCGGAGATCGGCAAGGATGCTGCGCGGGCGACCGGCAGGCGCACCCCGCGTCCCACCTACCGGCGCACCCCGCGCCCCGAACGCCGGCGCGCACCCGACCCGTACGCATTGGAGTGCCCCATGACCTCTCCGGGACCCGACGGCCTCGTCGTCAGCCAGGCCACGCTCGACGACTGGAAGGTCGTCGGCGGCTGGGCGGCGGACGAGGGATGGAATCCCGGCCTGTCCGACAGCGTGAGTTTCTTCGCGCAGGATCCCGGGGGCTTCTTCATCGGACGCGTCGACGGGGAGCCGGTCTCGGCCATCTCGATGGTCAACTACAGCGCCGACTACGCCTTCCTGGGCTTCTATCTCGTACGCCCCGATCTGCGCGGGAACGGATACGGCCTCGCCACCTGGGAGACGGCCCTGGCCCACGCGGGCGGCCGGACCGTCGGCCTCGACGGCGTGGTCGCGCAGCAGGACAACTACCGCAAGTCCGGTTTCGAACTCGCCTACAGGACCGTCCGGTTCACCGGCGTGGCCCCCGTGGGGGAGCAGCCGTCGGGCGTGCGGTCGGCCGAGCCGGTGGATCGGGCCGCGATCACGGCGTACGACAGTGCCTGTCAGCCGGCCGACCGGCCGGCGTTCCTGGAGTCGTGGCTGACAACCCCCGGACACCGCACCTTCGTCCGGCACGGCGACGGCGGCCGGCTGAGCGGGTATGCGGTGATCCGTCCGGCGCGTGACTGCCTGCGGATCGGCCCCCTGTTCGCCGACACGGCCGAGGACGCCCGCGCCCTGTTCACCGCGCTCGCCGCCGACGCGGGCGGCAGGGCGCTCGCCATCGACGTGCCCCGGACGAACACCTCGGCCGTCGCCCTCGCCGAACAGCTCGGCCTGGCCCCCTCCTTCGAGACGGCCCGCATGTACACCGGCCCGGTCAGGGCGTCGGCGCGGGAACGGGTCCACGGCGTGACGTCACTCGAACTGGGCTGACCCGGCAGGGGTTTACGGCCTCGTAGGCGTCGGGAGCGGTGGCGGTGACGGTGGTTCGACCCGAGGGGCGGGCGCGGTGGCGGTCGCTCAGTCCCGGGGGCGGGCCGCGGCCACCCCGGTGAGCAGGAGCATCCCGGAGTCTCCGTAGTCCGGCAGGGTCGGATCCGAGGGGATGCGGCTGACCGTGAGCCCGTCGGTGAGCGGGGTGAACACCTCGGTGATCACGTCCGTGTCCACCGGGCAGCCCGGCCAGCGGGACGCGGCGCCGATCCTGTAGGTCGGCATGTTCTCCATGAAGGCGGCGACCAGATGCCCGCCCGGTTCCGCGCACCCGACGAACCGGCGGCAGAAGTCCTTGAACTCCTCGAAGTCCTCGGTGACGCCCTCGGCCACGAAGTGCATGGAGGCGAGGCCGTAGCCTCCCGGTTCGACGGACCTCAGGTCGCCGTGCACGAGCCGCACCGGGGACAGCGACTCCTCCAGGGTCTCGGGTACGGCGGGGTTGAGGCTGCGGCACAGCGCGTGGAAGGGCAGCCAGCTCCGGTCCGGCGGCCCGTTCAACTGCTGCTCCAGATAAGCGGCGTTGGAGGCACCCGCCTCCACGGCGTCGATCCGGCGGCTCGCGGCCGACGCGAGGATCAGCGGGTAGAGATTGGGACCCGCCCCGATCTCCACGGACCGGGCGACGCCGTCCGGCGCGAACTCGCGGTAGAACGCGCTGTGGTGGGTGATGACCGCCGCGTCCGAGGGATGCAGCTCGCGGTAGTTCTCCGTCAGGTAGTCCTCGACCGGCCAGCTGTCCCAGTTCACGTCGTCATTGAGGACCGCCATCGCGGACTCCGTCCCTCGGTCGCAGCCGATAGCGCTCGGTGAGCCGGGTGAGTGTGTCGTTGAGCCGGTCGACGTCGTCGTCGGAGTTGAGCGCCGTCAGCTGGACCCGGAAACCGACCCGGTCGCGCGGGACCAGGGGATAGGCCGCCAGGGTCACATAGATGCCGTTGTCCCAGAGGAACCCGCCGACCGCGTCCAGGTCGTCGGCGTCGGCCAGGGGGATCTCGATGATCGGCAGACGGTCGGTGTTGAGCGTGCCCGCCCCCAGTGCCTCCAGATGATCGAGCACCCGCACGGTCTTGCGGTAGAGATCGGCCCGGATGGCGTCGCCGCGGGTGTCGTTGACGTCGAGACCGGCCAGCGCCGTGGCGAGGGAGGCGGTGGGCGAGGGGCCCGAGTAGAGGTAGGGGGCCGCGGTCGTCTTGAGGCGGTCCTTGAGCGCGCTGGGCAGGGCGAGGAAGGCCAGCAGCGACGAGTACGCCTTGGAGAAACCGCCGACGAGCACGATCCCTTCGTACGACTCCCCGGTGTGCCGTACGACGCTGTTGCCGCGGTCCCCGTACGGACACGACTCGTGCGGGCCGCGCTCCCCGATGACGCCGAAGCCGTGCGCGTCGTCGATGTACATCAGGGCGTTCCGCGGCCTGCACACCTCGGCCAGCCTCGTCAGGTCGGGGATGTTCCCGCTCATGCTGTTCACGCCGTCCAGGCAGACGAGCCTGGGCAGTCCGGCGGGTACCTCGTCGAGCATGGCGGCGAGTTCGTCGGGGCGTTCGGCGTGGAACCGGCGCAATGTCGCGCCCTGCCCGCGGGCCCCCACGCACCCGTCGAACACGGTCCGGTGCGCCGTGGCCTCGACGAAGACATGGCCCTGGCCGGCCAGGGCGGGGATCACCGAGGCATGGATCAGGGTCGCCGTGGGGAGCAGCAGTGTGTCCGGCGCGCCGAGCAGGTCGGCGAGTCGCTCCTCGATGTCCGGATACAGCCGGGGACTGCCGATCAGCCGCGACCAGCTGGGGTGGGTGCCCCAGCGGCGTACGGCCGGCTCGATCGCCTGGATGATCTCCGGATCGCAGTCGAAGCCGAGGTAGTTGCAGGAGGCGAAGTCGATCATCCAGTGGTCGCCGCTGCGGATGTGCCGGCCGCGTACCTCGTCCAGCACGGCGTCGCTCATGGGGCTGGTCTGCCGCAGGTGCTCCAGATCGCGCCAGCGTCTGGAGCGGCGTGTGCTCTCGGTCTGTGTGCCGTCGGTCTGTGTGTCCTCGCGTCGAATGCTCCCGGTCTGTTCGCCGTCGGGCCGTGCGGCCTCGCCACTCGTGCCGTCGGGTCGCGCGCCCTCGCTCGGTGTGCCGTCGGTCCCCGCCGTGTCGGGCGGGGAGGACCGCTCCTCGCGGGGGTCGGCGGATCCCGGATCCGTCTGTCCCATTCCGTACCTCGCTTCCGCCGTCGCGGCGGCGGACTGTACCGGGGTGCGGACCCCGTCGCGCTGCCTCAGCAGGAACTCGCTCTGCTGCACCGTCATCGGCCGGGCGAAGAGGAACCCCTGTCCGAACCGGCATCCCATGCCGGCCAGGAGATCCCGTTGCACCGGTTCCTCGATCCCCTCGGCGATCACCTGGATGCCCAGGGTGTCGGCGAGACCGACGATTCCCTCGACGAGCGCGACCTGCCGTGTGTCCAGCGCGATGTCGTCGATGAACGTCTTGTCGATCTTCAGTACGTCGACGGGGAAGTCCCGCAGATACCGCAGCGACGAGTAGCCGCTGCCGAAGTCGTCGACGGCTATGTGCACTCCGAGGTCCTTGAGCGCGTAAAGGACCGCCTGGATCTGCGCGTCCCGGCGCATCAGCACGGTCTCGGTGAGCTCCAGCTGGAGCGACCCCGGGGCGAGCCCCGGTGTGTCCAGCGCCTTGCGCACCTCGCCCAGGAAACCGCTGTCGCGGAACTGGCGGGGGGAGACGTTCACGCTGACGTACGGCGGGTCGGCGCCGTCGGCCGCCTTCTGGAGTCCGGCGATGTCCGTGACGGCGTTCGACAGGACCCACGCGCCCAGCGGCGTGATGTGCCCGGTCTCCTCGGCGAGGGCGATGAACTGTTCCGGCGGTACCGGCTCGTGCTGCGGATGCGGCCAGCGGGCCAGCGCCTCGAAGCCGACGACCTCGCCCGCGGCGATGTCGACGACGGGCTGGTAGCGCAGCGTGAACTCGGACCGGGCCACCGCGCCGTCGAGGCGTGCCTGGAGATCGTGCCGTTCCACCATCCGCACCCGAAGGCGCGGCAGGAACCTGCGCCACTGCCGCTTGCCCGCCGCCTTGGCCGCGTAGAGAGCCAGATCGGCGTGGCCGAGGAGTTCCTCGGCGTCCGTGCTGTCCCTCGCGGTGGCCACGCCGACGCTCGCCGACACGCTCACCGAGCCCTCGCGGAGGCTGAACGGTCTGCTCAGTGCCTGAATCACCTGAGCCGCCAGGAGCTCGGCGTCGAGCGGCTTCTTCGCGTCCTCCATCAGCACCGCGAACTCGTCGCCCCCGAGCCGGGCGGCGGTGTCCGTGCGGCGCAGGGTGCCCGAGAGCCGTTCGCCGACGGCGGTCAGCAGATGGTCGCCGGTGGAGTGCCCCATCGTGTCGTTGACCATCTTGAAGTCGTCGAGGTCGATGAAGAGCAGACAGGTGAGGGTCGTCCCGCGGCGGCTGCGCAGCAGAGCGCGCTCGATCCGTTCCAGGAGCAGGGTCCGGTTGGGCAGTCCGGTCAGCGGATCGTGGAACGCCCGTTCCGTCAGCTCGTGTTCCAGCCGCCGTTGCTCGGTCACGTCCCGCAGGGTGATGACCAGAGCGGCCACCGTGGGGTCCTCGCGCAGGTCGCTGCACCGCACCTCCACCTCGATGCGGCAGCCGTCGCGCAGCACCCACCAGTGGTCGTGGGTCTCGGGCGGCCCGCCGTTCCGCAGGGCGGCGAGTCCCTTGACGACCCGTGTCCGGTCGCTGGAGTCCACGAGTTCGGGCAGCGGTGCCCCGGTCAGTTCCACCTGGCCGAAGACGGCGCGCGCGGATGGGCTCGCGTACCGGACCGTGTTGTCGTCCTCGACGATGAGAATGACGTCCGAGGCGTTGCGCACCAGCGTGCGGAAGTACGCCTCGCTCTCCTTGCGGATGATCTCCTGGCGCAGCGCGATGCGTTCCACGGCCAGCCCGGCGTGCGAGGCCAGGATCTCCAACGAGCTCTGGATCTCTCGGAGTTGCTGCTCGGGTCCGGCCGCCATCAGCACGCCCGGCAGTTCTCCGGCGGGCTCGTCGGGCGGGATCATGGGGCACACCAGGGTGGTCGGCAGGCCGTCGAGCCGGGCCGCGATGTCCGTCCCGAGCTCGGCTGTGGGCACGAGGTGCGTGCGGCGGGTGACCAGCCCGCTGGCGTATTCGGCCGGCAGGACGAGACTGCGGTGCGCGACCTTGGGCCCGAACAGGGTGCTGACCGTGGTGTCGCACGTCCGCGCCACGTCCTGCGGCCGGATCGCCGCGACGAGGGACGTCGCCGAGGTGCGCAGTGCCAGTTCGCGGGCCACGGCGTTGCGGTGGGCCACCACCATTCCGGAGAGGCGCAGGAGCACCAGCAGGAAGAGCGCGGCGGAGAAGACCGCGATCACGGCGGCGTCCTGAGCGTTCCCGCGCCGCCCCTCGTAGAGCAGGATCGCGGGTGCCACGAGGGTGGCCGCGGAGAGCGAGAGCAGGCGGCGGCGGGTGGGACGCAGGGACTCCCGGTGCACCACGGGCCGGGTGAGTTCCACCATGGAGGGATGCATTCCGGCGAGCCCCCAGGCTGTGTAGAACACGATCCAGCCCGAGTCGAGCACGGTCCCGGTCTGCCACAGGTTGTTGAGCTGGAGAATCCCGTACGCGATGTCGAAGGTCAGCAGCGTCGCCGTTCCGAGGACGAGGAGCTGGAGGGCGGGGTTACGGCCCGAGCCGGGGCTCGACACCAGCAGGCGGGCCAGCATCGCGAGGACGAGGACGTCGCCGAGCGGGTAGGCGATGCTGATGGCGCGCTGCTGCCAGGTCATGCCCGGCGCATGGGTGAGCGGCTGCACCAGGAAGACCCAGACCGGCAGCGCGAGACCCAGGGCGAAGATCAGCGCGTCGAGCAGGCTCGGCAGGTCGTGGCCCGGCCAGCGGTAGCGGACGAGCCCGTACAGGCCGGCGGCGAACAGTGGATAGCAGGCGAGGTAGCAGGCGTCCGCGACGGACGGGAACGGGTTGTTGAAGTGGAAGTACGACTCCATCACGTTGTACGACGTGTCGCCCGCGGCGAAGGCCAGCAGCCCCGAGGCCAGCAGCAGCCACGGCCAGCGGTGGGCCGGGCGGTTGACGATGATTCCCGTGAGCATCGCCGCCACACCGCCGAGCCCGATGACGGCCCACAACGGGGTCCGGGTCGCGGAAACGGCCATGTAGACGGCGGTGGTGGCCATCACCAGGAGGGCGTACACGCCGAGGCGCCGTGGCCGCGGCAAGGGGCCCCTGAGGGGAAGTACCCGCAGCAAGCCGAACCGCCTCCCTACGTCGGACGGCACAGGACCGTTCGCCGGGTTTGGGGCATTGTTGATCGTAGGCACGGGGGGTGGGCCGCTGCATCTCCAGCCCGGGTGACCCCCGCGTCCGTGCGGCACCGCGCGACGGAAGGTTTTCGGGGCCCGCGCGTCCCGCCGCGTCGGACGCCCGATCTCAATTCCGTTGCCCCCGGGCCACGGCTCAGTCCCCCGTGAAGCGGTCCAGCAGGGCGTCCAGGCCGGTGTCCAGGCCGTCCGGGCCGCCGCGCACGGCGAGGGTCACGGCGATCTCGCGGAGCCGGGGCAGTTCCTGGGGCGGCATCCGGTGCAGCCCCAGACGGAAGGCGGGGTCCTCCTCCTCGGGGTTGTCCACCATGGCGCGCAGTTCGACGGAGATGTAGCCGAGCACCCAGCCGGTGAAGGCGCGGAAGACCGCCGCGGTGCGGTCCTGGCCGAGGCCCGCGTCCCGGAGCAGTGCGAGCACACGCTCCTGCTCCTTGAGCACGGCGAGCGGTCTCCTGGCCAGCGGGACGGCGAGCATGCGGGTGGAGAGCAGCGGCACGGCGTGGGGATGGGCGAGGCATACCTCGTACATGGACCGGGCGATCCGGTGCAGTTCGTCGCGCCACGCGGCGCCGTCCGGCGCGGCGGAGCCCTCCGGCACGGAACCGGTGGACAGACGCTCCTCCAGTTCGAGGTAGAGGGCCTCGACGAGTCCGTCCAGCAGGGCGTCCTTGCCCTGCGCGTACCGGTACAGAGCCATGGCCTCCACGCCGAGCCGGCCGCCGAGCCGGCGCATGCTCAGCGCGGCGAGGCCTTCTTCGTCGACCAGGTCCAGGGCGGCGGTGAGCACGCGTTCGCGGCTCAGCCGGCCGTAGTGGCCCCGGTCGCTGGCCCGCCGTGCCGGTCCGGCGGGCTTGCCGTCCTTGTCCCGCGCCCGTCCTCTGGCCATGCCCTGCCTCCGTACGGCCCGCCCGAAATCACTCCTGATCCCGACTCTATGCACGTGTGGGGCGAGGTGTAGGCATATGCGCAAATCAACACCATTCGGCGCATGTGGCGCACGGAAGTGCCGTCGGCGGTGAGCCCACCCCGGTGTCCGGTCCCGGCTGTCACGGCCCTGTCGGAGTGCCTGGTCGCGGCGGGTCCACCGGAGTCCGTCCGGCCCTGGATTGACCTGGGCCGAGCCAAGGGTGAAGATATACGTATACAGCGTAAATATACGAGTTTGCCCGCACCCGGTGGTGATCGTCGATGCTGTACGGGAGGACCCTCGCTCCGAGCTCGGGGCGACCGGGCGACGCGGCCGGAAGCCGGACCGCGCTCCCGCTGCCGGTGGCGCCCGCCGAGGGCGCGGACCCGGCCGCCACGAGGTGCGGCACGGCAACCGGCGGGTCCACGCCGCCTTCGCCTCCGAGGCCGTGCGACGGGCCGTCGACCCCGCGGCCGAGGCCTGTTCGGCCTCTCCGCCGCCGAACGCATCCCAGCAGGAGTGCGCGGTCCTGACGCCTCGCCCGCCGGACGGACAACAGACACCAGACCCTCGGCCATGAGCCGGCCACGCCCCGACCACGGAGATCGACATGCGCCTGACAGTCATCGGCACCGGATACGTCGGGGCGGTCCACGCCGCCTGCATGGCGGAAATCGGGCACGAGGTGCTCGGCGTCGACGTCGACGAGGACAGGATCGCCGCCCTGACCGCGGGCACGCCGCCGTTCTTCGAACCCGGCCTGTCGGACACACTCATGAGGGCCGTCGACAGCGGCCGGCTGCGCTTCACCACCTCACCGGCGAAGGCCGCGGCCTTCGCCGACACCCACTTCATCTGCGTCGGCACACCACAGCGCCCCGACACCGGCGCCGCGGACCTGCGCCACGTCGAGGCGGCAGTCGACGGACTGGCACCCCGGCTGCGCGACAGCGGTCACGAACGGGCCCTGGTGGTCGGCAAGTCCACCGTCCCGGTCGGCACGGCGGCCCGTCTGGCCGAGCGGCTGCGCGCCACCGCTCCACGGGCGGAAGTGGCCTGGAACCCGGAGTTCCTGCGCGAGGGCTGCGCCGTCCAGGACACCCTGCGGCCCGAGCGCATCGTGGCCGGCACCACCAGCGCGTGGGCCGAGACGCGGCTCAGAGAGCTCTACGCGCCGCTCCTGGACGCCGGCGCCCCGTTCATCGCCACCGACCCGGCCACCGCCGAACTGGTCAAGGTCGCCTCCAACTCCTTCCTCGCCACCAAGATCTCCTTCATCAACGCCATGGCCGAGATCTGCGAGGCCACCGGCGCCGACGTGCTCACTCTGGCCGAGGCGATGGGCCGGGACTCGCGCATCGGCCCCCGATTCCTCAGCCCCGGACTCGGCTTCGGCGGCAGCTGTCTGCCCAAGGACATCCGGGCCTTCGCCGCTCGCGCCGAGGAACTCGGACTGGCCGGCTCCGTCGCGTTCCTGCGCCAGGTCGACGAGATCAACACCCGGCAGCGACTGCGTACCGTCGACCTCGCCGAGAGTCTGGTGGGAGGCTCCTTCGCCGACCGCAGCGTCGCGGTGCTGGGCGCCGCCTTCAAGCCGGGCAGCGACGACGTACGGGACTCGCCCGCACTCGTGGTGGCCGACGAGGTCCGCCGCAGGGGAGCCCAGGTCCGCGTGCACGACCCCGAGGCCATCGACAACGCCCGGGCCGATCACCCCGAGCTCCAGTTCGTCCTGGACGTGGCCAAGGCCTGCGAGCGGGCGGATGTCGTCCTGCACCTGACCGAATGGCCCCAGTACCGGGACCTGGACCCGGCCGTGCTCGCGACCGTGGTGCGTTCCCCGGTCCTGGTGGACGCGCGGAACACCCTGGACCCGGCCCGGTGGCGCTCGGCCGGATGGGCACTGCACGCGCTGGGCCGTCCGGGGCCGAACTGAGCCGGGGGAGGAGAAGTCCATGCGTGTCGTCGTCTCCGGCGGAAGCGGCTTCCTGGGTTCGCACCTGTGCGAGGCCCTGCTGAACCGAGGTGACAGCGTCTGCTGCCTGGACAACCTCTCCTCGGGCAGACCGGCCAACATCGCCCCGCTCCGGCACGATCCCCGGTTCGCCTTCGAGGCGTGGGACGTCACCGAGAGGTTCAGCGTCGCCGGCGACGTGGACGCCGTGGTCCACCTGGCGAGCCCCGCGTCGCCCGTCGACTACCAGCGCTTCCCGCTGGAGACACTGGCCGCCGGCAGCAGGGGGACGGAGAACATGCTGCGCCTCGCCGACCGTCACTCGGCCCGGTTCGTGCTCGCGTCCACCAGCGAGGTCTACGGCGATCCCAAGGTGCACCCGCAGGACGAGGAGTACTGGGGACACGTCAACCCCGTCGGACCCCGCAGCGTCTACGACGAGGCCAAACGCTACGCCGAGGCCGTCTCCATGGCGTACCGGCGGACCCGGGCGGTCGACGTGGGCATCGTCCGCATCTTCAACACCTACGGCCCCCGCATGCGTTCGTACGACGGCCGGGTGGTCTCCAGCTTCATCCGGCAGGCGCTCTGCGGTGAGCCACTGACCCTCTTCGGGGACGGCAGCCAGACACGGAGCTTCTGCTACGTCGACGACATGGTCCGGGGCCTGATCGCCATGATCGACTCCCACCGGCCGGGCCCGTTCAACCTCGGGAATCCCAGCGAGCGGACCGTGCGGGAACTCGCGGAGCTCGTCGTCATGATCACCGGGTCGCGCAGCGGACTGCGTTTCCTTCCCCTGCCCGCGGACGACCCGGTCCGCCGGCGGCCCGTCGTCTCCCGAGCGCGAGAAGCACTCGGGTGGCACCCGCGGGTGTCCCTGGAGGAGGGGCTGCGGCACACCGTCGACTGGTTCGCGGCGCAGACGCGGACACCCGCGCGGTCATCCGGTCAGTCCCCGGTGGGGCGCCCGTCATGAAAGACGCCGGCGATCGCCGTAGGGGGCGGATCCGGACATGACCTCGACCCGGGCGTGCCGGGCCGGGAGGTCGTCGCCCGGCCGGGAACCGAGTGCCCGTCGCCCACGCGGGCGGCCGCGGGCGGCTCGGTGTCGGAGCGCCGCCGTCCGCGACCCGGCAGACGGGACCTCAAAGCTCCTGGTCAGGATGCGAATTCCAGTACCGCCGCCGTATCCTGAAAAGGCGGCAGAGAACACGGCGGCGTGGTTTCGATCATGAACGCACCCATCGAGGACTACGCCCTCATCAGCGATCTGGAAACCGCTGCCATGGTCGGCAGGGACGGTTCCGTCGACTGGCTGTGTCTTCCCCGGTTCGACTCGCCGGCCTGTCTGGCCGCGATGCTGGGGACACCGGACAACGGCTTCTGGCGCGTCGCGCCGGTCTCCCGGGCGGAGCACCCGCACTGCACGAGCCGGGCGTACCGGCCGGACACCCTCGTCCTGGAGTCCCGATGGGAGACGGCCACGGGCGCCGCGCGGGTCATCGACCTCATGCCGCCGCGCAGTCAACTGCCGTGCATCGTCAGGGTGGTGGAGGGCCTGTGGGGATCCGTGCCGATGCGCAGCGAACTGCGGCTGCGCTTCCACCAGGGCAGGGTGCTGCCATGGATCCAGGCCGGTGAGGCCTGCACGGTCGCCGTCGCGGGGCCGGACGCCGTCTGGCTGAACACCGAGGGCCTGGAGGCGGAACCCGGCGAAGGCGACTCCATCGTCCACGACTTCACCGTGCGGGCCGGACGCAGGACGACCCTGACGTTCGTGTGGGCGCCCTCGTACCGGACCGAACCGCCCGCCCCGCTGTCCGTCCCGGCGGAGACGGTGCTGAAGGAGACCGGTGACTTCTGGCGGCGCTGGGCGGCCCAGTGCCGGTACGACGGGCCCTGGCGTGACGCCGTGGTGCGGTCCCTCATCACGCTCAAGGCGCTCACCTACGCGCCCACCGGCGGCATCGTCGCCGCCCCGACCACCTCGCTGCCCGGCTCCATCGGCGGCGAACGCAACTGGGACCAGCGCTACTGCTGGCTGCGTGATTCCGCGCTGACGCTGTCCTGTCTCCTGCGCTGCGGCTACCGCGACGAGGCGACGGCCTGGCTCGGCTGGCTGGTACGGGCCATCGCGGGGGAACCCGCCGATCTCCAGACCGTGTACGGCGTCGCCGGACAGCGGCTGCTCCCGGAGACGGAGGCGCCGTGGCTGCCCGGATACGAGGGTTCGCGGCCGGTGCGCTTCGGGAACTCCGCGGTGAGCCAGTTCCAGCTCGACGTGTACGGCGAGGTGCTCGACGCGCTCCTGCTGTCGCTGCGGGCGGGCATCCCCATGCCGGGCCATGTGTGGAGGCTGGTGGAGGGCATGATGGGCCACCTGCGCCGCCACTGGCGCGAGCCGGACCAGGGCCTGTGGCAAGTACGCGGGCCCGCACGGCAGTTCGTCCACTCCAAGGTCATGACCTGGGTGGCGGCGGACCGGGCTCTGCGCATGGGCGAGCTGCTCGGCAGGAACGGCTCCTCGGACGGGTGGCGGGCCCTGCGGGACGAGGTCCACCGGCAGGTGTGCCGGGAGGGATGGGACGCGGGGCGGGGATCGTTCGTCCAGTCCTACGGCTCGCGGGCGCTGGACGCCTCGGCGCTGCTGATTCCCCGGCTGGGTTTCCTGCCCGCCGGGGACGAGAGGGTGGGCGGCACCGTGCGCGCGATCCGGGAGCTGACCCACGGCGGGTTCGTGCGGCGCTACGAGCCGAACGGCCACGGCGTGCACGGCGTGGACGGGATGCCCGGCAGCGAGGGCGCGTTCGTGGCGTGCTCCCTCTGGTACGCAGACGCCCTCGCCACGACCGGACGCCGGGAGGAGGCGACGGAGGTGTTCGAGAGGGTGCTGGGGATCCGCAACGACCTCGGTCTGCTCTCGGAGCAGTGGGATCCTGACGCCGGTCGCCAACTCGGCAACGCGCCGCAGGCGTTCAGCCACCTCGCGCTGGTGGAGACCGCGTTCCTGCTGTCGGAGTCGGAGTCGGAGTCGGAGTCGGCGTCTCTGGCGTAGGCCTCGGCGGTTGTGCCGGAAGCCCGGCTGCTGCCGGGCTTCCGGTCAGTCCTCGGGGGAGGTGCGCCGGGCGGATCCGGCGTAGCCCTGCGGGTTGAGCTGCTGGAACCGCCACGCGTCCCGGCACATGTCGGCGAGGCTCCGCGAGGGGTGCCAGCCCCAGGCGTGCGCGACGGCCGAGGCGTCCGCCACGAGTTCGGCGACATCTCCGGGACGGCGCGGCACCATCTCGTACGGGACGGGGCTGCCGCACGCCGCGGAGAAGGCCGCGACCACGTCGAGGACCGAACTCCCCTTGCCCAGGCCGAGGTTGTACACGTGCATGCCCGTTCCGTCCGCGAGGTGGTCGAGCGCGACGCGATGGGCCTCGACGGTGTCCATGACGTGCAGATAGTCGCGGATCGCGGTCCCGTCCGCCGTCGGGTAGTCGTCGCCGAAGACGCGCAGGCGTTCCCTTCGGCCGATGGCCACCTGGGCCAGGTTCGGCAGCAGGTTCTCCGGGGAACCGCCGGGGTCCTCGCCGAGGAGCCCGCTGGGATGAGCACCCGCCGGGTTGAAGTACCGCAGGCACAGCACGGTGTACTCGGGGTGACGCCGGCAGACGTCGGCGAGGATCTGCTCGCAGATCAGCTTGGAGGCGGCGTACGGATTCGTGGGCCGGGCCGGGGTGGACTCGTCGAGCGGTCCGTGCCCGGCCTCGCCGTAGACGGAGCAGGACGAGGAGAAGACGAGCTGGTGCACCCCGTGCTCGTGCATGGTGTTCAGCAGCGCGGTCGTTCCGCCGACGTTGGTGTCGTAGTACTCGATGGGCTTCCGTGTCGACGTGCCCACGGCCTTGTGCGCGGCGAAGTGCACGACGGCGTCAACGGGGTGACGGTCGAAGACGGCCGACAGCGCGCGGCGGTCACGGATGTCCAGTTCATAGAGGGTGCCGAGGAAACGGCCGGCGATGCGTTCCACCCGGGCGAAGACCTGTGGGCTGCTGTTGGAGTAGTCGTCGACCACGATCAACTCGTAGCCGTGGTCGAGCAGTTCGACACAGGCGTGACTACCGATGAATCCTGCGCCGCCCGTGACGAGAATGGTCGAGGGGGCACTCATGGGCCCGGCTCCTTCGTGTGCGCGGGCGGAGGTCGGGAGGAGAGCGCCGCACCGGCACGTCGTGCCAGGTGCCGGTGCCCGGGGAGGGGCGGACGGCCCGTGCGTCCGGGACCTGCCCCGGGAGATTCCGCACGATTCGGCCTGCTGGGCGCCATGGCGCGACGCTTCTGAGTGAAACCAGCGGATTGACTGCGTATGTTTACGATGTATATGTGCAACTCTGCCCCCGTCTGTCCCGCGCGTCAAGCGGCGGCGGCCCACCGAGGGGTGACCGGCGCGGCACCCCCTGGTGAGGGTGTCGTCAGGCCGCCAGTTCCCGGGCACGCCGGGCCGCCTCGCGCACCGGGGCGCGGTGGACGGGGCCGTGTCCCGGCAGCAGCACGTCGGCGGCGAGCGCCTCGATGAGTTCGAGCGAGGCGAGAGCGGCGGAGCGCTCGGTGTCGAACATCTTCGGCAGCAACTGGGGACCCTGTATCCGTGACGTGGGGTGACCGCTCACCAGGGCGTCGCCCGAGATGACCACCCCTGCGTCCGGCAGGTGGTAGACGCAGTGGCCAGGCGTGTGTCCGGGCGTGTGCACCGGGACGGGCCGGCCGGGCAGGTCGAGCGCGCCCGCGTGCGGGAAGGCCTCGGGCTTCGTCATGGTCACGTCCGCCGTGCCGCCGGAGCGGATGGCGTGCACCGCCCAGGGCAGCACGCCGGGGCGCCATGCCTGCCGCACTATCTGTCCGATGCTCACCTGATGGAGGAACTCGCGGCGCGCGTGCGGCACCTCCTTCTCGTGCAGCTGGACCGGCGTCCCGTAGGTGTGGTTCAGGAACTCGGCGGAGCCGAGGTGGTCGCTGTGCGCGTGGGTGATGAGCACGGCGGTCACGGCCTCGGGCGCGTGGCCGAGGGTCTTCAGCGACGCCAGCAGTTGCTCGCGGTCACCGGGGTATCCGGTGTCGATCAGGGTGACGGAGTCGCCCTCGGACAGCACCACCCAGTTCGTGTTGCTGCCGTGCACCAGATGAACTCCGGCGGCTGCCTCGACGATCGCTTCTTCGCGCATGACCATCCTGACGTTGGATAACTGCGAGTGCCCAGCGGGCCCTGACAGGGCGAAACGTATCGCGAGCGCGATTTGATCTGTGTTTCGCCGCGGCTTCCCGTCCCGGGGGTCCGCGCCGGCGCGGTTGCTTCTGCGGCGTGCGAACGGGCCAGATTTTGGTCCTGGTGCCCGAGTGTCGGGGGAGTGCGGGATGAGAACCAACTTCCCTTTGTGGCAGGGGACTTGACGCGTGGCGGTCAAGACGCTGCCATATGGCGAGCCGCGTTTGCTTTTGTTCGACTCTGCGAACAAACCCCTCAAGGGAGAGCCGCATGTCCCCCCTTTCGAACATGCTCCGTCCGGTGCGCCTCCTCAGACGCATCGGTGTCCATGCCGCCGTCCTGCTGCTCGCCGTCGCCGCGCTCACCGGCCTCGGCCGCCCGGCCGTGCCGCTGCGGGCCGCGCCGGCCGCCGTCGCCACCAGCCAGGCCGCCGTCACCCCGGCCCCGATGGGCTGGGCGTCCTGGAACAGCTTCGCGAGTGCCGTCGACTACGCGACCGTCAAGGCCCAGGCCGACGCGCTCGTCTCCTCCGGCATGGCCGCCGCCGGATACACGTACGTCGACATCGACGAGGGCTGGTGGCAGGGCGCCCGCGACAGCGGCGGCAACATCAGCGTCGACAGCGCCCGGTGGCCGGGCGGCATGAAGGCCATCGCCGACTACATCCACGGCAAGGGCCTGAAGGCCGGCATCTACACCGACGCCGGGAAGAACGGCTGCGGCTACTACTACCCGACGCCCTCCACGACCCCGGCCACCCCCGGCACCGGCCTGGAGGGCCACAACCAGCAGGACCTCCAGACCTTCCAGAACTGGGGCTTCGACTTCGTCAAGGTCGACTGGTGCGGCGGCGACGCCGAGGGTCTCGACCAGGAGACGACGTACAAGGCGATCCGCGACGCGAACACCGCCGCCACCGCCGTCACCGGGCACCCGCTCGTCCTGTCCCTGTGCGAATGGGGTACCGGCAACCCCTGGAACTGGGCCGCCGGAACCGGTGACCTGTGGCGCACCAGCACCGACATCGTCTACTGGCCCGACAACCCCTCGATGACGAGCGTCCTCGCGAACTTCGACAAGTCGCTGCACCCGGCCGCCCAGCACACCGGCTTCTACAACGACCCCGACATGATGACCGTCGGCATGACGGGTCTGAGCGCCGCCCAGAACCGCACCCACATGGGGCTGTGGGCCATCTCCGGCGCACCGCTGCTCGCGGGCAACAACCTCGCCACCATGAGCTCGTCGACCGCGTCGATCCTCACCGACTCCGAGGCCATCGCCGTCGACCAGGATCCGCGCGGGCTCCAGGGCGTCAAGGTCGCCGAGGACACGACGGGCCTTCAGGTCTACAGCAAGGTCCTCGCCGGCACCGGCAGACGCGCGGTCCTGCTGCTGAACCGCACGTCCGCCGCCGCCGACATCACCGCCCGCTGGGCGGACATGGGCCTGACCACGGCGGCGGCCTCGGTCCGCAACGTGTGGTCGGCCACCAACGCCGGTTCCTACGGGACGAGTTACACCACCAATGTGCCCGCGGGCGAGGCCGTCCTGCTCACCGTCGGCGGCACCGAGGGCCCGGGGACGACGTACCAGGACACCACCGCGGCGACGACCCCGACCTTCACAGGCGTCGGCGCGGCCGCCGCGGGCACGGAACTCGTCGACGTCAGCTACGCCAACGGCGGTTCCACGGCCCGCCGGGCGACCCTGAAGGTCAACGGCCAGTACGCGCAGACCCTCGCCTTCCCGCCCACCGGGTCGTCGACCACGTATCGCACCGTCTCCGTCCTCGCCTCCCTGGCCAAGGGCTCCAACACGCTGGCCTTCGCGGCCTCGGGCACCGCCCCCGACGTCGACGCCGTCACGGTCCGCGCCCTGCCCGGGACCAACGGCACCGCGATCGTCGGCACCGGCTCCGGACGCTGCCTGGACTTCTTCAGGAGCGCCATCGCCGACAACACCCAGGCCGAGCTGTGGGACTGCGGCGGAGGCCAGAACCAGACGTTCACCGCCACCACGCGGAGCGAACTCGTCGTGTACGGCAACAAGTGCCTGGACGCCTACAACAGTGGCACCGCGAACGGCACCCGGGTCGTCCTGTGGGACTGCAACGGCGGCACCAACCAGAAGTGGACCGTCAACTCCAACGGCACCGTCACCAACAAGGTCTCCGGCCTGTGCCTCGACGCGTCGGGCAACGGTACGGCGAACGGGACGGCGATCGTCCTGTGGTCGTGCAACGGCGGAACGAACCAGCAGTGGAGCCGCAACTGAGCGAACCAGGCCCCGGCGCAGCCAGGTTGACGCCGACGGGCCAGTGAGCGGGGCGGGAAAACCCGGTGCGCGGCCCGCGCCCGGTTCCCTACACTCGCCACGGAATCACACACCACCGCACCGGTGCCGTGTGTGCCGTGACGAACGAGGGGAGCCGGGCCGTGCGCTACCGCACCGCTGTCGTCGTCCCCCCGTCACAGTACGAGGTGATCCTGGTGTCCTCGTGGACCCGGTACCGGCTGCGCGGCCGGAACCGGACGCCCGCGACGACCCTCTGACCTCAGCCGCTACGGCGGCGACCGTATGCCCGGTCGCCGTACGCCGTGTCCGCCGCAGGTCCGCCACCGCCTGATCCCAGGTGTGTCGTCCGGGAATCGCGCCGACCCGTCTCCGGATCGTCCGAAAGGCCCTCGGCCGTGCGTACCGAACTGCACCGTCACCTCACCCGCTCTGTCACCAGCCCCCTCGCCGCCGTCCGCAACCTGGGCATCCTCGCCCACGTGGACGCCGGGAAGACCACCGTGACCGAACGGATCCTCTATCTCACCGGCACCATCCACAAACGGGGCGAGGTCCATGACGGCACCACCGTCACCGACTTCGACCCGCAGGAGCGCGACCGCGGCATCACCATCTTCGCCGCGGCCGTCACCTGCGCCTGGGACGGGCACCGGATCAACCTGCTCGACACCCCGGGCCACGTCGACTTCTCCGACGAGGTGGAGCGCTCGCTCCGCGTCCTCGACGGCGCCGTCGCGGTGTTCGACGCCGTGGCGGGCGTCGAGCCGCAGAGCGAGTCGGTGTGGCGGCGGGCCGACCGGCACTGCGTCCCCCGGATCGCCTTCGTGAACAAGCTGGACCGCGCCGGCGCCGACCTGGACACCGCCGTCGACTCGATCCGCGAACGGCTCCATCCGGGGCCGCTGGTCGTCCAGTTGCCGATCGGAACGGAGGACGCGTTCACCGGCGTGGTCGATCTGCTGCGCATGCGTGCCCTCGTATGGGCCGACGGTGCCGAGTCCGCCGAGGAGATCCCGGTGCCGCAGGACCTGCTGGAGGAGGCCAGGCACCGGCGCCGGCTCCTGGAGGAGGCGGTGGCGGAACTCCATCCGGCGGCCCTGGAGGAGTTCTGCGCCCGCTCCACGCTCTCGGCGCGGTCCCTCTCGGCGGCCCTCCGCGACCTGACCCGCACCGGTGAGGGCGTGGTGGTGCTGTGCGGCTCGGCCTACCGCAACCGCGGTGTCGAACCGCTGCTGGACGCGATGGTGGCCTACCTGCCCTCGCCGCTCGACGTGCCCGCCGTCCGCGGCACGCACGACGGCGCGGAGCAGGAGCGGGCCGCGGACCCCGAAGCGCCGTTCGCGGGGCTGGTGTTCAAGGTGAACGCGACCGCGACCGGACGGATGACGTATCTGCGTGTCTACGCGGGCACGGTGGAGAAGGGGCAGGTGGTGGTGGACGTGGGCACGGGACGCACCGAGCGGATCGCGCGCATCCTGCGCGTCCGCGCCGACCGCCATGCCGAGCTGGAGCGTGCCGTGGCCGGTGACATCGTCGCCGTGATCGGGCCGAAGTCCGCCCGGGCCGGGGCGACGCTGTGCGCACCCGGGGCGCCTCTGCTCCTCGAACCGCCGGTCGTCGCCGACCCGGTGGTGTCCGTGGCGGTCGAGGCGCGCAGCAGCACCGACACCGACCGGCTGGTGTCGGCGCTGGCACGGCTGGCCGAGGAGGACCCCTCGCTGACCGTCCGCACCGACCCCGAGACCGGGCAGACGGTGCTGTCGGGCATGGGAGAACTGCATCTGGAGGTGGCGGTGGAGAAGATCCGGCGCGCCCACGGGCTCGACGTCGCCGTCGGGCGGCCGAGGGTGTCCTACCGTGAGACGGTGGCCCGCGGGGTGTCGGGACTCGTGTACCGGCACGTCAAACAGGACGGCGGAGCGGGGCAGTTCGCGCATGTCGTCCTCGACGTGGAGCCGCTGGGGACGGACCCCGGTGGTGCCGGGGGAGCCGTGACGGGCTTCGAGTTCCGCTCGTCCGTCGTGGGTGGCCGGGTTCCGCAGGAGTACGTCCGTGCCGTGGAGGCCGGCTGCCGGGACGCGCTCGCCGAGGGTCCCCTCGGCGGTCACCCGGTGACCGGGCTGCGGGTCACCCTGACCGACGGGGCGACCCACGCGAAGGACTCCTCGGAGATGGCGTTCCGCGCGGCCGGCCGGTTCGGGCTGCGGGAGGCGCTGCGCGCCAGTGCCATGGTTGTGCTGGAACCGGTGGCCGAGGTCACCGTCACCGTGCCCGAGGCGGCCGTGGGCGGGGTGCTCGGCGACCTCGCGGCCCGGCGTGGCCGGGTCTCGGGCTCGCTCGGCCGGGTGGGCACATCGGTGATCACCGCCACCGTGCCGCTGGCCGAACTCTTCGGCTACGCGACCCGGTTGCGCAGCCGGACCCAGGGCCGGGGCGTGTTCACCACCCGCCCCGCCGGTCTCGCGCCGGCCCCCGCCCAGGGGGCGCCCGCCCGGTAATCCCGCCCGGTCCCGCGCCTGACGACGGCCCCGCCCCGACGGGGGCGGGGCCGTCCGGGCCCGTGCCGCGCGGGGCGGAACACCTTCGCCCCGGCACCGGTCACTCAGCCCATCCGGTCGTCGTCCGAAAGATGCTCGACGGTCTTCCCGGTCTCGGTGAAGGTGCGGGTCACATGGCCCGAGGAGTAGACCCACAGGATGCGCAGCGGGCCGTCGCCGACGTTCCTGAAAAGGTGCGGGACGGGGGAGGGGACGTACGTGGTGTCGAAGCGCGTCAGCT
The DNA here is from genome assembly GCF_040607495.1 of Streptomyces sp. NPDC005281. Classification (NCBI taxonomy): domain Bacteria; kingdom Bacillati; phylum Actinomycetota; class Actinomycetes; order Kitasatosporales; family Streptomycetaceae; genus Streptomyces; species Streptomyces sp. NPDC005281. The sequence continues at coordinate 196,844 of NZ_JBEXGX010000004.1, read as the reverse complement.
TCGTCACCACGCCGTCGACGACCACCTCCGCCTCGCCCTCGAGGATCGTCACGTGCTCGTCGCAGTTGTGCGAGTGCAAAGGCGCTCCGGAGCCGGCCGGGTACACGCTCATCCCGCTGGTGATCCGGTTCTCCCCGCCCGCCGAGCGTGTGGTGATGAGCGGCGTCGTCACGACGGCGCCGCCCCGGCTCAGCAGGGGCACGGACGCGGCTTCGATGATCGTGGTCATCCAGGGTTCCTCTCCCGTCGACGGTGTTGCGTCGACGGGAGACGTTAGGTCGCGTCCGGGCGAACGGGTGCCGTCCGGCGTGCAGTTTTACCTTGCGTTCCGGGAAGGGTGAGCTTCCCGCACCCGGCTGTACCGTCGGCTGGCATCGCACGGCATCCCCGTACGTGCCGGAAACACGCCGGAAAGAAAAGGCAGGTAGCAGCCACATGAGGCTCCCCGTTCTGACCGATGAGGACATGGAACCGCGCCAGCGGGAACTGGCCGCCCGCATCGCCGGCCGGCGTGGCGCGGTCCGCGGTCCCTTCCGGGTCTGGCTGCACAGCCCGGAGATGTGCGAGCGCGCCGAATCCCTCGGCGCCTTCGCCCGGTTCGACTCCAGTCTGCCCGGGCACCTGCGCGAACTGGCCCTGTTGATGGCCGCCCGGAACTGGGACGCGCAGTACTCCTGGAACGCCCATGTGGACGAGGCGATCCGGGCGGGTGTTCCCGAGGCCGCGGTCGAGGCCGTCGCCGAGAGACGGGAGGCGGCCTTCGAGGACGAAGCCGACCAGTCCTTCTACCAGTTCTGCCGGGAGGTGCTGGAGGAGCACTTCGTCCGCGACGAGACCTTCGCCCGGGCGCTTCGCCATTTCGGCCCCCGGGGCCTGGTGGACACCATCGGCGCGCTCGGCAACTTCACCATGCTCGGGATGTGCCTCAACACCTTCCAGGTGGACCTCCAGGCCGACCGCGAGCCGCCCTTCCCCGACGTCCGCGGATACGGGCGTCTCGTCCGCAACGACGGACCGCGGCCGTGACCACCCTCACGGACCAGGACACGCAAGGAGGCGCCGCCGTGACCCCCAGGACCCCGACGGCGGCGGCCGGTGACGCCGCCACGGAACACCGTCCCGTGCTGCGCGTACGCGGTGTCACCAAGAGCTTCGGCGGCGCGGCCGCGCTCACGGACGTCGACCTCGACCTGTACCCCGGCGAGGTCCACGCGCTGATGGGCATGAACGGCGCAGGGAAGTCCACGCTCGTGCAGATCCTCTCCGGAGTGCACCAGGCGGACTCCGGCACCGTCGAGGTCGACGGACACACCCAGCACGCGCTGACGGTGCGCAGGGCCCGACGGCTCGGCATCGCCTCGGTCCCCCAGCGGCGCGAACTGGCCATGGGCCTGACCGTCGCGGAGAACGTCATGCTGGGCGATCTGCCCACCCGGCGCGGCGCCGTGCACTGGAGGACCCTCAAGTCCGAGGCCGCGCGGGCCCTTTCGGGGCTCGGCATCGACATCGACGTGGAGCGGACCGCGGGTTCGCTGACCGTCGCCGAACAGACCATGGTCGAGGTGGCGCGTGAGGTACGGCGCGGCGGCCGGATCCTGGTCCTCGACGAGCCGACCGCCTGCCTGAGCGCGGAAGCGGCCCACCAGATCAGGCGGCTGGTGCGCACCCTGCGCGACGAGGGTGTCGCCGTCGTCTACATCTCGCACTACATCGACGAGGTCATGGCCGTCGCGGACCGGCTCACCGTGCTCCGCGACGGAGCCGTCGTGCGCAGCGCGCCGGCCGCCGAGCTCGACCCGGCGGCGCTGGTCCGCGCGATGGTGGGCAGGGATGTCGTCTCGCGGCGCTCCGAACGTCCCGCCCCCAAGGACGACATCGGCCTCGCGGTACGCGCACTCAGCGACGGCCGGGCCGTCCGCGGCCTCGACGTCCAGGTGCGCAAGGGCGAGATCGTCGCGGTGCTCGGACCGGCGGGTGACGCCCAGTCCCGGCTCTTCGACCTGCTCTCGGGCCGGCGCCGGCCCGACACCGGCGAACTCCTCGTCGACGGGGCCCGGGTGCCGTTCGGCCGGGTGCACGCCTCACTCGCCGGCGGCCTGCGCTGTGTCACGGGCGACCGCAGGGCGCTCGGACTGGTCCCGGGAATGTCCCTGGACGAGAACCTGATGCTCGCCGGTGACCGCTTCGCCCGCAGGCGGCTGCACCGCCGTGGCGAACTCGCCCGCCGTGCACGGCCGTTGCGCCGCGACTACGGAGTGGTCTCGCTCGCGGGCAATCCGCCGGTGAGCGCCCTGTCCGGCGGCAACCAGCAGAAGGTGCTCCTCGCGAAGTGGCTCCAGACCGAGCCGGTCGCCTGCTTCCTCGAAGACCCCACGAACGGCGTGGACATCGCCGCCATGGCCGACATCCACACCCTGGTCGACGACCTGGCCGCGCGCGGCGTGGCCGTGCTGCTCGCCTCCTCGTCCGCCGAGGAGGTCATGCGTCTGGCCGACCGGGTGATCGTCGTCAGCGCGGGCCGCACGGTCGCCGAGCACGACGTCACCGCCATCACCCGCGACGAACTCGTCGCCACCGCACTCGGAGGTCAACCGCAGTGAGCGTCAAGACACTTCCCGATGTCCCGGGGGTCGGCGAGTCGCACGGCCGGACTCGGCCGGGGGGCCGGCTCGGTGCTCTGCGCCGGGCTCCGCACACCGGCCTGACGGCCGTTCTGGTCGTCGTGGTGCTGGCCACCGTGGTGCGGACCGACGCGTTCGCCACCGACACGAACGTGATCAACATTCTGCGGCAGGTGAGTGTCACCGCCGTGATCGCCGCCGGTCTGACCCTGCTCATGACCGCGGGCGGCATGGACTTCTCCATGGGCAGCAATGTCTCCGTCACGACGGCGCTCGGGGCGCAGTTGTTGTCGCACGGCCGTTCCACCGTCTTCACCGTCGTCGCCACGATCGTTCTCGCGACGGCGATCGGGCTGGTCAACGGACTTGTCGTGACGTTCACGAACGTCGCCCCGTTCGTCGTCACCCTGGCCACGGCCACCCTGCTCGACGGAGTCGCGCTGCTGGTGCTCGACAGCGTGAGCGTCTCCATCGGCACCAGGATGTTCCCCCTGGGCAACGACAAGATCCTCGGCATCCCCTATCTGTTGATTCTGGCCGTCCTGGTCCTTGTCGCGACGGCCCTGGTCATGCGGTTCACCGTGTTCGGCCGCGACGCCTACGCCATCGGCGGCAACGAGCACGTGGCCCGGCTCAGCGGGATCAACGTCACCGCCCGCAAGCTCACGCTGTACGCCCTCACCGGCGCCCTGTCCGGTCTGGCCGGACTCATGCTGCTGTCCCGGCTCGGCTCCAGCAGTCCGGGCACGGGCGGTCTGTCCCTTCAGCTCACCGCCGTGGCCGCGGTGGTCATCGGCGGCACCTCGCTCGCCGGCGGCCATGGCACCGTCACCGGGACCGCGCTCGGTGTCGTACTCCTCGGCGTGGTGGCCAACGCGCTCAACCTCCTTCAGGTCTCCAGCAATTACCAGCCGGTCTCCGTCGGCGGGGTCCTGCTCGTCGCGGCCGTCGCGAACGAGTTCCACAAGTCCCGGTCCGCACGCGACTGACGCCGCCCCGGCACCCGTAGATCCTCGTCCTCCGCATTCCGCGGCCGATCTTCTCCCGCATTGCGCGGTCGATTTCCCTCCGCCTTCCGAATGCGCTCTCCCCTGCCCTTTTCCCGTCATGAAAGGCGTACCACGATGAGACTTTCCGTCCGTTCCCGCCGCGCGCTGATCGCCGCGGCCGCCGGCACCACCCTGATGCTGAGCGGATGCGCCAAGAACGACAACGCCGGTGCGGCCGGAGCGAGTTCCGGTGCCGTCACCCTCGGATTCGTCAATGGTGCCGACACCGCGTTCCACACCTGTCTCCAGAAAGCCGTCGAGCAGACGGCGAAGTCGGCGGGGGCCAAGGTCTACACGGCCAATTCCCATCAGAACGCGGGAACCGAACTGTCCAACATCGAGGACATGATCTCCCGCAAGGTCAGCGCGCTGATCGTGCAGACGGTCAACGTCGACTCGCTCGACGGGGACGTGGCCAAGGCCAAGGCCTCAGGCATCCCGATCTATCTGACCTCGGTCGCGCCCAACGACGCGAACGACATCCTGGGCGCCGCCGTCGTCGATCTCCAGAAGGTGGGCGCGCTGGACGCCGACTGGGTCGTCAAGGACGCCGCGGGCAGGAACGTGAAGGTCGGCGTGATCGCGGGAGCGCCCGGTGCCGCCTCCGACCTGCTCGTGGGCGGGTTCACCAACGAACTCCCGGGCACGGCGAAGGTCGTCGCGAACCAGCCCGGCATGTTCAACCCGGTCAAGGCGCAGGAGGTCGCCGAGAACATGATCCAGGCCCACCCCGACCTGGACTACGCCTTCGTGGCCAACGAGGAGATGGGCTTCGCCGTCCGCAAGGCGTTCGACGCGGCCGGCGCCAAGGACGTCAGGATCGTGACCGTCAACGGCACGGACGAGGGGCTGGCCGCCGTGAAGGACGGCCGGTTCTCCGCCACGGTGGCCAACTCGGCCATGGTCATCGGCCGGACGGCGGTGAAGAGCACCATCAGCCTGCTGGGCAAAGAAAAGGTTGACAAGATTGCCAACATTCCTCTTCTCTTGGTCACCAAGGACAACCTGACCAAGGCCCCGCGGTACTGCCCCAAGTGACAGCGCCCGCACGGTGAGCGGTGCCTTCCTCGGCGCGTCCTGAGCCCACCCCGTCGTCGTGCCTGGAATGTCCTCACGGAGCCGCCGCAAGGGCATTCCGGACCGGCACGACGCGGACCCGCACCGCCGTGAGGACCGTCCTGGGACGGAAGCACCGCCCGTACACCCGAACGACCGGCACCGCCGCCGGGGCCCACCCCTGGCAGTCGTGGGCCTCCGGAGGAAACCATGGACCGCTTGCTCCTCATGCACAGCTTCGTCACCGTCGCCCAGGTCGGCAGCTTCAACGGCGCCGCCAAGAAGCTGGGCTCCTCCGGCTCCCTGGTGTCGCGCCATGTCGCCGAACTGGAGAGACAGGTCGGTGTCAGGCTGGTCAACCGCACGGCCCGTTCCGTCAGCCTCACCGAACCCGGGCAGCGCTACGCCGACTTCGCCGCGCGCATCCTGGAGGAGATCGAGGCCGAGGACGCGGGGATAGCCCAGCTGCACGACCGCGCCGAGGGCACGCTCAGCATCATCTGCCCCAAATGGATCGGCAGCCTGGACCTCGGTGACGCGATAGCGGCCTTCTCCGCCTCCCACCCGAAGATCCAGGTCCGCTTCGAACTCGGAGGCATGTCCGACCGCACCTACGACTTCCTCGACAGCGGATTCGACGTCGCTTTCCACACCCGGGACCTACGGGACTCCAGCGTCCGCCTCAAGAAGATCGCGTCGCTGCCGTTCGTGCTGTGCGCCTCCGAGGAGTACCTGGAACGCGGCGGCCCGCTCACCGAGCCGAACGGGATCGCCGCCCATGAGTGCCTCGTCCACGTGAACGACCCGGTCTGGCGCATCGGCCACGGCCACGCCTCCACGCTGCACAAGATCCGCAACGTCGCGTTCTCGTCCAACTCCTACATCGCCCTCCAGAAGGCCGCCGTGCACGGGCGCGGAATCGCCCTGCTGCCCCAGCGGCCGGCGTACGACGACCTCATCTCGGGTGCTCTCCAGGTCCTCCTGCCCGAACTCGCGGTCCCCGACCGTCCCTTGTACGCGATCTACGGCCCCGGACAGGGCACCCCGCGCAAGGTCAGCGTATTCCTGGATTTCCTCACCGCGTGGTTCTCCCAGAATCCCATTCCCGTGATCCGTTCCTAGGAACTGTCCGTACGGCATTCCCCGGCCGCAACAAACGATTGCGCATTCCGTCGAGCCTGGACCGTTGAGCCCGCTGCCGCCCGAAACCTACGCTCAGCGGGCGACCCGCGAAACGAGGAACCCATGGGAATCCAGAGAATCGAATCGGTCACCTACGGCATCGACGATCTCGGCGAATGCGTCCGGTTCTTCGACGACTTCGGACTCTTCCTGCTGGAACGGTCCGACGAGCACGCCGTGTTCGAGACCCGCACCGGCCAGACCCTCCACCTCGACACCGCACCCGACGCGCTCCTCCCGCCCCCGGTGGAGGACGGGCCCACCCTGCGAGAGGTGGTCTGGGGCGTCGACACCCCCGGCGAACTCGAGCGCCTGGTCGCCGCGGCCGGCCGCGACCGCCCGGTCCGGCAGGACGCCGCAGGCGTGTTCCACACGGTGGACGAGACCGGTTTCGGGGCCGGACTGGCCCTCGCCCGGCCCCGTCCCGCCGACGCCGTCCCCCGGCCCGCCAACGCGCCGGGCAGCGTCACCCGCTGGAACACCGCGCTGAAGCCGATCACCCGCGTACACCCGCTGCGCATGTGCCATGTGGCGCTCAACATCCGCGAGGAGGGCCGCGAGGAGGCGGTCGCGTTCTACGTGGACCGCCTCGGCTTCCGGCCGACCGACGTCGTCGAGCCCATGGGCGTCTTCATGCGGGCACCGGGCGACGACGACCAGCACACCATGCTGCTCTGCCACCGCCCCGACAGGGCGGGCGTCAACCACATCGCCTACGAGGTCCCCGGCTTCGACGAGGTCGTCGAAGGCGGCAACCACATGATCGACCGGGGCTGGCGCGAGGCCCGCAGACTCGGCCGCCACACGGTCGGCTCGAACGTCTTCCGCTTCGTGCACGCACCCTGCGGCGGGCGCGTCGAGTACGCCGCCGACATGGACCGCGTCGACGACTCGTACGAGACGCGCGTCCACGCGACCGCCCCGCCGCACCACATCTGGGCGCTGCGCACCAACCGCGACCAGCAGGACGCCTCGGCCTCCTGACCCGCGCCGTGGACCGGCGGGGAACTCCCGCCTCCCACCCACGCCGTGGACCGGCGGGAAGCTCCCGCCTCCCGACCAGCGCCCCCGTCCTACCCGCCCCGGCCGCCGAGCCGAGGGCCCCACCGTCTCGTCCGCCGGCCTGAGAGGGCACCCACCCATGACCACCGACCACGGCTATCCGGCCGTCCGCCTGCACATAGCGGGGCAATGGTGCCCGGGCGGCACCGGCCGCACCGCCCCCATCGTCAACCCGGCCACCGAAGAGGTGATCGGCGAAGTCCCCCTCGCCAGCACCGCCGACCTGGACCGCGCCCTCGAAGCCGCCGCGCGGGGATTCAGGACCTGGCGCGACACTCCCGTCGCCCGGCGCACCGCGATCCTGCACGCCGCCGCCGACCTGCTCACCGGGCGGGCCGCAGAGGTCGGCCGGATCATGACCCTCGAACAGGGCAAACCCCTCGCCGAGGCCACGGGTGAGGCCCGCCGTGTCGCCGACACCCTGCGCTGGCACGCCGACGACGCACGCCGCGCCTACGGCCGCATCATCCCCTCCGACCCCGGCACCCTGCTGTCCGTACGCCGCGAACCGGTCGGCCCCGTCGCCGCGTTCGTCCCCTGGAACTTCCCGGCCGGCGGTCCGATGCGCAAGATCTCCTCGGCCCTCGCCGCGGGCTGCTCCATCGTCATCAAGGCGTCCGAGGAGACCCCGGCCACCGCGGCCGCCCTGGTCGGCTGCTTCGTGGACGCCGGGCTGCCGTCGGGTGTCCTCAACCTCGTCTTCGGCGAACCGGCCGAGGTCTCGGCCCACTTGATCGCCTCACCGGTCGTCCGTCTCGTCGCCTTCACCGGCTCGGTCCCCGTGGGCAAGCGACTGGCCGCCGCCGCGGGCCAGGTCATGAAGCCGTCCGTGATGGAACTGGGCGGCCACGCCCCCGTGATCGTGTGCGCGGACGCCGACCCCGCCCGTGCCGCCCGCCGCGCCGCACAGGCCAAGTTCGCCAACGCCGGCCAGGTCTGCACCTCGCCCAGCCGGTTCCTCGTCCACGAGAGCCTCCTCGACGACTTCACCGCCGAGTTCGTGAAGGCGGCCGAGGCGGTCGTCGTCGGCGACGGCCTGGCCGAGGGTACGACCATGGGGCCCCTCGCCAACGAACGCCGGCTCCGGGCGATGGAACGGCTCACAGCCGACGCCCTGCGCAGGGGCGCCACCCTGCGCACCGGCGGTGAACGCCTGGACCGCGCGGGCTACTTCTTCGCGCCGACCGTCCTCACCGGCGTGTCCCCGGAAGCGGATCTGATGCGCGAGGAACCGTTCGGGCCGCTCGCGCCCGTCACCGCGTTCGACGACCTCGACGACGCCCTGCGCACCGCCAACGAACTGCCCTACGGCCTCGCCGCGTACGCCTTCACCGAATCCGCGGCCACCGCCGAACGCCTGGTGCGCGAACTGGAGGCGGGCATCCTCTCGGTCAACCACTGCGGTGGCTCGGTCAGCGAGGCACCCTCGGGCGGCGTCAAGGAGAGCGGCTACGGCCGGGAGGGCGGGCCCGAGGCACTGGACGCCTATCTGATCACCAAGCGCGTCTCCCACCTCCTGGCGGGCTGAACACCATGAGATACGCCCGGGTGTCGGCCGGCGGACGAGCGGTGTGGGGCCGCGTGGGGGAGAAGGACGTCGAACTGCTCTCCGGATCCCCCCTGAAGAACATGGACCGGCAGGCACCCGACGACCCGGGCCTCACCGTCATCGGCACCGTGCCCCGGGCCGAGGCCGTCTGGCTGCCGCCCGTCGTCCCGCCCGTCTTCTACGCCGTCGGCCTCAACTACCCCCGACACATAGCGCATTGCGGTGCCGAGGTCCCGGCGCGTCCCGAAGTCGGCTACCGGGCCAACAGCGCGCTGACCGGCCACGGCTCGCCCATCGTCAAACCGGCCGGCGTGACGGGCCGGTTCGAGGCCGAGCCCGAACTCGTCGCCGTCATCGGCCGCACGCTTCGGCACACCACGTACGAGGAGGCCCGCTCCTCGGTGTTCGGCTGGACCATCGGCAACGACGTCAGCGCCCGTGACTGGCAGCACCAGGACCGAACAGTGTGGCGCGGCAAGAACAGCGACACCTTCAAGCCGATGGGCCCCTGGATAGAGACGGACGTCGACGCGCTCGCGCAGACGACCACGCTCCGGGTCAACGGCGAGGACCGGGCCACGTTCCCGACCGGCGACATGGTCTTCGACCCCTACGACCACATCGTCGAGATCACCCGGCACATCACCATGCGCCCCGGCGACGTGCTGTGGATGGGCGCCGAGTCGACCTGCCGGATCGAGCCCGGGGACAGCGTCGACATCGAGATCAGCGGCATCGGCGTGCTCTCCAACCCCGTACACGCAGAAGGGAATCACGCATGAGCAAGGCTCCGCGCTACATCCACCACGTCAACTTCCCCACCACCGACCCCGACCGCACCGCCGAGTGGTACACGAAGGTCTTCGGCATGAAGCGCATCATGCCCAAATCCAACACCCGGGTCGTCCTGATGACCCGAGGCAACTTCGACCTCCACTTCACCCCGGTCGAGGAGATGGAGCGCATGGCGCCCTACCACTTCGCCGTCGAGGTCGACGAGTGGGACGAGTTCCTGGCCCATCTCAAGGAGCTCGGCATCCGGCACACCCGGCCCGTCGAACGCCCCGAGAACCAGTCCAAGTTCTGCTACATCCACGACCCCGACCACACCATGATCGAGCTGGTCTTCCACGGCAGGCGCCCCAACTGAGCGCGCGGCCCGCAGTCCCCTCACCCGTACGTCTAGGAGTTACCTCCCATGCCCTTCGCCGACTCCGACGGCACCTCCCTCTACTACGAGCGCCACGGCAACGGTCCGGCGATCCTCCTCGTCCATGGCAGCGGCGGCAACCACGCCGCCTGGTGGCAGCAAGTGGCCTCTCTGCGCGACGAGTTCACCGTCGTCACCATGGACCTGCGCGGCTTCGGCAAGTCCGACTCCGCCATGGCGGAGTTCGACGGCCAGGACTTTCCCGGCGACGTCCTCGCCGTCCTGGACGCCGAGGATCTGACCGAGGTGATGCTGGTGGGCCAGTCCATCGGCTCGGTCGCCGCCCTGCGCGCCGGCCTGCTGCGCCCCGACCGGGTCCGGGCCGTCGTCCTCGGCCACTCCCTCGGCGGCATCAGCCACCCCGAACTGCGGGAACTGGCCGCCGCCGACCGCGCCGAGGCCGTCAAGCTCCCCGTCGTCGACCGGCTGCTCACCCGGCGCTTCCAGGAGGAGCACGCCGACCGCACCTTCCTCTTCCAGCAGATGGGCACCTTCAACGTCGCCCGGATGGCCGACCTGCGCAACCTCGACACCGACGGGCCCACGCTGCGCGACATCGAGGAATCGGGCGTCGGGATCGCCTTCCTCCTCGGCGAGAAGGACGCGGTGCTCAGCGTGAAGACCGTGACCCGCGCCCACGAACTGCTCCCGGGCTCCCGTCTGGAGATCGTGCCGGGGGCCCCGCACTCCATGTACTGGGAGACGCCCGGCCCCTACAACCGGGCCGTCGCGCACCTGCGCCGCACCCTCGGACAGAAGGAAGCCGCATGAGCACCCTCACCCTCGACGCCGCCGAAGAGATCGTCGCCGCCGCGCTGAAGCGGGCCCGGGCGCTCGGGAAGGCGGTGAGCGTCGCCGTGGTCGACGCGGGGGGATTCGTCGTCAGCGTGCGGCGCTGCGACGGCGCCCGCCCCCTCACCCCGGACATCGCCCGTGCCAAGGCGTACACCGCGGCCGTGATGCAGCGTCCCGGAAAGATGCTGAAGAAGTGGCAGGAGAGCCAGCCGGTGTTCTTCGCGCAGCTCTCCCAACTGCCGGGCGCCGCCCTGCCCATCATGGCCACCGAGGGCAGCGTGACCATCAAGAAGGACGGAGAGATCCTCGGCGGACTCGGCATCGCGGGCGGAACCGCGGACGAGGACCAGCAGATCGCCGACGAGGTTCTTCAATCCCTCGGCTACGAAATGGAGTTCGCGGCCTGGGGCGTCACGGGCGCGCCGGCCGACGCCCCAGGGACGCCACCGAACACCGAGAAGTCCGAGAAGAAGGGTGCCTGAGCCATGGCGGACACGTTCAACTACCGCATCGATCACCACGGCAGCCTGGTCCGCCCGGCCGGCCTCACGAACCCTGGCGACGACCCCGCGGCACTGGACGACGCGGTCAAGGAGGTGGTGGCCCTCCAGCGCAAGGTGCGTTCCACCGTGGTCACGGACGGCGACCTCCCTAGCGAGGACTTCCGCGGCGCCGTCCTCGGCGCCGTCTCGGGCTTCCGCCGTACGAGTGACACCGGGCCCGACGGCCTGTCCCGCTGGGTGGCGGAGACCCTGCCCAAGGCCGGCGGACCCCTGGTGGCCGACCGGGCGGCCCGGCTCGCCGAACTGACGGTGATCGCACCCAAGGTGTCCCTGCCGTCCCCGGCCTACCTCGCCGCCACCACCTTCGACCCCGCCCTCGCGGGCTCCGGCGGTCCCGGCTCGGTCCGCGAACTCGGCGAAGCCCTCGCGGAGATCGTCCGCGCCGAGATCGAACTGCTCGTCTCCCGAGGTGTACGGCTGATCCAGCTGACCAACCCCTTGCTGCTCGGCCACATCGCGGCCGAGCCGGTCGCCGCGGGCCCGCTGTCCTTCGAGGACACCCTCGCCGTGGAGGCACTGGCGGTACGCCTTGTCGAGCGCCCCGAGGGGGTACGCATCGGTGTCTGCCCCGGCTGGCGGGCACCGGGCGCGGTGGACAGGGCCGGGGCCGAGCGCCTGTACGGCGCCATCCCCGCCGACCGCTGGATCCTCCCGTACGACCGGGGGACGGCGGCCGAACTCGATCTGCTCAGGGCGCTGCCGGAGGACCGGGACGTGTGCCTCGGGGTCGTCGACGCGACCACTCCCGAACTGGAGGAGATCGACACGGTGCTGGCCCGTATCGACGCCGGAGCCGGGATCAAGGACATCGAGGACATGGCTCTGTCCCCGTCCCGCGGCTTCGCCGACGTCGCGACCCGCCCTCTCGTCGGCGCCGGGGACCAGCGACGCAAACTGGTCCTGGTGGAGACACTCGCCCGCTACTGCTGGGGCAACGAGTTCTGATGCCGACGCCGGTGCCGGCCGGGAGGCGACGACGCGTTGCCACCCGTCGGCCGGCACCGGCCGGGAGAGCCGTGCGATCTCCCGGCCGGACGGATCAGAGCACCTCCGCGAACGTCACCGTGCGGTCCGTCAGCAGCGGCAGCACGCGGCCCACGATGAACTCCGTGAAGTGGTCCGCGGCCCGGTGCGCCTCGAAGCCCGCGCGGTCCGTGTACCGCTCGTAGAGAACGAACGAGCCCGGCCGGTCCACCTCCGCGTGCACCTCGTAGGCGAGGTTCGCCGGTTCGGCCGGGGTGAGTTCGCGCATCCTCACCAGCGCTGCGCGCACCGCGTCCGCGTCGACGGGCGCGCACCGGTAGTGGGCGACGACTGCGAAAGCCATGTGTTTCCTCCGTAGGGGCCGGGCCGTCGGGCCCGCCGATTCCAGCACGAATCCCCTGATGGGCGACCCGCGCGAGGCGAAAGCAATGTCTGCCGTCGTGGGTCTGGCCGAACCGGCCCCCGCTCGTGTGTTGTCGGTGCGGCCCCCTCGGGCCCAGCCCTCCCACCCGGTTGACCGCGGCCCCGCACCGCGGCGGACGAGAGAAGTGATGCCGATGCGAACCATGGAAACCCTCCTCGGCGGGAAGTGGGTGGCGACCGGCGAGTGGATCGACGTCCACGACCCCTCCGATCCGCGCGTGCCCGTCGCCCGCGTTCCCGCGCTGAGCGCCGCCGATGTCAGCGACGCCTACGACCACGCCGGACGCGGCTTCGCGGTCTGGAGGCGCACCAGCCCCTTCGAGCGGGCCCGGATCATGGCGGACGCGGCCCGGCTGCTGCGCGAGCGCGCGGCGCGGATCGCCGAGGAGCTGGTCACCGAGATGGGCAAGACCCGCGCCGAGGCGACCGGCGAGACCCTCAAGGCCGCCGACTTCCTGGAGTACTACGCGGGCCTCGCCCGCCAGGGCTACGGCACGCTGGTGCACGACGTACGCCCGGACACGCGCACCCATCACCAGCGCGAGCCGCTCGGCGTCGTCCTCGCGATCACCCCGTGGAACGACCCGCTGATCACCCCGGCCCGCAAACTGGCCCCCTGCCTCACCGCGGGCAACGCGGCGATCCTCAAGCCGGCCACCGACACCCCGCAGGCCGCCCTGCATCTCGCCCGCGCCCTGCACGACGCGGGCCTGCCCGCCGGTGTCCTGGGCGTGGTCACCGGACGCGGCGCGGAGATCTCCGAGGCACTGCTCGGCGATCCACGCCTGGCCGCCGTCACCTTCACCGGCGGCAACGAGGTCGGTGAGGGGCTGCGGGCCGCGCTCGCCCACACCGGTGTGCGCTTCCAGGGCGAACTCGGTGGCAAGAACGCCACCGTGGTCCTCGCCGACGCCGACCTGCCCGCCGCCGCCAAGGCCGTGGCCGCCGCCGGTTTCGCGCAAGCGGGCCAGCGCTGCACGGCCACCAGCAGGGTGATCGTCGAGCGGCCCGTGTACGAGGAGTTCACCGCGCTGCTGCTCGCCGAGACCGCCGACCTGCGCGTCGGACCGGGGCTCGCCGCCGGTACCACGATGGGGCCGCTCGTCAGCGCCCGGCACCGGGACGGTGTCCTCCGCGCCATCGAGCGCGCGGTCGAGCAGGGCGCCAGGGTCCTCGCCGGCGGCGGCCGGCCCGCGGACGAGGCACTGGGCCACGGCTGCTACGTCGACCCGACCGTGCTCGGCGAGGTGGCCCCGGATCTCGACATCTGGCGCGAGGAGGTGTTCGGACCGGTCGTCGCGCTGCACGCGGTGGACTCCTTCGACGAGGCGGTCGAGGCGGTCAACGACTCGGTCTTCGGCCTCGCCGCCGCCGTGTTCACCCAGGACCTGGGCGCCGCGCACCGGTTCGCGGACCAGGCCGAGTGCGGCCAGATCGCGGTGAACACCACGACCTCCGGCTGGGACGTCCACCACCCGTTCGGAGGCTTCCGCGACTCCGGATCGCCGTTCAAGGAGCAGGGGGAGGAAGGGCTCCGCTTCTACACCCGGGTCAAGACCGTCGCCATCCACTTCGGTGCCTGACGAGGGCCTGAGCGACCAGAGGAGGGGAGAGCATGGCTGACGAGACGATCGCCGTCGTCGGCGCGGGCATCGTGGGCCTCGCCACGGCCCGGGAGATCGCTCTGCGCAGGCCCGGCACGCGCGTCGTGGTCCTGGACAAGGAGCACGAGGTCGCCGTCCACCAGACCGGGCACAACTCGGGTGTGGTGCACGCCGGCATCTACTACCGGCCCGGCAGCCTCAAGGCCCGCCTGTGCACCCGGGGCATGGCGATGATCCGCGCGTACTGCCAGGACCGGAAACTGCCCTACGACGAGTGCGGCAAGCTCGTCGTGGCCGTCACGGACGACGAAGTGCCGCGCCTGGAGGCCCTGCACGCCAAGTCCCTGGAGAACGGGGTGCCGGGCCTGCGGCGGATCGACGCGGGCGAGATCCACGAGATCGAACCGTACGCCGTCGGGCGGGCGGCCCTGCATTCCCCGCACACCGCCATCACCGACTACACCGCCGTCGCCCGGTCGTTCGCCCAGGACGTCGTGGACTCCGGCGGGGAGGTGCGGCTCGGCTTCCCGGTCACCCGCGTCACCCGCCTCGCCGGCGGCGGCATCGAGGTCGCCTCCGGCGCCGACGCACTGCGGGCCGACAGGCTGGTGCTGTGCGCCGGCCTCCAGAGCGACACCGTCGCCCGGCTCGCCGGCGACGGGGACGAGCCGCGCGTCGTCCCCTTCCGCGGCGAGTACATGACGGTCGCGCCGAGCAGGGCGCACATGGTCCGCGGCCTCATCTACCCCGTGCCCGACCCTCGTTACCCGTTCCTCGGCGTGCACTTCACCCGCCGCGTGAACGGCGAGGTCGAGGTCGGCCCCAACGCCGTCCTCGCCCTGGCCCGCGAGGGCTACCGGCGCTCCGACATCGACGTCCGCGAACTCGCGCGCATCGCCCGCTTCCCCGGCATGTGGCGGCTCGCCGGGGAGCACTGGCGCACCGGCGTCAAGGAGATCCGCGGCTCGCTGTCGGTGGACGCCTACATGAAGGCCGCCAGGGCCTACGTCCCCGCCATCCACGCGGCCGACGTGGTGCGCGGCGGAGCCGGCGTCCGCGCCCAGGCACTCGGCAGGGACGGCTCGCTGGTGGACGACTTCGTCATCCGTCGGGCCGGTGGCGTCACCTCCGTACGCAACGCGCCCTCGCCCGCCGCGACCTCCTCGATGGCGATCGCCGAACACATCGCCGACACCGTCCTCGGGGACACCCGCGCCACCTGAACACGCCCCGTGCGCAGGGGACTTCCGCGCAAGAACTGCTTGCGCCCCCAGCGCTCGGCAAAGGCCTCCAGCCGACCTAGCGTTCCAACCGCACCACCCCGGCACCCCTCCGCAGAGAAACGGCAGATGACATGTTCGTTGTCGACACCCAGATCCACATCTGGAAGGAAGAGACCCCGGACCGCCCCTGGGTCCCGGGCGCACGGGAGCGCATCCGCCTCAACGGACACCGCGAGGAGCCCTTCTCCTACGAGGAGGCCCTGGAGCTGATGGACGAGGCGGGCGTCAACAGGGCCCTGATCCTGCCCCCGTCGTGGGAGGGCAACCGCATCGACTACGCCCTCGAAGCCTGCGAGGCCCACCCGGACCGCTTCGGCATCATGGCCCGCGTCCCCCAGGACGACGCCGTCGAAGGCACCGCTCTGCTGAAGGACTTCGCCCTGAACCCGCACATCAAGGGCACCCGGCTCACCTTCCACCGCCCGCAGGACCGCAACTGGATGATCGACGGCACCAACGAGTGGTACTGGCCGATCGCCGAGGAACTCGGCATTCCCACCATGGTCCACGCCCCGATCTGGAAGCGCGAGCTCGGCGAGATCGCCGCCAAGCACCCCGGCCTGAAGATCATCATCGACCACATGGGCATCATGGCCCGCTGCGTGGACGACGCGATCGGCTACTGGGTCCAGGAGACCGCCGACCTGGCCGTCCACCCGAACATCTACGTCAAGGTCTCGGCGCTGCCCGGCTATTCGACGCAGCCCTTCCCGAACAAGAACATCGAGAAGTACGTGCGAGAGATGGTCGACAAGCTGGGCCCCAGGCGCTGCTTCTACGGCACCGACATCACCCGCCTGCTCGGCCACGGCATCACCTACACCGACACCATCGAACAGTTCACCCAGCACTGGGACTTCACGCCCGAGGAGCTGGAGTGGATCCTCGGCCGAGGCATCTCCGAGGTCCTCGACTGGCCGGTCGAAGGCTGAGGGCGCACCGGATATGACGGACACCGAGAAGTCACCGGGTGCCGGCGGCAGGGACGGTGGCGAAGCGCTCGTATCGGCCTTCAACGCCGTCGGCGCCGACTACGTCTTCTGCTCGTCGGGATCGGAATGGGCCCCCGTCTGGGAGTCCCTGGCCCGGCGCCACCGCGACGGCGAGAAGGCTCCGCGCTATCTGGACCTCACCCACGAGACGGTCGCGGTCGGCATGGCCACCGGCTACGGTCTTGTCGCCCGCCGCCCGCAGGCCGTGCTCCTGCACGCGGCCCCCGGTCTGCTCCAGGGCTCCATGGCGGTCCACGGCGCCCTGCTCGCGGGCGTTCCCATGGTGGTCGCCTCCTCGGAGTCGACCACCTACGGCGACGGACCCGGACCGGATCCGGGGGGTCAGTGGTACCGCAACCTGTCCGTCGTGGGCGGACCGCAGGGCATCGCCCAGCCGTTCACGAAGTGGTCCAACGAGGCCGCCGGGGTGCACACGCTGCCCGCCATGATCACGAGGGCCGCGGAGCTGGCCTGGCGGGCACCGGCGGGACCGGCCTACCTCAACATCCCGCTGGAGGTCCTGCTGGAGGAGTGGGACGGTCGCGAGGCCAAGCCGGTCGTCCAACCGGGCTCGACCCACAGCTCACCCGAAGAGGCCGACCTCGTAGCCGAGTTGATCCGCGAGGCGGCCGCCCCGGTGATCGTCACCGAGACGGCCGGCCGTGAGGCGGGCGGCTTCGAGGCCCTGGTCGCCTTCGCCGAGGCCTGGAACCTCCCGGTCCTCGAACCCGACTCGGCGGTGTGCGCCAACTTCCCGCGCACCCATCCCCTGCACGCGGGCTCGGACATCGGGCCCTGGATGGAGGAGTCCGACCTCATCCTCCTCGTCAACTGCCGTGCCCCCTTCTACCCGCCGTCGCGTCGCCCGTCCAAGGCGCGGATCGTGGTCATCGACGAGGTCCCGCAACGCCCGCACGTCGCCTACCAAGTCCTCTTCGCCGACCGTTACCTGGAAGGCAACGTCACCAACACCCTGCGCCAGCTGACCCGGCGGGCGCCCACCCGGCCCTCGGACCCGCAGGCCACGGCCGCCCTCACCGCACGGCGCGCGGAGCACGAGGAACGGCACGCGGACGAACAGGCCGCCATCGCGGCCGCCGAGGCGAAGGCGGCCCGGGCCGAGGGCGTCGACCCCGTACATGTGGCCGCGACCCTGCGCGGCCTCCTGGAGGACCGGGACGCGATCGTCGTCGACGAGACCATCACGCACAGCCGCGTCGTCAGACGCCATGTGCGGACGGCCGCCCCCGACTCCTACTTCTACGTCCAGGGCGGACTCGGCCAGGGCATCGCCGTCGCGCTCGGCGTCAAACTCGCGGCGCGGGAGCGGCCCGTGGTCCTCACGATCGGCGACGGCGCCTTCGCGTACAACCCGGTCATCCCCTCGTACGACGCCGCGAACGCCTACGGTCTGCCGCTGCTGATCGTGGTCTTCAACAACCGTGTCTACAAGTCGATGAACCTCAACCACCGCAGGTTCTACCCCGACGGCGCGGCGGCCGGGACCGGCGAGTGGCTGGGCACCGACCTGCGCCGGCTGCCCAGGCTCGCCGCGTTCGCCGAGCCGTTCGGCATGCACACCGAGACCGTCGACGCGACGGACGCGCTCGGCCCCGCCCTGGAGCGCGCGCTCAAGGCCGTGGCCGAGGGCACCACCGCCGTCGTCGACGTCCTCGTCACCCGCTGATCCAGGAGGCACCCGCCACCATGACCGACACCCCGACACCCGCGCAGGGCGACGCACTTGTCCCCCCGACCGCGCCGGGCAAGGTGCTCGTCCCCGCCGATGAGCTCCGCGACTTCGCCGCCGCGCTCCTGGAGAAGGGCGGCCTTCGCCCGGAACACGCCCGCACCACCGCCGACGTGTTCGTCTGGGCCGCGCAGCGCGGTATCGACTCCCACGGCACCGCGCGGGTCCCCGCCTACCTCGAACTGCTCGCCAAGGGGGTGGCCAACGCCCGTCCCGAGATCAGGCTCGAGTCGGGGGCCACGGCCGTCGCCGTCCTCGACGCCGACCGCGCGCCCGGCCCGGTGGCCCTCACCGCGGCGGCCGAGGAGGCCGTGACCCGGGCCAGGGCGAGCGGGGTCGCGGCCGTCGGCGTGCGCCGCACCGTGCACACCGGTGCCATCGGCTACTACGTCTCGAAGATCGCCGAACAGGGCCTGATCGGCATCGCGTTCGTCGCCGGCATGCCCAACATGGGCTACACCGGGGTCAAGGGCGCGGCCGTCGCGACCAGCCCGCTCGCGGTCGCCGTGCCGGCGCGGAGCCATGCCCCGCTGCTCCTCGACATGGCCACCGCCACGATCGCCCTGGGCCGGATCCGGCAGGCCAGGGCGAACGGAACCCCGCTCCCCGAGGGCGCCGCCGCCACCGGGGACGGCACCCCCACCACCGACCCGGAGCGGGCCGTCATGCCGCTGCCGCTGGGCGGCGCCAAGGGGTCCGGCATGTCACTCGCCTTCGAGCTGCTGACCAGTGTGCTCGTCGGCGCGCCCATCTTCGCCGCCTTCCACTCCGGAGATCCCGAGGGCCGCGAGCACCGCCAGAACGCGCTGCTCGTCGCCATCGACCCGGCGGCCTTCGGGGACGCCGACGCCTTCGTCGCGGCTGTCGACGCCACGCTCGCCACGCTGAAGTCGCTGACACCGGCGGACGGGGCGCCGGGTGTGTACTACCCGGGTGAGCGCAGCGCCTCGGTCGCGGCGCTGCGCGCGGGGGAGGGAGTGCCGGTGGCGGCCGGGGTGTGGCGTGAACTGACGGAGAGCGCGGCCGGGTTCGGCGTCGCGGCCCCCCAACTCCGGTTCTAGCTCCCGGACGTTGTCGTACGTGGAGGCGGCCCGGAGCCGCGACGGGCGAAGGATGCCTGGCGCGGCACCGGGCCGTTCCGCTGTCCGCGTACGGCAGGGCGATCCCTCGGGGGAGTGGGCCGCCCTATTGGAAGTCGCAGCCGGGGTTCGGGGCGTCCTCGGAGAAGGGCGCGCCGTGGGGCAGTACGTAGAGCACGTCCAGGACCAGCGGCTTCTTTCCGAGATTGCGTCCGATGTGGACGTTCCCCGGACCGGGCGGCTCGGTCAGTGAGTCGCCCGCGCGGTAGAGACCGTCCTGCGCGCACGCCGAGTCGAAGTGGCTGAGGGTGCCCTGCTCGACGTACCCGTACAGCGGACCGTCGTGGTAGTGCCAGCCGGTGGCCTGGCCGGGCGGGACGGTGATCTCCCTGAGGGTGTAGTCCGTGCCGTCGACGGTGGTCTGCGCGATGACCCTGCCGGTGACGCCGGGGCCGGGAGGAGTCGCGTGAGCGGGGGCGGCGACGAAGGCCAGGCAGAGGGTGGCTGCACCCGCCGAGCCGGTGCGGAGTAAGGCACGCATTCGGTAAGTCCCTTCAGCCGACGGTCGGTTCACGTTCCGTTGGACGGTGTGCGCATCCGTGCCAGGGCTCCCGCGCGTCCGGTCGAACGGCGAGCGGAGGGCGGCCGGCCGTCGGCGGCCCGCCGGGCCGTGACGGTCGAGGTTCATCGTGAGGCCGTCCCCCGCACACCACAAGCGGTGTGCGGCGGACGGGGCTGACGCCCGTCCGGCCGGCATCGGGCCCGCCCGGCCTGCGCGGCAGCGGATCCGCGGATTCCGCGAGGGCACGGTCGGCAACATGCCGAACAAAATTGTTGACAATCTTGTTGGTCTAGATTTACGTTCGACAGGCACTCACTCAGGGAGGGCGCAATGCAGAAGGAAGCCCGTCCAGGCACCGGCGAGCAGGCCAAGCAGCACGCGTTGGTGCAGCTGCGGCAGGCGATTCTGCGCGGAGAGATGGCACCGGCCCAACGGCTGGTGGAGAACGAACTCGCCGAGCAGTTCGGCGTCACCCGGGCCAGCGCGCGGGCGGCACTCATCGAGCTGGAATCGGAGGGCCTGGTCGAACGGATCCGCAACCGCGGATCACGCGTCCGGGTGGTGACCGTGGAGGAAGCGGTCGCCATCACCGAGTGCCGCATGGCACTCGAAGGGCTCTGCGCCACCAAGGCGGCCGTCCTGGCCACCGACGACCAGCTCGCCGAGCTGGCCGGTCTGGGCGACGCCATGGTCAAGGCGGTCGCCGACGGCGAACCGGTCACCTACTCCGAGCTCAACCATGAAGTGCACGCCCGGATCAGGGAGTTCTCCGGCCAGCGGACGGCCGTGGAACTCCTGGAACGGCTCAACGCCCAGCTGGTGCGCCACCGTTTCCAGCTGGCCTTGCGTCCCGGTCGTGCGCAGCAGTCCCTGAGTGAACACCTGGCCATGATCGAGGCGATCGGGGCCAGGGACCCGCAGGCGGCCGAAGAGGCCGTCCGCGCTCACCTCGGCAGTGTGATCGAAGCGCTGCGCAACTGACGTACCGCGCGGTGACGCGCGATACGACGGACAGCCGAGGCGGGCGCCCACCTGTCCACCAAGGAGATCGCTGCAATGACGCACGGCTACGCGCCCGCCGCCCCCGAGCCCCCGGCCCCGCCCGGGCCGGGGGAACGCCCGCCCCGGTCGACACTGGTCGTCACCGCGCACGCCGGAGACTTCGTGTGGCGGGCGGGGGGCGCCATCGCCCTCGCCGTCTCCCGGGGGGAGAACGTCACCATCGCCTGCCTGACCTTCGGCGAGCGCGGTGAGTCCGCGAAGGCCTGGCGCGAGGGCAAGAACCTCGACGAGATCAAGGCGATACGCCGCGAAGAGGCCGAGAAGGCCGCCGCCACGCTCGGCGCCGCGGTCCGCTTCTTCGACGCGGGCGACTACCCGCTGACCGCCACCGCCGAACTCACCGACCAGCTGGTGGCGGTCTACCGCGAGACCCAGCCGGACGTCGTGCTCACCCACACGGCCGAGGACCCGTACAACGGCGACCACCCCGCCGCCCACCGCATGGCGCTGGAGGCCAGGGTCCTCGCCCAGGCCATCGGCTACCCCGGCGAGGGCGAGATCATCGGAGCCCCGCCCGTCTTCTACTTCGAGCCCCACCAGCCCGAGATGAGCGGCTTCCGGCCCGAAGTCCTCCTCGACATCACCGAGGTGTGGGAGACCAAGCGCAAGGCGATGGAATGCCTCAGCGCGCAGCAGCACCTGTGGGACTACTACACCGACCTCGCCGTACGCCGCGGCGTCCAGCTCAAGCGCAACGCCGGCCCCAACCTGGGCCTCGCCCACAGGACCATGGCCGAGGCGTTCATGCGTCCCTACCCGCAGATCGCGAAGGAGCTGGCATGAGCGGCGTGATCGTCACCGGCCCGCCGAGGGCGGACGCCAAGGACGTCGAGGCGATCGCCGGACACGGCACCGCCAC
Organism: Streptomyces sp. NPDC005281; assembly: GCF_040607495.1. Taxonomy (NCBI): domain Bacteria; kingdom Bacillati; phylum Actinomycetota; class Actinomycetes; order Kitasatosporales; family Streptomycetaceae; genus Streptomyces; species Streptomyces sp. NPDC005281. The sequence continues at coordinate 175,159 of NZ_JBEXGX010000004.1, read as the reverse complement.
CGTGCACGAGGCGATGGGCCGCACCGGCCTCCTCGGCACCGGGCTGCGCCCGATCCAGCAGGGTGTCCGCGTCGCGGGCACCGCGGTCACCGTGCTGTCCTGGCCCGGCGACAACCTCATGATCCACGCGGCCGTGGAGCAGTGCGGCGAGGGCGACATCCTGGTCGTCACCACCACCTCGCCCTCCACCGACGGCATGTTCGGCGAACTGTTCGCCACCGCGCTCCACCGGCGCGGCGTGCGCGGCCTGGTCATCAACGCCGGCATCCGGGACACCGCCGAACTGCGCGAGATGGGCTTCGCCGCCTGGTCCGCCGCCGTCAGCCCGCAGGGCACCGTGAAGGCGACCGGCGGCTCCGTGAACGTGCCCGTGGCCATCGGAGGCCAGATCGTCCGGCCCGGCGACGTGATCCTCGCGGACGACGACGGCGTGGTGCGCGTGCCGCGCGAGGACGCCCGCGAGGTCGCCGAGGCCTCCGCGGCACGTGAGGGCAAGGAGGCGCTGGCCCGCGCCGCCTTCCTGGACGGCGAACTCGGCCTGGACCGCTACGGGTTGCGCGAGACCCTGGTGCACCTGGGCGTGACCTACACGTCCTACGACGACCACGTGCGGGACGGAGCCGCGCAGTGAGCGGGCTCACTTCCCGGCCCGGAGCCGCCATGGGTGGGAGCGACGCCTGGGTCGGAGCCGTCTTGAGCGGGCCCGACGCCCGGGTCGGAGCCGCCCTGAGCGGGTCCGACGCCCGGGCTGGAGCCGCCTTGAGCAGGCCCGACGCCCCGGACGGAGCCGCGTCGTGAGGCGCTCCGAGGAGGTGCGCTGCATGCTGCTGCGCGGCGGCACCTCCAAGGGCGCCTACTTCCTCGCAGGGGACCTGCCCGAAGGCGCCGCCGAACGCGACGCCCTGCTGTTGCGCGCGATGGGCAGTCCCGACCCGCGTCAGATCGACGGCCTGGGCGGCGCGCACCCGCTGACCAGCAAGGTGGCCGTGGTCTCCGGCTCCGCCGACCCCGCCGCCGACGTCGACTACCTGTTCCTCCAAGTCTCCGTCGACAAGGCGGAAGTGTCGGACCGTCAGAACTGCGGCAACCTCCTCGCCGGTGTCGGCCCGTTCGCCGTCGAACGCGGACTGGTCGAACCGGCGGACGGCGTCACCTCGGTGCGCATCCGCATGGTCAACTCGGGGGACCTCGCGCTCGCGACCTTCCCCACCGAAGGCGGACGGGTGGTCTACGAGGGCGACGCCGAGATCTCCGGAGTACCGGGGAGCGCCGCGCCCGTGGTCATCGAATTCCCGCGCGGGAGCGCTCCGTTGATGCCCACCGGCCACGCCCGGGATCTCGTCGCCGGCACTCCCGTGACGTGCGTGGACAACGGCATGCCGACCGTGCTGATCGCCGCGTCCTCGCTGGGCGTCACCGGGTACGAGGCCCCGAAGGACCTGGAGGAGGATCCGGCCCTGGCCGGCCGACTCCGCGAGATCCGCCTGGAGGCGGGCAGGTTGATGGGTCTCGGGGACGTCGCGAACGCCACCGTGCCCAAGCTGACCCTGCTGGCCCCGCCCCGCGACGGCGGAACCGTCATGACCCGCACGTTCATTCCGGTGCGCTGCCACACCTCGATCGGCGTCCTCGGCGCGGCGAGCGTCGCCGCCGGGCTGCGCTTGGAGGGGGGCGTCGGCCATGCCGTGGCGCACCTGCCCGAGCGGGGCGACCGGCTGCGTATCGAACACCCCACCGGGTTCCTCGACATCGAAGCGGGTGTCGAGTACGGCCCGGGCGACGACATGCCCGTGGCGCGGCGCACCGCCGTCGTCCGCACCGCACGAAAGATCTTCGACGGCACCGTGTTCCCCAGGTCCGCCGATACGGCACCGATACCCGCACCATCCCAAGGAGGTCCGCGATGACTCCGCCGCTCGGCGACATCGCCCACATCGGCCACGCCCAGCTCTTCACCCCGGACCTGGACGCCAGCGTCGCCTTCTTCACGGACTACATGGGCCTCACGGTCAACGGGGAGCAGGGCGACACCGTCTACCTGCGGACCTTCGACGACTACGAGCACCACAGCCTGGTGCTCACCGCCCGCGAGCGGCCCGGCCTCGGCCGGCTCGCCCTGCGTACCTCCGGCGAGGAGGCACTCCGGCGCCGGGTCGCGGCGGTCGAGGCCGCGGGCGGCACCGGCCGCTGGGTCGAGGACGAACCGGGGCTCGGCAAGGTGTACGTCACCGCAGACCCTGACGGTCATGAGCACGCCCTGTACTGGGAGAGCGAGTACTACCGGGCTCCCGAGGGGCTGAAGCCGGCCCTGAAGAACCAGCCGCAGGCCAAGCCCAACCGGGGCGTGGGCGTTCGGCGCCTCGACCACATCAACTTCCTCGCCTCCGACGTGCTCCCCAACGCCGAGTTCCAGCAGAACGTGCTGGGCGCCCGGCCCACCGAGCAGATCCGGCTCGACTCCGGGAAGATCGCGGCCCGCTGGCTGACCTTCACCGACAAGTCGTACGACGTCGTCTACACCTCGGACTGGACCGGTTCGGCCGGACGCCTGCACCACATCGCTTTCGCCACGGACACCCGTGAGGACATCCTGCGCGCCGCCGATCTCGCCATCGACACCGGTGTGTTCATCGAGACGGGTCCGCACAAGCACGCCATCCAGCAGACGTTCTTCCTCTACGTCTACGAACCCGGCGGCAACCGCATCGAGTTGTGCAACCCGCTCACCCGTCTCGTCCTGGCCCCCGACTGGCCGCTGATCACCTGGACCGAGGACGAGCGGAAGAAGGGCCAGGCCTGGGGTCTGAAGACCATCGAGTCCTTCCACACCCACGGCACACCGCCCATCGGCTGACCGCCCATCGGCACACCATCCATCGCCTGACGCACTTCGGCGTCCCGCGCTCTGGCGTCCCGCCCTCCGGCGTCCGCCGGGCGAACGGCCGAGCGACCCCTTCAGGCCAGTACACGCGTACGGGCGGCACCGGGCGTGTGCCGCCCGCACGTGTTTTCACCTGCTTCTCAGCCGCGCGTGCGACGGTCACGCAGGGTGGCCTGATTGCTTCCTGGATTGTTGACAAAAGCGTTGACACTCCAGGAGTTCACTCCTTAGCGTCTGTCGCACGATCGGGTCAGCCGCACGAGCCGCGTCGACCCGCACCCCCGAACCGCTTCCAGGGCCCCCACCTCCTGGACGAGAGGAAACAACGATGTCCTCCTCCCTCGCCCTGCCCGCTCGCGGCGGCGGCAGACTGGCCGCGCTGGTCGTCGGCCTCTGCTGGCTGGTCGTCCTCTTCGACGGCCTCGACATGTTCATCTACGGTTCCGTGCTGCCGCACATGCTGGAGTCGAAGGCGCTCGGCATCGACCCCGCCAAGGCCGGCGACGTCGGCTCGTGGGCCACCTTCGGCATGCTGATCGGCGCCCTGTGCTCGGGCACCGTCAGCGATTGGGCCGGCCGCAAGAAGACGATCGTCGTCTCGACCGCCGTGTTCTCGCTGGCCTCCGCGGTCTGCGCGTCCGCCGGGAGCCTGGGGGTCTTCAGCCTCGGCCGTTTCCTGGCCGGCCTCGGTCTCGGCGGCCTCCTGCCGAGCGCCATCACCATGGTCACCGAGTACGCGCCCCGAGGCCGCCGCGCCCTGATCGTGGGCTCCCTGATGACCGCTCACCAAGCCGGCGGCATCGTGGCCGGATTCGTCGCGCTCGGGACGGGCGACTGGCGGGTCGCCTTCTGGATCTGCGTCGTACCGCTGTTCATCGGCGTGCCGCTGGCGGCCGTCTACCTCCCCGAGTCGATGGCCTTCCTCCAGGCCAAGGGCCGCACCGAAGAGGCCCGCGCCCTCGCCGACCGCCACGGCGTCGACCTGGCCGCCCGCGCCGAGGAACGCAAGGCCGCGGCCGACCGCTTCAGCGCCCTCACCACCCTGTTCCGTGGCGGCCGGTGGGCCCAGACCCTCCTTTTCTGGATAGCGTCCTTCGGCGGTCTGCTCCTCGTCTACGGCGTCTCGCAGTGGCTGCCCTCGCTGATGAAGGCCAACGGCTACAACCTCGGTTCCTCGATCGGCTTCGTGATCGTCATCAACCTCGGCGGCATCGTCGGCATGCTGATCGGCGGCCGTCTCACCGACAGGTTCGGCGGCTCGCTGATCTCGGCGATCTGGTTCGGCGCCACCGCCGTCGGCATCTACTCCCTCAGCGTCAAGATGCCGCTGCCCCTCACGTACACCGTCGTCTTCCTGACCGGCCTGTTCCTCTTCAGCGCGCAGGCGATGATCTACGCGACGGTGGCGCACCGCTCCGACGACGACAACCGCGCCACCGCGGTCGGCTGGACCTCCGGCATGGGACGCTTCGGCGCCGTCTTCGGCCCCTGGCTCGGCGGCCAGTTGCTCGCCACCGGTTCGACCACCGCGGGCTTCACCGCCTTCGCCCTCGCGGGCGTCTTCTCCCTGGTGTTCGTCAGCCTGACCGGCCTGCGCCGCGTCCAGGCGACGCCCGTCGGCTCCGTACCGCAACAGGAACTGACCGCCGCCGGCTGACCGGAGCGGCTCGGGACGGCGTCCGGGCGGGCCCTGGGAAAGGGCCCGCCCGGACGCTCTCGTGTCCGCGGCCGCACGGGGAGGCGAAGCCCGGCTCCTCCTCCCCGACGCCCGTGGACACGTATTCGCGTTGCCCCGTTCGTCCCGGGATGCTGGAGTGACCCCATGGATCACGTAGCGGTACTGGCGCTCTTCGACCGGGACATGCGGGAGGGCGCGCGGCCCGACGCGCCCGGCGCCCGGGTCGAGCGCGTCGGCAAGGTGGTGCGCCAGGTCGGCGCCGACAAGGGCTGGAACGGGGTGCTCTGGTCGGACCTGGACGCGGCGGGCGCCGACGCGGCCATCGCCGAACAGGTGCGCTTCTTCTCCGGGCCAGGGGGCGGCTTCGAGTGGAAGCTGTACGGCCACGACCGGCCGGAGGACCTGGGGCAGCGACTGCGGGCGGCGGGCTTCATCGCCCAGCCCGAGGAGACGCTGATGGTCGCCGAACTGAGCGGTCTGGCCCTCGACGTGGAACCGCCCGAGGGCGTACGGCTGCTGCCGGTCACCGACCGCGCGGGCGTCGCCCTCGTCGCCGAGGTCCACGAGCAGTCCTTCGGCGGTGACAGCACCCGGCTGCGCCACCAGCTGCTCGCCCAGATCACCGGCGACACGAACACGGTCGTCGCCGTCGTGGCGCTCGTCGGCGACGTTCCGGTCAGCGCGGCCCGCATGGAACTCCTGCCGGGGGCCCGGTTCGCCGGGCTGTGGGGCGGCGGAACCGTCGAGGCCTGGCGGGGCCGGGGCATCTACCGCGCCCTCGTCGCCCACCGGGCCCGTGTCGCCGCCGAGCGCGGCTACCGCTACGTCCAGGTCGACGCCTCCAGCCAGAGCCGCCCCATCCTCACCCGCCTGGGCTTCCAGCCGCTCACGACGACCACTCCGTACCTCTACGAAGCGTGACGCCCGCGAGGGTCACTCCGTACGGGTAGGAGGGGTGGCGCCCATTAGGGTCACTCGGTACGGGGGTTTCTCAGAGGTCCAGCCGGTACTCCAGCTCGCGACGCGTCGGCCGGTAGCCGAGGGCGTCGTTGATGCCGATCATGTGCGTGTTGCTGTCGGCGGTGTCGGTCAGCAGTCCGGTGAGTTCCGGGTAGCGCAGACGGGCTTCGCGGATCGACTCCGCCTTCATCCAGAGGCCGAGGCCGTGGCCGCGGTGTTCGGGCAGGACGCCCGTTCCGTAGTGCTGGGCGTCACCCCGCCCGTCGCCCGGCACGACGAGTTCCGAGAATCCGACGATCGAACCGTCCGAGCGGTCCACCACGGCCACCGTGTGCAGCGCGTCGCCCCGGTCGAGGACGACCTGGACCACGGACCGGACCCGCTCGACGTCCCAGACCTCGGCGCCGAGGTCGCTGTCCTCCGTCGGCATGTCGTCCATGGCCCGCCGCGAGTCGGCGAAGCTGTGCGCGAGTTCGGGCGGCACGAGGCCGTCCCAGCTCCTCAACTCGTAGCCGGGATGCGGGCGTTCGGTCATCTCGGTCACTGAGCCGAGGTCCAGTTCCAGCAACGGGAGGCGGGCGAACGTCAGGGCCAGCACCGGGAGGAACCCGCGCGCCGTGAGAAACGGTTCACCGGGGGAGCCGGCCGCGACGCGGGCGACCAGTGACCGCCGTCCCTCGCTCCGCGCGGCGGTCAGCGCGGCGTCCAGGAGGGTGCCGCCCACTCCCGTACGCCGCTCGGCCGGGTGCACGGAGATCTCCAGCTCGGCCCGGTGGTCGTGCCCCTTCCTGTCCGGCAGCCGGAGGAACGCCGAGCCCACCGGAGCCCCTTCGGCGTCCGAGGCCAGCCAGGCGAGGCGCCGGCTCGACGGGGAGGAGCGCGGATCGGTCAACGGCGTGATGCGTGGCGGCAAGTTCTCTCCGTGGCGTGGGGCGCGGGCAGGGGTGCGGGCAGGCGAAGCCCGCAGACCGTAGCCATGCGCGCCCGCGCGCCGCAACACAATTCGGCAGGCGCGGCCCGAGCAGGTTTCCGGTTCGCCCCGCCCGCAGTCCGTACGGTACGCCGCACCCCGGAGTGCGGGCGGTACGGCGCTCCGTGCCGGCCGACCGGTCGGCGTCCGGCATTCGGCGCCTTCGGCCCCCGCCCATCCGGTGCCATGAATCCCGCCCATCCGGTGCCATGGCCCCCCGCACGCTGAGAGCCGAGCCGGCCCGCCGCGCAGGTCCCCGCCACCCCGCGCCGAGCCTCGACAGGCGGTCCCGCGCTTCGCGCAACGGGCCGTCCCCCGGCCGAACAACGGGCCACCACCCTTGGTGACACCATCCGGCTCACCGACCCCGCCACCGGGGCCCGGCCCCTCCACCGAGGAGCCGGCACCCGTCGACCTCAGCCGCTATCCACCGACCTCAGCCGGTATCCGTCCGACGCCCGCCGCTCAGTGGCGCCCCCTCGCCCGGTCCAGCGCCGCGACGCCTATCGCGGCCAGGCCGATCTGGATGAGCCACTCGATCCAGTCGACGCCCTTCGTGTCGGCGACGCCGAACGCGGCGGCGATCCCCGACCCGATGAACGCGGCCACGATGCCGACCGCGATCGTCCACAGGATGCCGATGCGCTGGCGTCCCGGCACGGCCAGCCGGCCGAGTACACCGATGACGATGCCGATGACGATGGCACTGATGACGCCCGAGATCTCCATTTCCGCCCCTTGTCGTCGGACTCCCGCTGCACTGCATCTGCCCGTCCGGAGCCTGGTGCAGTCCCTTCCGTTTATTGCCCGGGCTTGATGGTTCCCAGCCTGAATGCCATGTACCTTTCAATCGTTCAACGCGTGTAGATCCCCCCATGTTCGGTCTACGCGCGAAGAGTTGGCGCTCGAACCCCCTTTCCCCACCCTTCACGGAGGTTTGACGGATGCTCGGATCAAGCAGGTCCCGCCGCAGACGGCTCATGACCGGGCTCGCCGGTCTCGGGCTGCTCCTCACCGCGGGAGCCCTTCACGTCACGGTCGACGCGACCCCGGCCCACGCGGCCACCACCCACCGCGTCCTGTTCGACAACGGTCATGCCGAGACCGCGGGCAACGCCGACTGGATCATCTCCACCAGCCAGCCCGACCCGCTCGGACAGAACTCCTCCCCGACCTCGGAGACGTCCTGGACCGGCGCCCTGTCGTCGTGGGGCGTGGCCCTCCAGAAGACCGGCAACTACAGCCTGAAGACGCTGCCTTCGGGCTCCAGCCTCAGCTACGGCGGCAGCGCCGCGACCGACCTGTCGAACTTCGACGAGCTCGTGCTGCCGGAGCCCAACACGCTCTTCACCACCGCCGAGAAGACCGCCATCATGACGTTCGTCAAGAACGGCGGCGGCCTCTTCATGATCTCCGACCACACCGGCGCCGACCGCAACAGCGACGGCTACGACGCGGTCGAGATATTCAACGACCTGATGACCAACAACAGCGTCGACAGCACCGACCCGTTCGGCTTCTCGATCGACACACTGGACGTCGGATCCGACTACCCGAGCGCCATCAGCGACAGCACCAACGCGGTCCTGCACGGCTCGTTCGGGACCGTCACCAAGAGCCTGATCGCGGACGGCACCACCGCCACGCTCAAGCCCGCCGACAACTCGGCCGTCAAGGGCCTGGTCTACCGGACCGGTTACTCCGGGAACACCGGCGCGTTCTTCGCGACCAGCACCTTCGGCAGCGGCAAGGTGGCCTTCTGGGGCGACAGTTCACCGATCGACGACGGCACCGGCCAGTCCGGCAACACGCTGTACGACGGCTGGAACGACACCGGCGCCACCAACGCAGCGCTCGCCCTGAACGCCACCGACTGGCTCGCCGGCACGAGCAGCGGCGGCGGTGGCACCGGCACCTGCACGGCCGCGCAGCTCCTCGCCAACCCGGGCTTCGAGTCCGGGGCCACGTCCTGGACCGCCACCAGCGGTGTCATCACCAACAGCTCGAGCGAGGCCGCCCGCACCGGCTCGTACAAGGCGTGGCTCAACGGCTACGGCTCGGCCAACACCGACACGCTCTCCCAGGCCGTGACCATCCCCTCGGGCTGCACGGCCACCCTCAGCTTCTATCTGCACGTGGACACGGCCGAGACGACCACGACCACGGCGTACGACACCCTCAAGGCCCAGGTCCTCAACAGCAGCGGCACCGTGCTGTCGACCCTGGCCACGTACTCGAACCTGAACGCGGCGTCCGGGTACACGCAGCGCACGTTCAGCCTGGGCTCCACCTACGCCGGGCAGACGGTCACGATCAAGTTCACCGGTGTCGAGGGCTCGACGCTCCAGACGTCGTTCGTCCTCGACGACTCCGCGCTCAACGTGAGCTGAGCCGGACCCGGACGAGGGGCGGTCCCGCAACCGGGGCCGCCCCTCGCGCCGTTCAACCGGACTGACAGGCGCCGTCCCGGCAGGACCGGACCGGTGCCGTTCTACCGGGACCGGACCGTCCGCTCCGGCGTGTTCCATCCCGAGATCCGCACCCTGGGCACGGCCCCGCGCAGATCGGCCGTCCGGCAGGTCGCCGTCAGGGTCACCGACTCGCCCGGCCACAGGCTCACCTGGTTGTCGGACCACCGCACCGGCACCACCGGCCGCCCCTCGGCGTCCACGAGATGCGCGTCCGTGAGGAGGGAAGGCGTCCTCCCGGTCCCGTCGTTGCGCAGGGTGACCTTCGTCGTGGTGGTCCCGCCGGGGTCGGAGGAGGCCGACACGGAGGCCGAGACCGGTACCCGTGCCATGGAGCCGAGCCCCTTCAGATCCGCGTAGCCCGTCGTCGGTGTGTGGTACCAGTCGGTGTTCGCCCAGTCGATCGTGTCCGGCCGCGTCGACAGCCAGTAGACGTTCCGGCTGACCTCCCTGCCCCCGGCGTCGCTCAGGACCAGTCGCGCCAGATACGTCGTCGCGAGGCCCTTCACCGAGGGTGGCACGGTGAGCGCGGTGACGTGGGCCCCGTCGCCGCCCACGGTGACCTTTGTCGCGGTCCTGTCGTATCTCCGGGTTCCGTCGGGGTCGAACAGCGTGACGCGTGCCGTGAGGCCGGAGGCGGGCGCGTGCCGGCTGTTCACGACGACGACGGACCGGTCGTCGTACGAGTACTGCACGTGCAGCGGTTCGTTGGCCTTCTTCGCCCCGAAGTACGCCCCTCCCTGGTCGAGGTAACGGTCCATCAACTGCCAGTGCAGCGAGGTCCATCCACTGTCGAGCATCCAGTAGACGACTCCGGTCGCGGGCCTCGATGAGTCGGTGGCGTTGCGCCCGTACGCCTCGAACTGCGCCCGGACGTTCTCGTACTGGGCGAGCTGGGCCTTGCGTACGTAGTCGGCGAGACCGGTCGGCGCCCCGTAACGGCCGGCCAGGGCGGCATCGTAGATCTTGAGGGTGCCGAACACGGGGGACGGTGAGCGGTGGAACTGCCTGGCGTCCGGGTTCTTCCAGAGGGTGTCCAGCTCGGCGGGCGACATCATGCGGCGCAGGGTGTCCAGGGTGGGGATGTCCGGGCCCGCGCCGGTCTCGGAGTTGAAGCCGGTGGCGCCGCCCTCCCGCTTGGCGTACCAGTAGCCCGGCGGGATCCAGTCGTAGGGTCCGGTCATCTTCATGCCCGAACGGCCGGACACCGGTGAGGAGTTGTCGGAGGCGGCGGCGACCACCGGGGTCGGCCAGTCGGCCGCCTTCAGCGCATCGAGGTAGGTCTTCTCGATCCGGGCGTCCGGTGCGAAGTCGCTGCCGATGAGGAACGAGAGGACGCTCGGGTGATCACGCAGCCGGGCGGCCTCGGCGGCCATCGACGCACCCGCGACCGGGTAGTCGGCGTCGGTCCACTTCTCGCCGGTCTCGGTGCCGTTGACCTGTCCCTCCCACTTGTCGCAGCACTCCCAGCCGGGCAGCGTGAGAATGCCGTACCGGTCGGCGAGACCGAAGAACTCGTCCGGCTCGATGTGGCCTTCGAGACGGACGGTGTTGAGGCCGAGGTCGAGCACGTACTTCAGCCGGTCCTCGACGGCACCGCGGTCCCAGCGCAGGAACTCGTCGGGGGACCAGCCGCCGCCCTTGATGAGCAGCCGCCGGCCGTTGACGCTGTACTGCCGGGCGCCGTCGGAGTTGAGCGGAGCCCTCACCTCGCGGACGCCGAAGTCCTCGTGCGCGGTGTCGGAGGCGGTGCCCGCGACGGAGACGGTCAGATCGAGGCCGTAGAGCGGCTGCCCGCCCATGCCCGCGGGCCACCACACCTTCGGTGACCTCAGGTGCAGCCCCGGGACCTCGCGGGGCGAGAACGAGACGGGCTTCGTGCCGTGCGCCGCCAGCGCAACCGTCTTGGAGAAGGACACCGGGCCGATGCGTCCGGACACCACGGCGGTGACGGCCCTGCCGGTGTCGTTGCGCGCCCGCGCCTTCACCATGAGGTCGGCGGAGCGCAGCGAGGGCACGTCGAGTCGGGTCAGCACGTGCGCGTCGCGCAGCGCGACGGGGCCGCCCCGGCGGACGAGGACGTCACGGACGATGCCCATGTTCTGGTCGGGCGGGGGCTGGAGCCAGTCGATCCAGCCCATCGTCAGGTTCCGGTTCGGGTCGTTGGGCCGGACGCGGAAGGCGACCGTGTTGGTGCCGGCGCGCACCAGCGAGGTGATGTCCAGTTCGTGGTGCGTGTACGCGCCGGTGACCCGGGCGGCGTCGGCGATCCGGTGACCGTTGACGTAGACGTCCGCCGCGGAGATCACCCCGCTGAAGTCCAGATGGCTGCGCTCGGAGGTGTCGGCGACCGTGAAGTCCGAGCGGTACCACCAGGGAACGGTGAACTCGGCCTTCGGGATCTTCTTCAGGTTCGTCGAGTAGAACGGATCGGCGTACGTCCCGTCGGCGAGCAGCGCCGCGAGGACCGTGGAACGCGGGCCCGCCGGATACCAGCCGCTCACCCGGTAGCCGGGACTGGACACGGCGGACGCCGGGTCGCCGACCTTGGCGCTCGACTGGATCGCGTACCCCGACAACGCCGTGGTGCTGCCCGGCACGGAGGACACCGTCGTGACCCGGACAGGGGGCGGGGCGGCCGCTCGCGGATCGGATCCGTCGGCCCGCGCGCCGACGGAGAGGGTGCACAACAGGCCCAGGGCGACGGCGGCCGTCGCGAGGCGCGGCCGGGAGGCAGGGCGGTGGAACACGGTGATCTCCTTGGGGGTGGGGGAGCATCCGCGCTACGACACTGCAAGTTAGGAAACTTTACTAACTGGGTCCACAAGCTAGGCCGGTGAGCAAGTCATGTCAATCACCGGCCGAGCTGAGTCGAGCTGACCGCCCGCCCCTGCTGAGCCGAGCCGCGTGGCGAGCCGAGTTGATTCGAGCGAGTCGACCGGCCGAGCTGAGCCGGACCGAGTCGACAGGCAGAGCCGAGCCGAGCTGACTCGACCGGCCGTGCCGACCGACCGCCCGAGCCGGACAACCGGCCGCGTGGCCGCGGCCGTCGTCCCGGTCAAGGAACTCGACCCGGATTCGGATCCCGGTTCGGCCGGTGGACCTGGCCCCGCCTCAGGAAGCCGACCTGCGCTCGAACACCACATCCCGCGCCGTCCCCAGCGCCGTGGCCACCGCGCCGAGCAGGACCGCGTCCTCGCCCAGACGGCCCGGCGCGATCCTCGGGCGCAGCGGCGTCAGGGCGCGCAGCGTCTCGCGCACCGGCCGCAGCAGCAGGTCGACGCTGTGCCCGACCCCGCCGCCCAGGACGACCAGATCGGGATCGAGCACCGCCGTCGCGGCCGCCACCGTGTGCGCGATCCGCTCGCCCTCCAGCCGGACCGCCTCGACCGCCGGGCCCTGCCCTTCCCGTGCCGCGTCGAAGACGGCCTTCGCGGTCAGCTGCCCGGTCATGCCGAAGTGCCGGGCGGCCTCGACGACCGCCTCGCCGGACACCGCGTCCTCAAGGGTTCCGGGCTTGTGCCGGCCCGGCCAGGGAAGGAAGCCGATCTCGCCCGCCCCGCCGTGCGCCCCCGTGAACAGCCGCCCCTCGCTGACGACACCCATGCCGAGCCCGGTGCCGATCATGATGTACGCGAACAGCCTGCTGCCGGCGCCGACCCCGTACGTGTACTCGCCGAGGGCCGCGAGATTCGCGTCGTTGTGCACCTCCAACGGGATGCCCAGCTCCTCGCGCATCCGGTCGAACAGGCCCGCCCGGCCCCATCCGGGCAGGTGCATCGCGTACCGCACCCGGCGCCGCCGCTCGTCGTACACGCCCGGTGTGCCCACCACCGCGTGCGCCACCTCGTCGGCCCCGACGCCGGAGTTGGCGACGACCTGACGGGCGGTGGCGACGACCAGGTCCGCCATCGCCCCGGAGGTGCGGGCGCGGTTGCGTACGTCGGCGCGCGCGACCACGGCGCCGTCGAGGTCGGCCACCGCCACACGCAGCCAGCTGCGGCCGATGTCGATGCCGAGGGCGTACCCGGCGGCGGGGTCGGGGGCGTACAGGACGGCGATCCGGCCGCGTTCGGGCGCCACCGTGCCGACCTCGTGGACGAGTCCCGCCTTCTCCAGTGCGGCGAGCGCGCTGGAGACCGTCGGCTTGGACAGCCCCGTGTCCCGGGCGAGCTGTGCGCGTGAGGCGGCGCCCCCGGCGCGCAGCCGGTCGAGGAGCAGCCGCTCGCTCGTGTTGCGCAACCGGCGGCGGTTCCAGGGCTGTTCGGGCTGCACTGTGGAGTCGTCGGCGGGCATCGCACCATTCTCACTCATTCATGACACCCCCTTGACGCGCTTAGTAAGGCTCCTTAACTTTATCGCCCAGTCGGCCTCGCCGGGCGGGCCGAGGGGAGTCCGGCGCCGACCGGCCGCCGGCCGCCGTCGATCCGTCCGCCGCCTCCTGGGCGGCCGTCACCTCGTACTTCTGCGCGCGTTTCGTCCTGAGGAGGATCCGTGTCCGGTACCCCGCCACCCGCCGGCGGCTTCGTCCGCCGCGTCGGCCCGTTCCAGGCCACCGCCATCAACATGAGCCAGATGTGCGGCATCGGGCCGTTCGTGACGATCCCGCTCATGGTCGCCGCGTTCGGCGGCCCGCAGGCTGTCATCGGATTCGTCGCGGGCGCTCTGCTGGCGCTCGCCGACGGGCTCGTATGGGCCGAACTCGGCGCCGCCATGCCGGGCTCCGGCGGCAGTTACGTCTATCTGCGGCAGGCGTTCCAGTACCGCACCGGACGCCTGATGCCCTTCCTGTTCGTCTGGACGGCGATGCTCTTCATCCCGCTGATCATGTCCACCGGCGTGGTCGGCTTCGTCCAGTACCTCGGCTATCTGGCCCCCGACATGAGCAGAACCACCGGCGACCTCGTCGGACTCGGCATGGTCGCCCTGGTCGTCGTCCTGCTGTGGCGGGGGATCGAGCACATCGCGCGCATCACCGCCGTCATGTGGGGCGTGATGATCACCTCGGTCCTTCTCGTGATCGTCGCCGCCGCCACCGGCTTCAGCGCCGCACGCGCCTTCACCTACCCGGCCCACGCGTTCGCCCTGTCCACCGGCCACTTCTGGGTCGGCTTCGCCGCGGGCCTGACCATCGGCATCTACGACTACCTCGGCTACAACACCACCGCGTACATGGGTGCCGAGATCAAGGACCCCGGACGCACGCTGCCCCGCTCCATCATCTACTCGATCGTCGGCATCATGGCGATCTACCTGCTGCTCCAGATCGGCACGCTCGGCGTCATCGACTGGAAGCGGATGACCGACCCCGGCGACATCGCCTCCACCTCGGTGGCCTCGGCGGTCATGGAGGAGACCTGGGGCAGGGGCGCGGCCGACACGGTCACCGTCCTCATCCTGATCACCGCGTTCGCCTCGGTCTTCACCGGGCTGCTCGGCGGCTCGCGGGTGCCCTACGACGCCGCCCGCGAGCGCGTGTTCTTCCGCCCCTACGCCAAACTGCACCCCAGGCACCGCTTCCCGACGCTGGGTCTGGCCACCATGGGCGTCATCACGGCGATCGGGTTCCTGATCGGCCGCCACACCGACCTGGCCACCCTCATCCAGCTGCTGACGACCGTGATGGTGATCGTGCAGGCGCTGGCCCAGGTCGTCGCCCTGTCGGTGCTGCGCAGACGGCAGCCGGGGCTGCGCCGCCCGTACCGGATGTGGCTCTATCCCCTGCCGAGCTTCCTCGCCCTCGCCGGCTGGCTCACGATCTACGGATACGCGGACAAGAACTCCCCGGGCCGCCACCCCATCGAGTGGTCGCTGGCCTGGGTCGCCCTCGGCCTGGTCGCCTTCGTCGTCTGGGCACGTCTGGAGAAGGTGTGGCCCTTCGGCCCGAAGGAGGTCAGTGAGGACTATCTGACGGCGCCTGCCCCGGCCCCGGAGGCGGAGCCCGCCGGCGGGTGAAGGAGCCTTCCCTCGACCGGGCCGGCCTTGTCTCCCGGCCCGGTCCCTCACCCGAGCGGCGGGCCGTCGCCTTCACGGTGGTTCCAGGTCAGCAGGACGACGTCCCGGCCCTTCGCCGTACGGACCACGGGCGCGTCGTCGGTGAGGACGAAACCCGTCGCCCTCGCGACCGCCTCGCTCGCGGTGTTCCCGTCCTCGATGCACAGCACGACGCGCCGGCCGCCGACCCGGCGGTGGGCGAAGTCCACGGCGAGCCGGACCGCCCGGGTCGCGAGTCCCCGGCCCCGGTCGGGGGCCCCCACCCCGTAGGCCAGCTCGACGTCACGGTCGTCGGTCGTGCCGGGGAACAGCAGGATCTCGCCACGGGGCCGCGCGCCGTCCGTGGTGATGGCCAGCTGCACGCCCCGCCTCTCGGCGGTCTTCTGTTCGGCCGCCGCGAGGTAGGCGAGCGCCGCCTCGGTGTCGAAGGGCGAGACGACCGGCGTCCACCGGTCGATCTCGGGGTCGTCGTAGAGCGCGACGAGATCCGCCACGTCGTCGTCGGACCACTCGCGCAGATGCAGCCCGAGCCCGCCGATGCGCAGAGGCCGGGGCAAGTCGAACGTCGGTCGGCTGTCCATCGGACGATCGTGACGTGTCGGGCACGCGAAGGCCAAGGACGCGGGGACGCGTACATGGATGCGGACATCACGGCCGGTGACCGATCGGGTGTTGTCCGGATGGGCCGGGGCGGGACCAGGATAGAAAGGGGTCATCGTCCGATCGCCGGGAGGCCGTGATGCTCGTCCCCTTCGGAGCCCTTGATTTCCTCGACCGTGCCGTCACCGTGTACGGCGACCGCGTCGGTGTCGTCGACGAACCCGACCAGCCGGCCGAGCCCTGGGAGGGGCTGACCTACCGGCGCGTCGGTGAGCTCGCCAGAGCCCAGGCCGCCGGTCTCGACGCGCTGGGCGTCCCGCACGGCGCGCGCGTGGCCGTGGTCTCGCCCAACAGCGCCAGAATGCTCACCTCGTTCTTCGGCGTCAGCGGCCACGGCCGGGTCCTGGTACCGGTCAACTTCCGTCTGACGGCAGACGAGGTGAGCTACATCGTCGAGCACTCGGGCGCGAGCGTCCTGCTCGTCGACCCCGAACTGACCGACCGATTCGCCGGCGTCGGCTGCGAACACCGCTTCACGCTCGGCGCCGACGCGGACGCCGAGCTGTACCGCTTCGACGCCGACCCGCGCCCCTGGGAGGCGGACGAGAACGCCACCGCGACGATCAACTACACCAGCGGCACGACGGCCCGGCCCAAGGGCGTGCAGATCACGCACCGCAACATCTGGGTCAACGCCACGACCTTCGCCCTGCACGCCGGTGTCACCGACCGTGACGTCTACCTGCACACCCTGCCCATGTTCCACGCGAACGGCTGGGGGATGCCGTTCGCGATGGCGGGCCTCGGCGTCCGGCAGATCGCGCTGCGCAAGGTCGACGGGGCGGAGATCCTGCGCCGGGTGGCCGAGCACGGAGTGACGGTGATGTGCGCCGCCCCGGCCGTCGTCAACGCGGTGCTGGCCGCCGCCGAGTCCTTCGACGGCGAGATCCCCGGCCGCGACCGGGTCCGTATCATCGTCGCCGGAGCCCCGCCGCCCACGCAGACCGTCGCCCGGGTCGAGTCCCTGCTGGGCTGGGAGTTCATCCAGATCTACGGCCTCACCGAGACCTCACCGCTGCTCACCGTCAACCGCACCCGCTCCGAGTGGGACGACCTCGACCCGGGTGCCCGCGCCGAGAAACTGGTGCGCGCCGGTGCCCCCGCGCTGGGCGTGACCCTGCGTACGGCTGCCGACGGCGAGATCCTCGCACGCTCCAACGTCATCCTGGAGGGGTACTGGGAGCAGCCCGCGGAGTCCGAACGGGCCCTGGCCGAAGGATGGTTCCACACGGGGGACGGCGGATCCATCGGCGAGGACGGCTATCTGACGATCAGCGACCGCAAGAAGGACGTGATCATCACGGGGGGTGAGAACGTGTCCTCGATCGAGGTGGAGGACACGCTCTTCAGTCATCCGGCGGTCGCCGAGGTCGCGGTCATCGGCGTGCCGCACGAGAAGTGGGGCGAGACCGTCAAGGCCCTGGTGGTCCTCGCCCCGGACACGGAGGCGACGGAGAGCGAGCTGATCCGGTACTGCAAGGAGCGACTCGCCGGATACAAGGCGCCGACCTCGGTCGAGTTCCGGGGCGAGCTGGCCCGCACGGCCACCGGCAAGCTCCAGAAGTACAAGCTGCGCCGGCCGTACTGGGAGGGACGCGACCGGGACGTCAACTGACCTTCCGCGCCGAGTGCGGCCAGGACAGCACCGGACCACCGCGCCGCACCACTGCACCGCGCCGCACGGCACGGCACCACGGCACGGCACCACCGCGCCGTACGGCACCGCGCACGGCGCCGTACCGCGCCGCACAGCACCCCGCACCGGGCCGCGGCGGCCGTCGAACTCGCTCGCCAACGAGTGGGCTGGCGGCCGCCGTTCCATTCACCTGTAGTAATGGTCCGATCGCTTTCCGTGATCAACCGCTCGCGGGATCCGGCGCCTCCCGTCCGATCAGCGGAAGATCGTGCCCCGGCCAATCCGTTTGGGCCTCAGCTCCGGAATACCTGCGAGAGCTCCGACCGGGAGCCGGGCGGGAGGAAGCCGATGAGGCGCAGGTCAGCGGATGCTTTGGGCGGTGACGCCGGGAGCACCGGAGGGGAGCGGAACGGAGCGCTCCGGCGTACGGCCGTGATCGGCGGGGGAGTGGCCGGGCTCACCGCCGCGTACGTGCTGAGCCACGAGCGGCCGGTGGCCCTCTACGAAGCGGACGACCGGCTGGGCGGACACGCCCACACCCACGACCTGACCTCGTCCGACGGACGCCTGCACCGCGTCGACTCGGGGTTCATCGTGCACAACCACCGCACCTACCCCAACCTGCTGCGGCTGTTCGCCGAACTCGACGTCGCCACCCAGGAGTCCGAGATGAGCCTGTCGGTCCGCTGCGAGGGCTGCGGACTCCAGTACGCGGGCGCCCGGGGCCCCGCAGGCCTGTTCGCCCGGCCGCGCAGCGTGCTGCGCGGCACGTATCTGCGGATGCTCACCGAAGTGCCGGCCTTCCACCGCGCGGCACGCAGGCTCCTGGCCGAGGGCGGCGAAGACGCCCTCACACTGGGCGAGTTCATCGCCAGGGAAGGCTTCTCGCCCTACTTCACCCAGCACTTCATGACCCCGATCGTCTCCGCGGTCTGGTCCTGCGACGCGGCCACGGCCCACCGTTACCCGGCCGCCTACCTGTTCCGCTTCCTGGACCACCACGGCATGCTCTCGGTGACCGGTTCTCCCGTCTGGCGCACGGTGACCGGAGGCTCCCGCTCCTACGTCGACCGGCTGGCCAAGGAACTCGACGCGGTGCACACCTCCACCCGGGTCAGGGCCGTACGCCGCCACGCCGACGGCGTCGACATCACCACCGAGGACGGCACCACCGCCTCCTACGGCTCCGTGGTCATCGCGGTCCATCCGGGGCAGGCGCTCGGGCTCCTCGCCGACCCCACCGACCTGGAGCGCGAGGTGCTCGGGGCGTTCCGCTACTCCCGCAACACCACCCTGCTCCACACCGACACGACACTGTTGCCGAGCGCCCGCGGGGCACGGGCCTCGTGGAACTATCTGATGCCCGACTGCGAGACCGGCGCGGACCGGGTCCGGGTGAGCTACGACATGAACCGGCTCCAGCGGCTGGACGCGCCCGAGACCTACGTCGTCACGCTCGGCGGCGAGGACCGGGTCGATCCCGCACGGGTCCTGGCCCGCATGGAGTACGAACACCCCGTCTACACACCCGAGTCCGTCGCGGCGCAACGCCGACTGCCCGCCCTGAACGGCCCGGTGACGGCGTACGCGGGCGCCTACCACGGCTGGGGCTTCCACGAGGACGGCTGCCGCTCCGGCGTCGAGGCGGCCGAGGCGCTGGGGGTGACCTGGTGACCGCCGCTCCCGCTCTCTACCCCTGCACGGTCGCGCACGTACGGACCGCGCCGACCCGGTACGCCATGCGCCACCGGACGTACATGTGGCTGACCGACCCCGATCGTCCGCCTCAACTGCCTTATTTGCTGCGTGCGTTGGCCCGCTTCGACGCCCGGGACCACTTCGACGGCGATCTGCCGAGCATCCGGGCGGGCCTGGACCGCTTCCTCGCCTCGCACGGTGTCGACCTGCGCGGCGGACCGGTGCTGATGCTCGCCCACGCACGGGTGCTGGGTCATGTCTTCAACCCGCTGACCCTGTACTGGTGCCACGACCCCGACGGCACCGCGCGCTGCGTGGTCGCCGAGGTGCACAACACCTATGGCGAACGGCACTCCTATCTGCTGCGACCCGACGACAGCGGGACCGCGCGGACCCGCAAGGAGTTCTACGTGTCGCCGTTCTTCCCCGTCGACGGCGCCTACCGCATGCGGCTGCCGGAGCCCGGGGACCGGCTCGACCTGACGGTGCATCTGGAACGCGCGGGTACCCGGCCCTTCACCGCCACCGTGCGAGGAACGCGCCGGACCGCCACGGCCGGCGCCCTGCTGCGGCAGGCGCTGCGCAACCCGTGGTCCACCGTCGCCGTTTCCGCCGCCATCCGGCTGCACGGCATCCGCCTCTACCTGCGCGGACTGCCCGTCCAGCCCCGCCCACATCGACGAGCCCAGGAGAACGTGAGATGACGACAGCCCAGTCCTGCCCCGTCGAGGCACTCCGACAGGACACCGACCCGGTCCGCTGGCCGGACGTGGTGACACTGCCGCCGTCCTCGCGGGCCCGCGGCGCTGTCACCCGCGCCCTGGTGCGCCGGGCGCTCGAACGGCTGCCGCTCCAGGCGCGGTTCGCCGACGGAACCCGCGCCGGCCTCGGCGGGCCGGTCATCGAGATCCACGACCCCGCCGCCTTCCACCGCCGCGTCGGCGCCCAGGGCCTGGTCGGCTTCGGCGAGTCCTACATGGCGGGGGAGTGGGACGCGCCGGACCTGGTCGCCGCGCTCTCCGTGCTCGCCGGCCACGCGGCCCAACTGATCCCGGGCCCGCTCCAGAAGCTGCGGGGGCTCTGGGCGATGCGCAGGCCGGACGTCCAGCGCAACACCCCAGCGGGGGCCCGCGACAACATCAGCAGCCATTACGACCTGTCCAACGACCTGTTCGCGCTCTTCCTGGACGACACCCTCAGCTATTCGTCGGCCCTGTTCCGCGGCCTTCCCGCCTCCTGGGCCCTGCTGCCCGCCGCCCAGCACCGCAAGATCGACCGGCTCCTGGACCTCGCCGAGGTGGGGCCCGGCACCCGGCTCCTCGAAATCGGCACCGGCTGGGGCGAGCTGGCGATCCGTGCCGCCGCGCGCGGTGCCCGCGTCACCTCGCTCACCCTCTCCCGTGAGCAACAGGCCCTGGCCCGTGAACGGGTGAGCGCGGCGGGCCTCGAGGACCGGGTGAGTATCGAGCTGTGCGACTACCGCGAGGCCACCGGAACGTACGACGCGGTGGTCAGCGTCGAGATGATCGAGGCCGTCGGTGAGGAGTTCTGGCCCGTCTACTTCGCGACCGTCGACGCACGGCTCGCGCCCGGCGGCCGCGTCGCGCTCCAGGCGATCACCATGCCGCACGACCGCATGCTCGCCTCCCGCGACACCTACACCTGGATCCAGAAGTACGTGTTCCCGGGCGGGCTGCTGCCCTCCGTGGAGGCGGTCGAGGAGGTGACCCGCGCGCACACGGGCCTGCGCACCCTGCGCAGGGACGGCTTCGGGGCGCACTACGCGGAGACCCTGCGGCTGTGGCGCGAGCGGTTCACCGAGCGGGCCGACGAGGTCGCCGCGCTCGGCTTCGACGAGACCTTCCGCCGGATGTGGACCTTCTACCTGGCCTACTCCGAGGCGGGATTCCGCTCCGGCTATCTGGACGTACAGCAGTACCTGTTCGCGAAGGAGGCCCCCACATCATGAGCGGTTTCCCCTGGGGAGCGTTCGTCCAGAACCTCGCTCCCGCGGCCGGGGCGGCGTTCGCCGTCATGCTCGCCACCTTCGCCGTCGCCCTACGCAAGGGCGTGCACCGGATCGTGGACGTCGCCTGGGGGATCGGGTTCAGCGCCGTGGCCCTCGTCACCTTCCTGGCGTCCGCCGGTGAGGGCGACGAGGCCCGGCGCGTGCTCGTCACCGTCCTCACCTCGGTGTGGGGGCTGCGGCTGGCCGCGCACATCGCGCGGCGCGGCCGCGGGCACGGCGAGGATCCGCGCTACGAAGCCATGCTGGCCAAGGCGCCCGGCAGCCGTGACCTGTACGCCCTGCGCATGGTCTACCTCCTGCAAGGGGCGCTGGTGTGGCTGGTGTCGTTGCCCGTCCAGGCGGCGCAGTACATTCCGGGCCCACTCACCGGCTTCGCCTGGGCCGGCACAGCGCTGTGGGCCTTCGGGCTGTTCTTCGAGGCGGTCGGCGACGCCCAGCTGGCTCGTTTCAAGGCCGATCCGGGGAACCGCGGGCGCGTCATGGACCGCGGCCTGTGGAGCTGGACCCGCCACCCCAACTACTTCGGCGACTTCTGCGTCTGGTGGGGCCTGTTCCTGCTGGCCTGCGACAGTCCGCAGTCGGCCGCCGTCGCTCTGGTGTCGCCCCTGGTGATGAGCTACCTCCTCATCAACGGCAGCGGGAAGCCGATGCTGGAGCGCCACATGGCCCAGCGCCCGGGTTTCGCCGAGTACGCGGCACGCACCAGCGGCTTCTTCCCACTGCCACCGGGGCGGCGCCACTGACACCACCGGGGCTGCGCCGCCGCCCCGGTCCTCGCTGCCGACCGAGCCGAGCGTTCGTCCCCTCCCCCGAACCGAGGGGACGAACGCTCAGACGGGCAGACCCAGCAGGGCCACCGGCGTGGACGTCGGTTTCGTGGAGCCGCCGGCCGGCTCCACGGTGACCCCCATGCCGGACGCTCCGTCGACGGAGCCCTTCATCAGCACGGCCTCGGTGCTGCGGCCCGGGTCCATCAGACCCGCGGACCGCATGGTGCCCGCGTCGTCGAACCAGAGCTGGTAGACCTTTCCGGCCGGCGGCTTCGCCATCCTCGAGGAGACGAACACCGCCTGGTCCCGGCTCCTGGACACCACGACCGTGCCGCTCGCCCCGTCGGCCAGCTTCGCCGTCCGCGACGCGGCGTCGGGGGCGGCGAGGACCGCGGCCACCTGGTCCGCACGCCGTTCGGTCTGCCGGGCCTGCTCCTGGGCGTCCTGGGCGCGCTCGTGCTGCCACACCGCCGTACCGCCCAGCGCGGCCGCGGCGGCCACGGCCGCGGCGAGCGCCCATCGAGCGGGCCGCAGCCGTCGGCTGCCGATGGCCCGGGGAGCGGTGAGGGCCGTCGTTCGCGGTGACTCCTGCCGGACCGTGGTGATCCGCCGCAGTACCTGGTCCTTGAGGGCCGGGGCCGGCGTGGCGGTCATGGCCAGGCCCAGTCGCGCGGCCGCGGCACTGAGCTCACGGACCTCCTGCGCACAGTCCTCGCAATCCGCGGCGTGCCGCTCGAAACGTTCGCGTTCGTCGTCGGCCAGCGCGTGCAGCGCGTACGCGCCGGTCAGAGTGTGCAGGTCCGCCGTGGTCATGCCGTCACCCCCAGACAGTCACGCAGCCGGATGAGACCGTCGCGCAGGCGGGTCTTCACCGTGCCGAGGGGAGTCGCCAGCAGCTCCGCCACCTCCCGGTAGGTCAGCCCGCGGTAGTAGGCCAGGGTCACCGACTGCCGCTGGAGCTCGGTCAGGGTGCGCAGACAGCGCCGTACCTGCTCGCGTTCCAGGCGCGCCTCGACCTGCTCGGTCACCTCGTCGAACTCGGGGGTCCGGTCGAGGAGCGCGGCCTTGTGCTCCCGCGCCGTCGAGGCCTCGGCCGAGCGCACCCGGTCCACGGCACGCTGATGGGTGAGGGTCAGGACCCAGTTCATCACCGACCCGCGCTCGGGCCGGTAGCGGGCGGCGGTCCGCCACACCTCGACCAGCACCTCCTGGGTGACCTCCTCCGACTGCGCCCGGTCGCGCAGCACCCTGCGCACGATGCCGAGGACGGGGCCCGCCACCACGTCGTAGAGCGAGGCGAACGCCTCCTGGTCGCCACGGGCGACCCGGGCCATGAGATCCGGCAGGTCCGGCTCCGCAGACGGGTTTCTCCCGATCTCCACGGCTTCCTTCACGGTGTGGTCCTCCAGGACGCTTCGACGGTTCGGATGTGATCCGAAGCCGGTGGGGCGGCGGATTGGCCCACTGCCCGGAAAAATCTGCGGCGGGCCGCCGCTGCGACGGCCGGCCGCGGGTGCTCAGACCTCTGCCACCGGGCGCAGCGAGTCGCGCAGCTGGTGCATACCGCGGCGGGAGTGGCTCTTCACGGTGCCCAGCGGCCAGCCGGTGCGCTGGGCGATCTGCGTCTGGGTGAGGTCCTCGTAGAACGCGAGGTGCAGGACCCGGCGCTGCGGTGTCGGGAGTTTGGCCAGCTCGTGCCGGACGAGGACACGGTCGAGCGTGGTGGCCTCGGGCCGGGTCCGGGTGTCGTCGGCGAGGATCAGTAGGGCGCCGGCCGCACCCACCAGCTCGGTGCGCCGGGTCCGCGCGGAGAGCGCGTCGGCGATCTTGCGCCGGGTGATGCCGACGAGCCACCCGGCGACCGTGCCGCGCTCCGGCCGGTAGCCCCGTGCCCCGCGCCACACGGCGAGGAACACCTGCTGGGTGACGTCCTCCGCCTCGCGCGCGTCGCCGAGCGAACGCCGGGCGAGGGCGTGGACCAGGGGCGCCCAGCGGCGGTACGCGGTGGCCAGTGAGGCCTCGTCCCCGTCGACGATGCCCCGGGCCAGCGCGGCGTCCGTGACCGCGTCCCCGGGCTCGGCGGCCGGCTGCTCGGCGGTCGGATCTGCGCTCATGGCCACGGCTCCTCGTTCCGGGAACTCGTTGTGTGGGGCTCCGTGAAACCGATTGTGTGAACCATGGGACAGAGGCGACAACTCGCATCGTTTCTGCGTCGTATAGTCGCCGTATGGGTGACATCCGGTCTGATCAGGGGCGGGAGCCGGGCACGGCACCGGCCGAAGCCGGAGTCACCACCGGCGCACTGGCCCGGCGTCTCGGGGTGTCACCCACCACCCTGCGTTCCTGGGACCGCAGGTACGGAATGGGACCCGCGGTCCGTTCCGGCGGGCGGCACCGCCGCTGGGCACCCCAGGACGTGGCGATGCTCGAGGAGATGTGCCGGCTGACCTCGGCCGGAGTGCCGCCCGCCGAGGCGGCCAGGGCGGCCATGGGCGCGACGGACGCCCGGGTGCCGGGTGCCGGGGCCGAGGAGCCGGAAACCGCCGCGAACGCGGCCGGTGCGGAGCCTCTCGACGACCCCCGGCAGGAGTGCAAGGGCCTCGCGCGCGCCGCCGTACGCCTCGACGCGCCCTCCGTGGACGACCAGTTGACCGCTCTCGTCGAGCGGCACGGTGTGGTCGTCGGCTGGGAGGAGGTGATGGTGCCGACCCTGCACGCGGTGGGCCGCAAATGGGAGTCAGCGGGCGACCGCTACGTGGAGGTGGAGCACCTGCTGTCCTGGCACATCTCCCGGGTGCTGCACCGGGCCTCGGGACCGGCGGGGCCCGGAGTGCCGGTCACCGGCGCGGGACCGGTCGTGCTGGCCTGTGTGCCCGGCGAACAGCACTGTCTTCCGCTGGAGGCGCTGCACGCCGGCCTCGTCGAACAGGGCCTGCCCACCCGGATGTTCGGCGCCGCGGTGCCCCCGGAGGCACTGACCGCGGCGGTCCGGCGGCTGGGGCCGGTCGCCGTCGTGCTGTGGTCGCAGACCCGTTCCACCGCGGACCGCCCCCTGGCCCGGCACATCGCGTCCACCACCTGGGGGGTCAAGGGCGCCCGCGGTCATCCCGCCGTCCTCCTCGGCGGCCCCGGCTGGGCCGGCCGCCCGGAACCGGGCATGCTCCGGCCGCCGGGACTGAGGGAGGCGCTGACCGCGCTGGTGAGCCTTGCCGACGGCTCCGTCGGCCAGCCCGTCTGACGGGTGCCTCGAGAAAGCCGAGGCGGCCGCCCTCGCGAACTCCCGCTCGGACGGCCTTCGTTCATCGCGTCTGCGTGGGTCAGCCCACCGTCGGCGTCGGAGACGGCTGCACGGGCAGGGAGGCTCCTCCCGCCGGCAGCGACGCCCCGTCCGCCGGGAGCGCGGCCCCGCCCGCGGGCGGCGTCAGGACGACCTCGGGCTCACCGGGCTGCGGCGGCGGAGGCGTGAGATTGACCGCGGGCACCTTCGGGATGGTGGTCTCCTGGATGATCACCTGGTTGAAGTCGACCAGTCCGGTCTTCTCCATCACGGTGATGTGGTCCAGCACGGTGTCATTGGCCTGGTCGGCGAGCTGCCGTACGAGGGTGTTCTCGGTCGTGGCGCGTATCTTCGCCACCGTCGAGAAGATCTGTCCGTGGGTCACCCGCAGGATGTTGGCGAAGTCGCTGTCGAACTTCGAGCCGGAGTCCGCGCTCAGCGTCGCCACGAAGCCCTGCTGAAGCGGGGACGGCTTGTTGGGGAGCGTGATGCCGAGTTCCTTGGCGACCTTGCGGCTCGTGGTGTCGAGCCCCGCGTGCCCCGAGATCAGGTGCTGCCCCGCCGTGCGGACCGCGGGGGTGGTCCCCTTCTGGAGGGCCAGCTGCCCGACCGGGTACTCCCACAGACCCGCCGCGCGCACCTTGACGACGAAGTCGCGGTCGGCCTCCGTCAGCGGCCCCGAGGACGGATTGGCGATGATGCTCACCGGGGTGGCGGCCGTGGTCTGGACCCCCAGCATGGCCGGATAGGCGAGCGCGGCCAGGGTCAGCGTCAGCGCACCGGCCACGAAGAGTGTTCCCGCGTTCCGTGTAATGCGCATTGAGGAGCCTCCTGGGCGGGTACGGCGGTTCCGGAGATGTCGGCTCCGGGATGGCCGCGCGGTGGATCCGGTGCGAGGGGATCCGGTACGAGTGGTTCGGACGACCACGTATACGGCGGCGCACCGAAGAAGAATCTCTACAACAGGTAAAATCCTCGGCAGTTTATATTCGGATCGGTTCGTTCGTGCGCGCGGCCTGAACGCCGCCGTCAGTCGAGGCCCCGGGCCCGCTTGAACCGGGCCAGCCCCTCGGACAGTTCGACGATCGGGTCCGGGTAGTCGCAGGCCGCCCGGTCCAGGCCCTGGAGCTTCCACGGCTCGTGCACGGCCCGTCCTGCGATTCCCGCCAACTCGGGCACCCAGCGCCGGACATATACCCCGTCCGGGTCGTAACGCCTCGCCTGGGTCAGCGGGTTCAGGACGCGGTTGGGCCGGCTGTCCGTGCCCGTTCCCGCCATCCACTGCCAGTTGAGCTGGTTGTTGGCGACATCGCCGTCCACCAGCAGATCCAGGAAGTGCCGGGCCCCGACCCGCCAGTCCACGTACAGCGTCTTGGCGAGGAAGCTCGCCGTCAGCAGGCGCCCCCGGTTGTGCATCCAGCCCTCGTGACGCAGCTGCCGCATCGCGGCGTCCACCACCGGATAGCCGGTCCGCCCGTCCCGCCATGCCTCGATGTCGTCCGCCGCCTCGGCCTCCGAGCGCCAACGGTCGTGCCGGGAACGGTAGTCGGCGGCGGACGCGTCCGGCCGGGCCGCCAGCACCTGGTGGTGGAAGTCCCGCCACGCCACCTGCCGTACGAACGCCTCGGCGCCCGGACCACCCGCGCCGCGCGCCCGGTGCACCAGCTCGACAGGCGACAGCGTGCCGAAATGCAGATGGGGGGAGAGTCGGGAGGTGGCGTCGCCCGGCAGGTCGTCGTGGCGCTCCTCGTACGCCCCGATCCCGCCGCGCAGCCAGGCCGTCAGCCGTTTCCTGGCCTCCGTCTCGCCGCCCCGGGCCAGCCCCTCGGACACCCCGGACACGTCCGAGCGTGAGGGGATCGCCCGCGAACCGACGCTCTCCGGCACCCGCACGACCCGGGGGGCCGCGAGCGGGTCCCGCAACGGCTGCCGCTCCCACTGACGGTGGTACGGCGTGAAGACGGCGAAGTGGTCGGAGGCGGCCGGGGTCACGGCACCGGGGGCGAGCGCGGTGATCACCGCCTCGTGCACGTGCAGACGGCGTCCGTCCGCCTCCAGCGCGGCGCGCAGCCGCTCCTCCCGGCGGTGCGCGTAGGCGCTGACCCCGGCCGCGACGTGCACCTCGTCGGCGTCGGCCTCGGCGGCGACCCCGGCCACCT
The DNA here is from genome assembly GCF_040607495.1 of Streptomyces sp. NPDC005281. NCBI lineage: Bacteria > Bacillati > Actinomycetota > Actinomycetes > Kitasatosporales > Streptomycetaceae > Streptomyces > Streptomyces sp. NPDC005281. The sequence continues at coordinate 147,979 of NZ_JBEXGX010000004.1, read as the reverse complement.
CCGCCACCACGTCGCCGGAGCGGACCACCAGCCGGCCGCCGCGTTCACGGAGCCCGGCGTCCAGGTCCGCCAGGCAGTCGGCGAGGAACGCCATCCGGTTGGGGGCGGTGAACCCGGCGTCGGCGACGGCCTCGTCGCGGACGAAGAGCGGCACCACCGCATCCGTGCCGTCGAGGGCGGCCCGCAGTGGCGGGTGATCGTGCAGGCGCAGGTCAGAGGTGAACAGGACGATCGAGACGGTCATGGGGTGGCTCCGGTACGGCGCTGAGGGGGGTACGGCATCGGTCTGCTTCGGCCCGAGCTGCTCATGCGGATGCGGATGCGGCCCGGGCGGCTCGTGCGGATGCGGTGCGCGCGGTCCGCACGGCTGAGGCGTGGTCCGGCGCCCGCGGATTCGGTGCGGGCGGCTCGTGCGGCGGGCCGGGAGCGGGAGAAGAGCAGAGGCGGCGGCGGGGGAGTGTGGATATGTGCCCGGGGTGGCGGGCGGACGTGGACCCGGCACACCCGGTCCACGACCCGCACCTGCTCGTCACGGCCGAGCGCGGCGGACAGCTCGGTGATCGGCGGTGCGCCGAGGGCGACTCCGGGCGGCGCGGCGACCCGGCGCTCCGGCCGTGCGGAGGCCGGCGGCCGGCGGGAGGACGAGGTCTGCGGTCGGCGGGAGGACGGGAGTGTGCGGTCGGTGGCGGGCACGGACGTGAGGTCAGGGAGTGAGGGCGGGTGCCGCCGCGGCGGCCGGAGCGTTCTCGGCGGCCAGCGCGATGTTCCGGGCCATGCCGCCGAACACCACGGAGTGGAACGGCGAGACACTCCACCAGTACATGTGCCCGAGCAGCCCGTGCGGATGGAACAGGGCCCGCTGCCGGTAGCGCGTGCGCCCGTCGTCCGTCACGTCGGCGTACATCTCCAGCCACGCCAGCCCCGGCAGTCTCATCTCGGCCCGCAGCCGCAGCAGATGCCCCGGCTCGATCTCCTCCACCCGCCAGAAGTCGAGGGAGTCGCCCACCCGGAGCCGGGCGGCGTCCCGGCGTCCGCGGCGCAGCCCCACCCCGCCCACCAGCCGGTCCATCCAGCCGCGCACCGCCCAGGCGAGCGGGAAGGAGTACCAGCCGTTGTCGCCGCCGATGCCCTCGATCACCCGCCACAGGTTCCCGGGCGACGCGTCCACGGTCAGTTCGCGGTCGTCCGTGTAGAGACTGCCGCCGGCCCAGTCGGGGTCCGTGGGCAGCGGGTCGCTGGCCGTCCCGGGATACGAGGCCGACGACCACCGGGTGGTCACCTGGGCGTCGCGCACCCGCTGGAGCGCCAGGGACACCGCCGCGTCGAAGCCGATCGGCCGTCCTGGAGGATCGGGAACGTACCGGACGATGTCGTGCTCGCTGCACACGACCTCATGGCGCAGGGACTCGGTGAGCGGGCGCGCGATCGACGCGGGCACGGGGGTGACGAGTCCGACCCAGTGACTGGACAGCCGGGGCGTGAGGACCGGTACGGCAAAGATGAGCCTGCGCGGCAGCCCGGCGACGGAGGCGTACCGCCGCATCATCTCGAGGTACGTCAGGACGTCGGGGCCACCGATGTCGAAGGCGCGGTTGACCTCCGGGGGCATCGCGGCGCTGCCGACGAGGGTGCGCAGTACATCGCGTACGCCCATCGGCTGGATCCGGGTGTGCACCCAGCTCGGCGTCACCATCACCGGCAGCCGCTCGGTGAGATAGCGCAGCATCTCGAAGGAGGCCGAACCGGAGCCGATGATGACCGCGGCGCGCAGCACCGTGGTCGGTACGCCCGACTCCAGCAGGATGCGCCCCACCTCGGCCCGGGACCTCAGATGCGGCGAGAGTTCCTCGACCGGTACGCCCGCGGGGGTGAGGCCGCCCAGATAGACGATCCGCCGCACGCCCGCGGCACGGGCCTGTTCGCCGAACACCCGGGCGGCCTTGCGGTCCGTCGCCTCGAAGTCGTGGCCCGTGCCGAGGGCGTGCACGAGGTAGTACGCGACCTCGCACCCGCGCAGCGCGTCGGCGACCGAGGCGGCGTCCGTGACGTCACCACGCACCACCTCGGCCTCGCCGGCCCAGGGATAGTCGCGCAGCTTGGCGGGGGAGCGGGCCAGACAGCGCACCCGGTATCCCTCGGCCAGCAGTTCGGGGACCAGCCGTCCGCCGATGTAGCCGGTGGCACCGGTGACCAGACACCTCGGGCCGGTGCGGGTCTCCTCGTCGCTCATGCGTCCTCCGTCGGTCGCCGGCATGGCCCCCGTGGGTCCGTCCCTTTCCTGATCCCTTCCACCCGGGCGGCGCCCGCGGATGCGCCGGACGGGGCGGCCGCCAGGTGCCGGACGCCCGAACGGGTGAGGTGCCGGGACTTCTATAGGCTGATCACGTGGCCAGACGAGACGACCGTGACGACCGGAGCGGTGATCCGGACCCCGATGCGGGCCAGGAGCGGGGACCGGCCGAGGCGAACGGTCTTCACGCGTTCGCGGTGGAGCTGCGCCGCTTGAACGGCGAGATCAACCGGCTGGTCCACGGCTTCGCCGGGGCGCACGGTCTGCACGCGACGGACGTGCTGGCGCTCGCGGCGATCCTCGACGCGTCGGAACCGCTCACGCCTGGCCGGCTGCGCGAGCACCTCGGGCTCACCTCGGGCGCGGTCACCGCGTGTCTGGACCGGCTCGAACGCGCCGGCCACGTCCGGCGCGTCCGGGAGAGCCCCGACCGCAGGGTGGTCCACCTCCACTACGTTCCCGACGCGAAGTCGGCCGCGCGTGCCCACTTCCGGCCGCTGGCCGACGTCACGGCGAGCGTGCGGTCCGCTTTCAGCGAGGACGAGCTGGCCGTGGTCCTCAGGTTCCTGGCGATGATGAACGAACAGCTCTCGGCCGTACGGTCTCCCGGGCGCTGACGGGCGCTGACGGGCGCTGACGGGCGCTGACGGGCGCTGACGGGCGCTGACGGGCGCTGACGGGCACGGAGGCCGTCGGCCGGTGCATCCGGACGGGCGCCGGAGCCGGAAGGGCGGGCATGGTCTACGATCTGGCCGCGAGATATCTCGATGATTGAGATTGTCATTCATTGAGGCACCTTTCAGTGAAACCTGGAGAGCGATGTCCCTCACCCCGCGACGAGCCCTGTGGCTGATCCCCGTCGTCCTGCTCGTCGCCTGGCTCGGCATCGGAGGCACCCTCGGCCCCTACGCCGGCCGGCTCGGCGAGGTCTCCACCAACGACCAGGCCGCGTTCCTGCCGCGCAGCGCCGAGTCCACCGAGGTGGTGGCCCAGCAGCGTGCCTTCCAGCAGGCCGGGACGCTGCCCGCGATCGTCGTGTGGACCGCGGACGGCCACGGTTCCACGGCCGCTGCCCGGCAGGCCGCCGCGACCCGCGCGCTCGCCTCCCTCGCCGGCACCCCCGGCGTCGTCGGCCGGCCGTCGCCCGCCCTGCCGTCGCACGACGGCAAGGCGCTGGAGGGCGTCGTCCAGCTCAGGCCCGACCTCGGCAAACAGCTGCCCGACACCGTCGGACGCGTTCGTACCGCCGCCGCGGGCGTCCCCGGTACGACCGTGTGGATCGCCGGCCCCGCCGCCAGCCAGGCCGACCTCGGCGACGCCTTCGCCGGAATCGACGGACTGCTGCTCGGGGTGGCCCTGGCCACCGTCCTGGTGATCCTGCTGCTCGTCTACCGCAGTGTGCTGCTGCCCTTCCTCATCATCCTCGGGTCCGTGTTCGCACTCGGTCTGGCCTGCGCCGTCGTCTACGTCCTCGCCGACCACGGTGTCGTACGCGTCGACGGCCAGGTGCAGGGCATCCTCTCGATCCTCGTGATCGGCGCCGCGACCGACTACGCGCTCCTGCTGAGCGCCCGCTTCCGCGAGGAACTCACCCTGAGCGCCGACCGGTTCGCGGCCGTCCGGGCGGCACTGCGGCAGTCCTGGGGCGCGATCGTCGCGAGCGCGGGAACCGTGGCCCTCGGACTGCTGGCGCTGCTGCTCAGCGATCTGACGAACAACCGGTCGCTCGGCCCCGTGGGTGCCATCGGAGTGGTCTGCGCCGCGCTGAGCGCGCTCACCTTCCTGCCGGCCGTCCTGGTACTCCTCGGCCGCGCCGCCTACTGGCCGGCCAGGCCCCGCCCGGCAGGCGGGGCGAGCACCGGCGGCGGCATCTGGAAGCGGGTCGCCGCGCTGGTCGACCGCGCCCCGCGCAAGGTCTGGGCCGGTACCCTGGCCGGGCTCCTGGCCTGCGCGGCCTTCGCACCCACCCTGACCGCGAAGGGCATCCCGCTCTCCGAGATCTTCGTCAACGACGCGCCGTCGGTCGCCGCGCAGCAGACCCTCGGACGGCACTTCCCCGGCGGCTCGGGCAACCCCGCGGTGATCATCGCGAACGCGGACCGCGTCGCGCGGGTCACGTCCGCGGCCCGCGCGACGGACGGTGTCGCGTCGGCCGCCGCGGTGACGGAGTCCGGCCGGCCCGGCGGGGGAGCGCCCCGGATCGTCGACGGCAGGGTCCGTGTCGACGTCACGCTGCGATCGGCCGCGGACAGCGACGCGGCCAAGGACACGGTCGCGCGACTGCGCACGGCTGTGCACGCCGTACCGGGCGCCGACGCGATCGTCGGGGGCTACGCGGCCCAGCAGTACGACACCCGGCAGACCGCCGAACGCGACCGCACGCTCATCGTGCCGGTGGTCCTCGCCATCATCCTGGTGATACTGGCCGGCCTGCTCCGCTCGTTGCTCATGCCGGTGCTCCTGGTGGCCACGGTGGCGCTCAACTTCCTCGCCACGCTGGGCATCTCCTCCCTGGTGTTCCGGCACGGGTTCGGTTTCACGGGCACCGACGCGTCCGTGCCGCTGTACGGGTTCGTGTTCCTGGTGGCCCTGGGAGTCGACTACAACATCTTCCTGATGTCCCGGGTCCGCGAGGAGTCGTTGCGACACGGTGTACGCGAGGGTGTGCTGCGCGGACTCGTCGCCACCGGAGGGGTGATCACCTCGGCGGGCGTGGTGCTGGCCGCGACCTTCGCCGCCCTCGGGGTGATCCCGCTGGCCTTCCTGGTGCAGATCGCCTTCATCGTCGCCTTCGGTGTCCTGCTCGACACCCTGGTCGTCCGCTCGCTGCTGGTGCCCGCCCTGGTCCGCGACATCGGCCGGCGTGCCTGGTGGCCGGGACGGCTGAGCCGCGAGCCCGAGGCCGGACCCGGGTCCGAGCCCGAGCCGGGGAACCGAGGAGACGAGCGGGACGAGCGCGTCGCGGTCTGAGCGGCGCGGCCCGGAGGGCAGATACCGAACAGGCCTGGCATGTCACGGCGAAACCCGGGCAAGCGCGTTCCACGGGACTCGTCGCTCCGGGTCCGCTGCCAGAGCTGGAGGTGTCTGCCGCCATGGGCGCAAAGGTGCTGGAACGTTTTCCCGCCGGGGCTCCGCGCGGTTCCTGGACCGCCGAGGAGTACGCGGCCCTTCGCCGTACGGAGGGACTGGCGGCGACGGTCGTGATGGACCTGAAGTCGGACGCCTTTCTCGTGGTCGTCCCGGTCGGCGACGAGGACTGATCCGGCCGGTGACATGGACTGTCCCGGCCGGCGGCGAGGGCTGACTCGGCCGGCGACGGGGACTGCCCGGCCGGGTACCTCGTCGGGCGACAGGCGCTGAACCGGAGTCCGGGCCGTCCCGGCCCCCGGAGTTCCCCGGTCCTTCGGACGTATTCCGGCCGCTCAATTCGCACAGCGGCGGAACACCGCCGTCGCGCCGACCCGTTCAGGGGTTTCCCCGGCACACCTTCGTGAAATTCGACGGTCCGGGATACGAGACCGGGCCGTGATTCCTTGACGGTCCGGACCGGGGGCTGCGACGATCTGCGTCATGAAGATGCGACTGGACCTCACGCGGCGACGCCACGTCGACCTCGCGCGTGTCTCCAGCTCCTTCTGTTGCTGCGAAGCCTGACGACCCCGACAGCAGGGTCCCCTTCGCGCGGACCGGTCCGGCCCGGCTGAATTCGATCGCCGCGCCAGGACGTCTTCCCTGACTGTCACCCGCATTGTGCCGCCCGAATTCCCGCTGAATTCCCGGGCCTTTCCTCGTCGTGCCCTCGAACCGCACATCAGGAGACGCACCGTGTCCGCGACCGAGTCCATCCGCTTCGCCCACGGGGTGCCCCATGTCGCTGGGGGCCTGGTCACCGGCAGGAACGAACAGCGCGCCGACCGGGGTTGCCGCCGCGTGCACGCGTGACGGGCGGCCGCCGCCCGTCTCCGTAAGCCCCGGCCGTCCGCCCACCAGCGAACCCGCACACGAAAGAAGACCCATGGCCATCGTCCTGTCCGTCTCCGGCAGCCCCTCGGTCTCCTCCCGCACGGCCGGACTCCTGCGCCACCTCGACGCCCGGCTCGCCGCGCAGGGCCATGAGGTGATCCCCCTCGACGTCCGCACGATCCCCGCGGAGGCGCTGCTCGGCGCGGACTTCCAGCACCCCGCCATCGTCGAGGCGACCGAGTTGTTCGCCCGCGCCGACGGCGTGGTCATCGGCACCCCCGTCTACAAGGCGGCCTACTCCGGCGTCCTCAAGGCCCTGCTCGACCTGCTCCCGCAGTACGCCCTGACCGGCAAGACCGTGCTGCCGCTGGTCACCGGAGGCAGCACCGCCCATGTGCTGGCCCTGGACTACGCGCTGCGCCCGGTCCTCAACTCCATGGGGGCCGCCCATATAGTCCAAGGCTGGTTCACCCTCGACAAGGACATCATCACGGGGCAGGACGGGACCGTCACCGTGGCGCCGGGCACCGCCGAGGCCCTGGCCCAGGTGGTGGACCAGTTCTCGCTGGCCCTCGGCCGTACGCACCTGCTCGCCGCCACGGGCTGACGCAGATGACCGTCCGAGTGACCCCGGTACGGCCTTCTCCAGGCCACTGCCCGACGGCCACCACGTGACGGCACTGCCCGACGGCCGCTCGCCCGCGGCCCATCGCCCGGCCAGTCCCCAAAGATCGGAGAACTCCGCCGTGTCCCTCACCTTCCACTGGTTCCTGCCCACCAACGGAGACAGCCGCGATGTCGTCGGCGGCGGTCACGGTACGCCCACCACCGCTTCCGGACGGGACCGGCCGCCCACGGTCGCCTACTTGAGCCAGATCGCCCGTGCCGCGGAGGACCTCGGCTTCCTCGGCGCCCTGACCCCGACGGGCGCCTGGTGCGAGGACGCGTGGCTGACGACCGCGATGGTCAGCCGGCACACGGAGCGGTTGAAGTTCCTCGTGGCCTTCCGGCCGGGTTTCGTGTCGCCCACGCTCGCCGCGCAGATGGCCTCCAGTTTCCAGCGCCAGAGCGGCGGACGGCTGCTCCTCAACGTGGTGACCGGCGGGGAGAGTCACGAGCAGCGCGCCTACGGCGACTTCCTCGACAAGGACGCCAGATATCGCCGTACCGGCGAATTCCTGCACATCGTGCGGGAGTTGTGGGACGGGAAGACCGTCGACCTGAGCGGCGAGCACCTCCGGGTCGAGGACGCCCGGCTCACCCGGGTCCCGGACCCGGTCCCCGACGTCTACTTCGGCGGCTCCTCGCCGATCGCCGGTGAGGTCGCCGCCCGGCACGCCGACGTCTACCTCACCTGGGGCGAACCGCCCGCCCAGGTCGCCGAGAAGATCGCCTGGGTCCGCGGGCTCGCGGCCGCCGAGGGGCGGACCCTCCGGTTCGGCATCCGGCTGCACGTCATCACCCGCGACACCTCCGAGCAGGCCTGGACCGAGGCCCGCCGGCTCCTCGACGGCTTCGACCCGGACACCGTGCGGTCCGTGCAGGCGGGGCTCGCCCGCAGCGAGTCGCAGGGGCAGCGGCGGATGCTCGCGCTGCACGGCGGCGGCCGGGACGGACTGGAGATCCACCCCAATCTGTGGGCCGGCATCGGTCTGGTGCGCGGCGGAGCGGGCACCGCCCTGGTCGGCAGCCACGAGGAGGTCGCCGAGCGGATCGAGGAGTATCACGCCCTGGGCATCGACGAGTTCGTGCTCTCCGGCTACCCGCACCTGGAGGAGGCCTACTGGTTCGGCGAGGGCGTCCTGCCCCGCCTCGCCGAGCGGGGCCTGTGGCGGCACCCGTTCGCGGCTCCGGCCGTCCCGGCACTCCAAGTGCCCTTCACCGGCTGAGCGGAGCCTTCGCGCCCGGCGCACCCAGCGACCCCAGGTGCGCGGCGCGCACCTGGGCGGTCTGCCCCTGCACCAGCAGGAACATCCCCTCGCGCGCGAGCCGTTGGGCCGGGCTGCGCAGATCCATCGCCCGCCCGCCGCCGGCCACGACCGCCGCCGTGGTCGCGGCCCGCATCACGTCGTACGCCAGCGTCTTGCACTCCAGCCGCTCCTCGATCCGCTCGGCCGGCACCGGGTGGTCGGCGAGTTCGTACGCCCGCCGTCTGACCTCGTCGAGACGCGCCCGCAGCGCGTCCGCCGTGTCCTTCGCCGACGGATCGTCCTCCAGCAGGCCGATCGCGGTCGCCGTGACCCCGAAGACGGCCGGGGAGGCATTGGTGTTCCTGGGCCGGTCGGTGGCCGCCCAGGTCTCGTACGGGGTGCGCAGCGCCACCGCGTCGTCGGGCAGCCACAGCCCGTCCAGCTCCAGCGAGACCGTCCGGGACGCGGTGAGCGCGGCCAGCCGCATCGGCGGCGAAGGGCGCAGCCCCGGCTGCTCGCGCGCCTCCGTGAACGCGAACAGTGCCTCGTCCCGGTCCGTCACCCCGGCCAGCAGCATGACGTCGTTCAGCCCCCAGCCGGTGTACCAGGGGACCTTCCCGTCGAAGCGCCAGCCGCCGCGCTCACGCGTGACGCGCACCGGGACACGCGGGTGGGCGCGCAACTGGGCGTACGCGACCCCGGACAGCAGTTCCCCGCGCGCCAGCGGACCCAGCAGACGGTCCCGTACCGGAAGGGCGCTCTTCGCCAGCGTCGTCACCGGCGTGTGGTGCTGGGTCTGCACGAACCAGGTCGAGCAGCACGCCCCGGCCAGGATCTCCGCGGTCTCGCGGACCACCGCGGCGGGCGCCGCCGAACCGCCGTCCGCGACCGGGGCGGCGATCCCGAGCAGCCCCGAACGCCTGACGGCCTCGATGCTGCTCACGGGCATGCCCTCCCGGTCCACGTCCTGCGCCCGGGGCGCCAGTACCCGGGCCGCGAGTTCCCGGGCGGCGGTGACGAGCGGATGCGGTGGGACGGTCATCTAAGGAATCTCCCGCTGTCGTCGTGGCGTGTGTCGATCCGGCGTTCTCCCGTTCGTGTAGTGAGGGAGAGACCGAGCGGGACCACCGAGGAGGACACGTCATGAAGTACTACCTGCTGAGCGTGATGCAGCCGCAGGGCGAGCCACCCGCGCCCGAGGTCCTGGAAGAGATCATGCACAACCTGGAGGTGTTCCACACGGAGTTGCGTGAGGCCGGCGCCTGGGTGTTCGCCGGCGGACTCCACGGGCCGGACACCGCCACCGTGCTGCGGGCCCGCGACGGTGACGTCCTGGTCACCGACGGACCGTACGCGGAGAGCAAGGAGTATCTGGGCGGGATCTGCCTGATCAAGGCGCCCGACCTCGACGCGGCGCTGACGTGGGGGCGCAAGGCGACCCTGGCGACGACGCTTCCGATCGAGGTGCGGCCGTTCACGCACGAGACAGGGGACCGGTGACCGTCGGCGCCGATGACGTCGAGGCGGTCTTCCGCGCCGAGTACGGCCGGGCGGTCGCCGTCCTGATCCGCTTCCTCGGCGACATCGGCCTCGCCGAGGAAGCCGTCCAGGACGCGTTCACCACGGCCGTGGCGAAGTGGCCGGAGACCGGAATCCCGCCGAGCCCGGCCGGCTGGATCATCACGACCGCCCGCAACCGCGCCGTCGACCGGCTGCGCCGCGAGTCCACCCGCGCGGCCCGGCACGCCGAGGCCGCCCGGCTGCACGCCCCGGACGACCCCGTGGAGGAGGGCCCCGTGCGCGACGACCGGCTCCGTCTGATCTTCACCTGCTGCCACCCCGCGCTCGCCCCGGAGGCCCGGATCGCCCTCACGCTGCGGCTCCTGGGCGGTCTGACCACCGCGCAGATCGCCCGTGCCTTCCTCGTCCCCGAACCCACCATGGCCCAGCGGATCGTCCGCGCCAAGGCCAAGATCCGCGACGCGGGCATCCCCTACCGGGTCCCGCGCGACGCGGACCTGCCGGACCGGGTCAGGGGCGTACTGGCCGTCGTCTACCTCGTCTTCAACGAGGGGTACGGCGGCCGCGAGGACCTCTGCGCCGAAGCCCTGCGCCTCGGACGCCTCCTCGTCGAGCTCATGCCCGACGAGCCCGAGGCCCTCGGCCTGCTCGCGCTGATGGTGCTCGTGGAGGCTCGCAGGCCGGCCCGTGCGACGCCGGAGGGCGACCTGATCCTCCTCGCCGAACAGGACCGCACCCGGTGGGACCGGGACCTGATCACCGAGGGCCAGGCGCTCGTACGCCGCTGTCTGCGCCGCGACCGGCCGGGGCCGTACCAGATCCAGGCCGCGGTCAACGCCGTCCACAGCGACGCGCCGACCGCCGCCGCAACGGACTGGCGTCAGATCCTGCGGCTGTACGACCAGCTCATGGAGCTCGCCCCCAGTCCGGTCGTGGCCCTCAACCGCGCCGTCGCCGTGGCCGAGACCGAGGGACCGGGGGCCGCTCTCGCGCTCGTGGACGAGCTGGACCTGGACGGCTACCACGCCTTCCACGCCGTACGGGCGGAACTGCTGCGCAGGCTCGGAAGGGACGCCGAGGCGCTGCCCGCGTACGACGCGGCCATCGCGCTGACCGGGAGCGCGCCGGAACGAGCCCGGCTCGAACGGACCAGAGCGGCCCTCGCGGGGGCCTGAAGGCTCTCCGGCACCGGGCACGGCAGGCACCCTGAGCGGGACGGTGATCCGTACCGGGCAGCGGCCCGGCATCCTCGGTAGCCTCGAAGAGACCACCACCATGGCCGTGCGCGGGCACCTCGACGACCGGGCTCGTGCGCATCGCCGGACGGCCTCCCGCCCGGTTCGTGCCGGACGGCTGTCCGAGCGCGGCGGCGGTCGGCGAGGCCGGTCCCACCGCACGGCACCGGGCCGCCCGCCTTGGGCCGAACGGCCTCCATGGGGGACCTGCGGCCCCTGCCCCACCGACCGTTTCGACACGACGATGGAACCGGAGCCCGACAGGGCAACCGATTCAGGAGGTGGACACCATGCCCCGCACCGTCACCGTGGGCCTCGACGGTTCTCCCGAGAGTCTCGCCGCCGCCGAATGGGCCGCCCGCGAGGCGCGGCTGCGCGCCCTGCCGGTCAGGCTCGTCAACGTATGGGAACCGGCCCAGCCCCCCATGGCCCAGGCACCGCTGCTCGGTGCCGAGACCCACCAGCACTGGAGCGAGCGGATCCCGCGCGAGGCCGCCGAAGGGGTACGGACACGCCACCCCGGCGTCGACGTCACCGCCGAGCAGCTCACGGGCCGGCCCGCAGAGGCGCTGCTGAAGGCCGCGGAGGACGCCGAACTCCTGGTCCTCGGCACGCGCGGGCTCAGCGGGGCGGGCGGATTCATGGTCGGCTCGGTGGGGCTCGCCGTCGTGGCGCACGCCGTGCGGCCCGTGGTGCTGGTGCGCGCCGGTGAACAGGCCGCGGACGAGCACCTCCCGGATCCGACGGGCATCCCGTCCGCCGCCGCGCCGTTCCGCCCCGTCGTGCTCGGACTCGACACCGGCCGCCCGGACGACACGCTGATCGGCTTCGCCTTCGAGGCGGCCCTCCTGCGCGCCACGGCGCTGCGGGTCGTGCACTCCTGGAACGAGCCGCCCTACATCGCGTACGGACTGCCCCCGGACCTGAAGATGAACACCCGGCTGGCCGCCGAGGACGCCGTCGCCATGACCGCGGCACTGCGGGCCTGGCGCGAGAAGTACCCGGCCGTCGAGATCATCGAGGACTCCCTGTCGGGGAAGCCGGCCAACCACCTCGTGGACGCATCCCACGAGGCCTCGCTCGTGGTCGTGGGCCGGCGGATCCGCCAGGCCTCGCTCGGTGCCCACATCGGGCCCGTCACGCACGCCGTGCTGCATCACGCCACCGCCCCCGTCGCCGTCGTCCCGCACCCGTGACCACCTCGGGCCGCCACCGGAGCCGGTGCCGGTCGCGGCCCGATCGTGCAAGGAGAGACACCTCATGAAAGCAGCAGTCGTACGCGCGTTCGGTGAGCCGCTGGTCATCGAGGAGCGCCCCGACCCCGAGCCCGGCCCGGGCCAGGTCCGCGTCCGGGTGGAGGCCTCCGGGCTGTGCCACACCGACATCCACGCGGCCAACGGCGACTGGCCGGTCAGGCCGAGCCCGCCGTTCGTCCCCGGGCACGAGGGAGTCGGCCTGGTCGAGGCGCTGGGCGACGGCGTCACCCATCTGACGGTGGGACAGCGGGTCGCCGTGCCCTGGCTCGGCAAGGCGTGCGGCCGCTGCGAGCACTGCCTCTCCGGCTGGGAGACCCTGTGCGAGCAGCAGATCAACACCGGCTACGGCTGCGACGGCGGCTACGCCGAGAAGATGCTCGCCTGGGCCGACTTCGCCCAGCCGGTGCCCGAGGGGATCTCCCCGCTCGACGCGGCGCCGCTCACCTGCGCCGGCGTGACCACGTACAAGGCCCTGAAGGTCGCCGACGTGCGCCCCAGCCAGCTCGTCGCGATCTCCGGGGTGGGCGGACTCGGCCATCTGGCCCTTCAGTACGCGAAGATCGCGGGGGCGACCGTCGCGGCGATCGACGTCACCGACGAGAAGCTCGAACTCGCCGCGGAACTCGGCGCCGACATCGTGATCGACGCCCGCAAGGAGGACCCGGGCGAGGTCCTGCGGAGCCACGGCGGAGCGCACGCCGCGCTCGCGCTCGCGGTCAACGAGGAGGCCTTCTCCGCGGTGTACACCGGGCTGCGGCGCGGCGGGAAGCTCGTCATGGTCGCGATGCCGGCGCACGGCACCATCCAGGTCCCGATCTTCGAGACCGTGCTGAACGGCACCTCCGTGATCGGCTCCATCGTCGGCACCCGGCAGGACCTGGCCGAGGTGTTCGAACTGCACGCCGCGGGCCGCACCAAGGTCATCCGCGAGTCCCGGCCGCTCGCCTCGGTCAACGAGTCCATCGACGAGGTCCTGCACGGCCGCGTCCAGGCCCGGATCGTCTTCGACTTCGGCGAAGGGAGCTGACTCCGGTGGATCTGCCCCTCGTCGTGGGCGTCGACGGGTCCGAGCTCGCGATGCGCGCCGTGGACTGGGCCACGGACGAGGCCGCCCTGCACGGGCTGCCGCTGCGGCTGGTGTACGCCTCGCTCTGGGAGCGCTACGAAGGCCCCGCTCTCGCCGAGGGGCTCGGCAGATCCTCCGAGCAGATCATGGCCGACACCGTCGTGCGGGCCGCCGCCGAACGTGCCCGCCGCCGCGACTCCACGGTGCGCGTCACCACCGCCGTGGTGCCCGAGGACGCGGTGGGCGCGCTGCTCGCGGAGGGGATGGGCGCCACCGCCCTGGTGCTCGGCTCACGGGGACGCGGCGGTGTCGCCGGGATGCTCCTCGGATCGGTGAGCCTCACGGTCGCCGCCCGCGCCCACTGCCCGGTGATCGTGCTGCGCGGCAGCCACGACAACCGGGCCGGCGGCGGCCGGTACCGGCGGATCGTCCTCGGGGTCGGGGATCCCTCGCACGGCTCGGAAGCCGCCTGCTTCGCCTTCACGGAAGCAGCCGAACGCGGGGTCGCGCTGGAGGCCGTACGGGCCTGGCGCCGGCCCGCCCACGAGAGCACCGATCACTCCCTGACGGCGGGCGGGCCCGCACGGCCGCACGAACAGCGGGCGGCGGAGATCCTGGACAAGGCGCTCAGCGGCGCCGCGGCCGGCCGGCCGGGCGTGGACGTGCGCGGACGGACCGTCGAGGGGACCGCCCGCAGGGTGCTGCTGGACGCCTCCACCGAGGCCGACCTCCTCGTCGTAGGGGTTCGGCGGCAGGACGGCCGCGGGCACATCGGCATGCAGCTCGGCCGGGTCGCCCACGCGGCACTGCACCACGCCGCCTGCCCCGTCGCCGTCGTGCCCCAGCGAGGGTGAACGGCTCAGAGACCCGCCGCGTGATCGGGGACGTAGGTCTGGAGATCGCGCGGCGGACGCACGTAACCCGTCGACGGCGGCCGGTCGGGCAGCTCCAGGACCGGCGGCGGCACCTCGTGGTAGGGAACCGTGGACAGCAGATGGGCGATCATGTTCAGCCTGGCGCGCCGCTTGTCGTCGCTCTCGACCACGAACCACGGCGCCTCGACGATGTCCGTGTGCACCAGCATCTCGTCCTTCGCCCGGGAGTACGCCTCCCAGCGGGTGATCGACTCCAGATCCATGGGGGACAGCTTCCAGCGCCGCGTAGGGTCCTTCAGCCGGCGCCGGAACCGCTTCTGCTGCTCCGCGTCGCTCACCGAGAACCAGTACTTGCGCAGCAGCACCCCCGCCTCCACCAGCATCCGCTCGAAGATCGGGCACTGGCGGAGGAACAGCTGGTGCTCCTCCTTCGTGCAGAAGCCCATGACGTGCTCGACCCCGGCGCGGTTGTACCAGCTCCGGTCGAACAGCACGATCTCTCCGGCGGCCGGCAGATGCTCCACATACCGCTGGAAGTACCACTGCGTGCGCTCGCGCTCGGTCGGCATGGGCAGCGCCGCGATCCGTGCGACACGCGGATTCAGATGTTCCGCCACCCGCTTGATCGTGCCGCCCTTGCCCGCCGCGTCCCGGCCCTCGAAGACCACCACCACACGGGCGCCCTCGGACCGCACCCATTCCTGGAGCTTCACCAGCTCCGTCTGGAGACGCAGCAGCTCCCGCTCGTACGCCGCGAGCGGCACCTTCGCCGTCTTCTCGTCGGCCATGCCGCCTCCCTCACCCGATGACGCCTCCCGTGAAGCGCTGAGATGAACCGCCTCGTCGACTTGACCCGATGACCTACGGAGTCACCATGCCCAAGGCCGGACACCAGGACAGCACCGTACTGACCGACGACGAACTGCGCACTCTGGACGCCCACTGGCGCGCCGCCAACTACCTTGCCGTGGGCCAGATCTATCTCCTGGCCAACCCACTGCTCACCGAGCCCCTGACACCCGCGCACATCAAGCCCCGGCTGCTCGGCCACTGGGGCACCTCGCCCGGCCTCAACCTGGTCCACACCCACCTCAACCGCGTCGTGAAGGCACGCGGACTGGACGCGCTGTGCGTGTGGGGGCCCGGGCACGGCGGCCCGGCCGTGCTGGCGAACTCCTGGCTGGAGGGCACGTACAGCCGGACGTACCCCTCCGTGTCCCGGGACGAGGACGGCATGGGGAAGCTGTTCCGGCAGTTCTCCTTCCCCGGCGGAGTCCCGAGCCATGTCGCGCCGGAGACTCCCGGCTCCATCCACGAGGGCGGCGAGCTCGGCTACTCCCTCGCCCACGCCTATGGCGCCGCCTTCGACAACCCCGGCCTGCTGGTCGCCTGCGTCATCGGCGACGGCGAGGCCGAGACGGGACCGCTCGCCGCGTCCTGGCACTCCAACAAGTTCCTCGACCCGGTCCACGACGGCGCCGTCCTGCCGATCCTGCACCTCAACGGCTACAAGATCGCCAACCCGACCGTGCTCGCCCGGCTCCCGGAGGCCGAACTCGACGAACTGCTGCGCGGATACGGCCACGAGCCGATCCATGTCACCGGCGACGACCCCGCCCAGGTCCACCGCGCCATGGCCGCCGCGTTCGACCAGGCGCTCGACCGGATCAGGCTGCTCCAGCGCACGGCCCGCGAGGAAGGCGTCGCCGAGCGGGCCCACTGGCCCATGATCGTGCTGCGCACCCCCAAGGGCTGGACCGGCCCCGCGGAGGTCGACGGCGAACCCGTCGAAGGAACCTGGCGCGCCCACCAGGTGCCCCTGGCCGGCGTCCGCGAGAACCCGGAGCACCTGAGGCAGCTGGAGAGCTGGCTGCGCTCCTACCGCCCCGAGGAACTCTTCGACGCCGAGGGCCGGCCCGTGGCGGACGTCCTGGCCTGCGTGCCCGAGGGCTCACGGCGGCTCGGCGCCACCCCGCACGCCAACGGCGGACTCCTCCTGCGCGATCTGCCGCTCCCGCCCCTGGAACGCTTCGCCGTCCCCGTCGACAAGCCGGGCGCCACCCTCCACGAACCGACCCGGGTCCTCGGCGACCTCCTCGAACACGTCATGCGGGAGACCTCGGAGCGCCGGGACTTCCGGCTCGTAGGCCCCGACGAGACGGCCTCCAACCGCCTGGACGCCGTGTTCGGCGCCAGCGGCAAGGCGTGGCAGGCCGGGATCCTGCCGGTGGACGAACACCTGGACCGGCACGGCCGCGTCATGGAGATCCTCTCCGAACACACCTGCCAGGGCTGGCTGGAGGGCTACACCCTCACCGGCCGGCACGGACTCTTCTCCTGCTACGAGGCGTTCGTGCACATCGTCGACTCCATGGTCAACCAGCACATCAAGTGGCTCAGGACCTCACGCGAACTGCACTGGCGCGCCCCGGTCGCCTCCCTCAACTACCTGCTCACCTCGCATGTCTGGCGCCAGGACCACAACGGCTTCTCGCACCAGGACCCCGGCTTCGTCGACCACGTCCTCAACAAGAGCCCCGAGGTCGTGCGGGTCTACCTCCCGCCGGACGCCAACACCCTGCTGTCCGTGGCGGATCACGTACTGCGCAGCCGCGACTACGTGAACGTCGTCGTCGCCGGCAAACAGCCCTGCTTCGACTGGCTGTCCATGGACCAGGCCCGCGCCCACTGCGCCCGCGGCGCCGGAATCTGGGACTGGGCGGGAACGGCCGACACCGACCGGGACCCCGACGTCGTCCTCGCCTGCGCGGGCGACGTCCCCACCCAGGAGATCCTGGCCGCCTCCGGCCTCCTGCGCCGCCACCTGCCCGAGCTCGCCGTCCGGGTCGTCAACGTCGTCGACATGACCCGGCTGCTGCCACGCGAGGAACACCCGCACGGGATGAGCGACTTCGAGTACGACGGACTGTTCACCACGGACAAGCCGGTCATCTTCGCCTACCACGGCTATCCCTGGCTCATCCACCGGCTCGCCTACCGCCGCACCGGCCACCGGAACCTCCATGTGCGCGGCTACAAGGAGATGGGCACCACCACGACCCCCTTCGACATGGTCGTCCGCAACGACATGGACCGCTACCGGCTCGTCATGGACGTCATCGACCGTGTCCCCGGACTCGGAGTCCGCGCCGCCGCCCTGCGCCAGACCATGGCCGACGCCCGCTCCCGCCACGGCCTGTGGATCCGCGAACACGGAACCGACCTCCCCGAGGTCGCCGACTGGACCTGGACCGGCTGAGGGCCGCAGCCCGCGGCCCGCAAGGAGCACAACGCGACCGTCATGACCGTAGGAGTCCGCGGCCGGCGCCCACGGGTCGGGCCCGCCGTCGTCCCGCGCGTGCCGCGAGGACGGCGGGCCGCCCGTACCCGAGGATGGGGGCATGGACGACCTCACCTGGGACTACGAGGACTACCACCCGGCGCAGGAACGCCTGCGCGAATCGCTGTGCACCCTCGGCAACGGGTACTTCGCGACCCGGGGCTCGGCCCCCGAGTGCACCGCCGACTCCGTCCACTACCCGGGCACGTACGCGGCCGGCTGCTACAACCGGCTGACCTCACAGGTGGCCGGGCAGCAGGTCGAGAACGAGGACATGGTCAATCTCCCCAACTGGCTGCCCCTGCGGGTGCGAACCGCCACCGGGACCTGGCTCACCCCCGACTCCCACCGGCTGCTCGACCACCGGCTGAGACTCGACCTGGTCGCGGGCACACTGGAACGCACCGTGCGCTACGAGGACGAGGAGGGCCGGCGCCTCGCCGTGCGGCAGCTGCGCCTGGTCCACATGGCCGACCCCCACCTCGCCCTGCTGCGCACGGAGCTCACGGCCGAAGGCTGGTCAGGACCCGTCGAGATCGAGTCGGCCCTCGACGGGACGGTCACCAACAGCGGGGTCGAGCGCTACCGCTCCCTCGCCTCCCACCACCTCACGGACGTCCGGACCGGCACCGGGAAACCGGACACCGTCTGGCTGCGCTGCCGCACCACCACCTCGGAGATCGGCATCGGGCTGGCCGCCCGGACCGTCACGGACGTGCCCGCCCGGACCACGGACGCGCACACTCCGGGCCGTGCCGCCCAGCTCCTCAGGATCACGCTGGCCGACGGCCGTACGGCGACCGTGGACAAGACGGTCGCCCTGCACACCTCCCACGACGCCGCGATCAAGGACCCGCTGAACGCGGCCGTCGACCGGGTCGGCCTGGCCGCGGACTTCGAGACGCTGCTCGACACCCACCGCACGGCGTGGCGGCAACTGTGGCGCAGCACCGGCCTTGACGTACGCAACAGCGTCGGCTCGATCCTGCGCCTGCACCTGTTCCATGTGCTCCAGACGCTCTCCCCGCACACCGCCGAGCTCGACGTCGGTGTCCCGGCACGCGGGCTGCACGGCGAGGCCTACCGGGGGCACGTCTTCTGGGACGAGCTGTTCGTGCTGCCGTATCTGAACCTCCACTTCCCCGAGGTCTCCCGCGCCCTGCTCACCTACCGACACCGCCGGCTGGAGCGCGCCCGCCGGGCGGCCGAGGACGCCGGCCACACCGGCGCGATGTACCCCTGGCAGAGCGGCAGCGACGGACGGGAGGAGACCCAGCAGCTGCACCTGAACCCGCGTTCGGGGCGCTGGCTTCCCGACCACTCGCACCTCCAGCACCATGTCGGATCGGCGATCGCGTACAACGTGTGGCAGTACAGCGAGGCGAGCGGCGACACCGAGTTCCTGCACACCAAGGGCATCGACATGCTGGTGCAGATCGCCCGCTTCTGGGCCGGCTTCGCCGAGTACGACAGCGCCCTCGGCCGCTACCGGATCCGCGGTGTCGTCGGACCCGACGAGTACCACGACGCCTACCCGGACGTGGACCGGCCGGGGCTGGACGACAACGCGTACACCAATGTCACCGCCGCCTGGGTGCTCGCCCGCACCCTCGACGTGCTGGGCGAGCTGCCGGAACTGCTGCGCCGGGACCTCGTCGAGCGGACCGGCCTCGACCCCGCCGAACTCGACCTCTGGCACGACGTGTCCAGCCGGCTGCACGTGCCCTTCCACGACGGGGTCATCAGCCAGTTCGAGGGCTACGGAGACCTCGCTGAGCTCGACTGGGAGGGCTACCGGAAGCGGTACGGCGACATCCGGCGGCTCGACCGGATCCTGGAGGCCGAGGGCGACAGCGTCAACCGCTACCAGGCGTCGAAGCAGGCGGACGTGCTGATGCTGGGCTACCTCTTCTCGCCCGCCGAACTCGGCGCCCTGTTCCGCAGGCTCGGACACGAGGTCGACGACGCCCTGTGGCGGCGCACCGTCGACCACTACCTGAGGCGTACGAGCCACGGTTCGACGCTGAGCAGCCTGGTGCACGGCTGGGTGCTGGGCCGGGCTCGGCGCGCCGAAGCCTGGACGTACATCCACGAGGCGCTGCGGGGGGACATCGCCGACTTGCAGGGCGGTACCACGGGGGAGGGTATCCACCTGGGCGCGATGGCGGGCACCCTCGATCTCGTCCAGCGCGGGCTGACCGGTCTGGAGACCCGTGGCGGAGCGCTGCGGTTCGATCCGGTCCCGCTTCCGGAACTCTCCGAGTACGGGTTCGTGATCCGCTACCGGGGTCATCGTGGTGTGCAACTGCACCTGAGCGCGGGGAGGCTGCACGTCAGTGTGCCGGCGTCGGACGAGCCGCCGGTCGACATCACCCTCGCGGACCGCACCGTCACGGTGGCACCGGGCGAGTCCTGCACCCTGACGCTGCCGGACCGGCAACCGGCGACGGTGACGGGTGACGGAGGCAGGTGACGGGTGACGGGAACAGGCGGTGGCGGTGGGGCAGTGCGGGACCATCGTCGCCCGGCACCTGGAGTGCTCCCGACCGGAGCGGGCCTCAGCGCGAGGTGTGGTGGGCCGCCGCTTCCGGGTGTTCGAGCTGGTTGGCGAGAACCGCGGCCTGGACGCGCCGCTGGACGCCGAGCTTGGCCAGCAGCCGGGAGATGTGGTTCTTCACCGTCTTCTCGGACAGATAGAGCTCCTTGCCGATCTCTCGGTTCGTGAGCCCGTCCCCGATCAGCGCGAGGATGTCCCGCTCGCGCGGTGAGAGGGCGGCCAGCTCCTGCGAGACGGGCGGCTCCTCGGCCGGGTCCGTGCGCAGCTTGCGCATCAGCCGGGCGGTGGTCGTCGGGTCCAGCATCGACTGGCCGGAGGCGACGGTACGGACCGCCGAGATCAGGTCGGAACCCTTGATCTGCTTCAGCACATAGCCGGCGGCCCCGGCCATGATCGCGTCGAGCAGCGCCTCCTCGTCGTCGAACGACGTCAGCATGAGGCAGGACAGCTCGGGCATCTGGCTGCGCAGCTCCCGGCAGACGCTGATCCCGTCGCCGTCCGGTAGGCGTACGTCGAGAACCGCCACGTCGGGGCGCAGCGCGGGGCCGCGTACCAGCGCGTGCTCGACGTTGTCCGCGTCGCCCACCACCGAGATGTCGGGTTCGGCGTCCAGGAGGTCCGTCAGTCCACGGCGCACCACCTCGTGGTCGTCCAGCAGGAAGACCCTGATCGGGTTCTGCTCGGAGAACGTACGCGCCTCGGTCATGACGACCCCTTGTTCAGTGACGGACCACGGACCGTGGGCCCGCTCACATCGATCATCACGCTTCCGGCCCGGATGCACTAGGGCCGACCGGCCCCATACGAGGCGGTTTGCGCTTCACCCCTCACCCTCGGCGCGACGCCCGAGGTCAGCGCGCTGTGCCGCTGCCGTAGGGGGCGTACAGGTCGAGCAGCCGGGTCCGGGCCGACTGGAGCCGGTGGGCGACGATCTCGCCCACCCACTGCGTCACGGCCATCCCGAGTCCGGGATCGTTCCGGCACAGTGCCCGGACGTCCTCGGCGTCGAACTCGTAGGCGCGTACCGGGCTCGTCGTCTCGGCGCCCAGATGCCAGGTGTGCGGGGCGAACAGCCAGGACCAGCCGACGAGTTCGTTGTGACCGAGGATCTCGATGACGGCCGCGCGGCGGCCCGGGACCCGCAGGTCGAGGGCCACCGTGCCGGTCCGGACGATCCAGAACCGGTCCGCGTGGCCGCCTTCCTCGAACAGCCTGGAGCCCTCGGGGAACGAGACCTCACGGGCCAGTCGCAGCAGCTGTTCCCGCTGATCGGCGGGCAGCGCCCGCAGCATGGTGGATGTCGTGGAAGTGCTCATGATCCTGCCTCTTCCTGGCGGGCGACCGTTCCGCCTCAAATCTCCGCCCGCGGGTCCGCCCGCCGCCATGGGCCGTCCGGCCCCGGCCGCGGGCCGCATGGCACGGGCCGGCTCCGAAAGGGCCCCGGCATGGCTCGAGCCGGCTGCGAAAGGGCACCGCCATGGCGGGCAGGGACCTTCGGCCCCGCTGTCAGGGACTTGATCGCCGGCCGGGCGCCCTCGCACGTGTGCGGAGGCGCCCGGCCGGCGTGTTCCGCCGTGCGCCAGGGGGTTCCGCCCGTCCGGGGCGGGCACCCGCCGAGCCGTACGGCCGACCGGCATCGTCGTCCCGGAGGAACGAAGTCCCCGTTCGCAGGGGCCGTTCGGCCCCTGCCAGGGACCAGAGGCCTCTCCTCCGGCGCCCGTACGAACGCGAGACTGATTCACGTATCCCCGAGGAGGTCCCAGATGTCCCGCACCATCGTCGTCGGCCTGGACGGCTCGCCCGAGAGCGTCGCCGCAGCCGAGTGGGCAGCTTGTGAAGCCCGGCGCACGGACGCCCGACTGCACCTCGTGCACGCCTGGTTGTGGCATCCCTACGTGTACACCCCGCTGGCCGGTGTCTCGGTTCCGCCCTCGTCGGAGGACTCGGAGCGTGAATGGGCCGAACGCCTGCCCCGCGAGACCGCGGCCGAGCTCGCCGCGGACCACCCCGACCTGGCGATAACGGCCGAGCGCGTCGCGGAGCAGCCCGTCACCGCGCTGTCGGCCGCCGCCGAGGACGCCGAGCTGCTGGTCCTCGGGTCCAGGGGCCTCGGCGGAGTCGCCGGTTTCCTGACCGGATCCGTCGGACAGGCCATGGTCGCCCGGAGCCGGACGCCGATCGTTCTCGTACGGGCGGACGCACGGCCCGCGGAGGACCCCGGTCACCAGGAGGTCGTCCTCGGCCTCGACCTGGAGCACCCGGACGACTCCGTGATCGCGTTCGCCTTCCGTGCGGCGGCCCGCCGGGCGACGGACCTGCGTGTCATCCACGGCTGGAGCCTGCCGCCGTACTACGGCTACAGCGGAGCCTCCGACCCGGCCGTCGACGCGGAGCTGCTCACCGAGGCGCAGGGGCGCCTGACCGAGGCACTGACCCCCTGGCGGGAGAAGTTCCCGGCCGTCGAGGTGCGCGAACAGGCCGTTGTCGGCGGCGCGGGCCCCCATCTCGTGGAGGCCGCGCGGAACGCCGCGCTGGTCGTGGTCGGCCGCCGCAACCGTCAGTCCCCGGTCGGCAGCCACGTCGGCCCGGTGACGCAGGCGGTACTGCACCACTCCACGGCCCCGGTCGCGGTGATCCCGCACGACTGACCACTCGGCCACCACGCCACGAGACGAAGGGCCCCGGGAAATCCCGGGGCCCTTTCGCGTCGAGCCGGCGAACCGGCCGCACGACGGGAGAGACGCCCCCATGAACGCGGGGGAGGGACGCGCACCGGTGTCCCGGTCTCCCTGGGGCACGCGGTCACGGCGTCTTGTGGCCCCACTGAGGTCCTAGCCGCTCCCACTCGCGCGCCCATCGGTTGTAGCGCCGCTGGTCGAGCCGCCACCGGGCGAGGCCGCCGGCGCCGAAGACCAGGCCTCCCAGGGCCACGGCGGCGCCGACGCCCAGCAGGCTCGACTCGGTGGCCGCCGCGCTCGTGGTCGGCGGTGCCGTGGTGGGCCGGCCCCGCGCGTCCAGCCAGATCACCACGTGCGATCCGGCCTTGTGCCCGGATTCCACCAGGGCGGTTCCGACTCGGGGCGCCCCGTCCCGCGCCGTCCACCGGACCGTCGCCCGGACATGGTCGTAGACCGCGCTCTCGCCGGCGGGTACCGCCGATCCCGTACCGCCCACGAGTACGGCCGGGACGGCGTGCCTGTCGTGGCGCAGCCGCGTGAAGGACTCGTCGGCGGCATGGGCCGTCACCAGGCCGGCGAGGGTGCCTCCCAGCACCATCACCGTCCAGACGATCAGCACGATCCACGCCTCGAAGACGTCGTCACGGCGACGCAGCGGATTCCTCCGCCAGCGCCAGCACCACTGCCTCGCACCCTCGGCTCCGCGTGCTCCGCGCATGGCACCGCACCTCCTCGTTACACCCCAACAGTGCAAGGGGATCGCGGCGCGCGCGAGCGGTGGCAGAGGTCTTTCGGTCCCAGGGTGGGGACCGGCCGGCCCATGCGCGAAGCATCCGCCCCGGTCAGGGTGGATGTGCGAGGTCGAGTTGCGTGCCGGAACGGGCCGTCGGCGAGGCATATTTTCCGCCCTGGCCGTCGGGATGTTCCGCTCGTGGGGACCCCCGCCCGGGGGGACGCTCCGGGCGGGGGGACGCCCTTAGTCAGGAGGCGACCGCGCCGGAAGGAAGTGAAGGGTCATGTCCGAGCAGACACGAAGCGTCATGTTTGAACAGGCACTACGGGCGATGAACGGTGGCACATCGGGCGAGGCGGACTCGCCGCGCGAGCCGTCGCGCCCGGCGCTCGACACCGAGGAGAGCACCCCGGACGGCGCACGGAACCTCACCATGGCCGCCTCGGCGCCGACCGGGGCGGGCGACGTCGGGCGGCGAATCGCGGCACGACGCGAGGAACTCGGCCTGACCAGGGAGGACGCGGCCGCCCGCGCGGGCGTCGCCGCCGACTACCTCCGGTACCTGGAGCAGCAGCCCAGCGCGGCGCCCGGGACGAGCGCCCTGATCCGGCTCGCTGACGCGCTGGAGACCAGCGTCGCGGCGCTGCACGGCGGCGACGCCGATCTGCCGCCGGGCGTCGGCCGGGCCGCGGGCCGCTCCGAGCTGATCGAACTGGGCCCCGAGGAGTGCCGGGACCGGTTGTCGACGCACGGCGTCGGAAGGATCGCCGTCAACACTCCCGACGGGCCCGTGGTCCTCCCCGTCAACTACAGCGTCATCGACGGGTCGGTCACTTTCAGGACGGCGCCCGGTTCGGTACCCGCCACGGCGGCCGGAGCCCGGGTCGCCTTCGAGGTGGATCACATCGACGAGGCTCTCAGCCAGGGCTGGAGCGTGCTCGTCCAGGGACGTGCCCGGGCCGTGACCGGTTCCGACGTCGTACGGCGGCTGGACGCCCTCGCCCACAGCCGTCCCTGGGCCGGTGGCGCGGAGCGCGACCTGTGGGTACGCGTCGACGAGGAGAGGATCTCCGGCCGCCGGATCGCCGTGGGCTGACGCGACCGGTGGCACGGGCGTCCGGAAGCGGCCGCTTTCCGTCCGCCCGGGACCGATGGACCCTGTTCCCCCGGCGCCGGTCGCCGGAATCCGAACCGTATGTCGCTGTACTGCTGTGTCGCCTCGACGCGTGAGAGTTGGCTCCGCTGATGAACCCCAACGACGGCTTTCGTGAACTGGGCCGGCAGGAGTGCCTGGACCGGCTCGGTACCGCGCCCATCGGCAGGATCGTCCATACGCGGGACGCCCTGCCCGCGGTCCTTCCGGTCAACTTCAGTCTCGACGCCGGGTCCGCCGTCGTGCTGCGGACGCCCGCCGACTCCGAACTGGCCCGCTCCATCGACGGGGTGGTGGTGGCGTTCGAGGCCGACGCGGTGGACGCGGCCGCGCACTCGGGCTGGAGCGTGGTCGTGACGGGCCGCGCCCGGGTGGTGAACGACCCCGTCGAACACGACCGCCTCACCAGGACAGGCCCCCGTTCCTGGGTGGCCTCGCCCCATGACGTCTTCATCCGGATCGCGTCCGAACTGGTCACCGGACGCGAACTCGTCGGAGGCGTCTCGCTGTACGGCGTCGACCTGCCCTCCTGAAGCGCCCGGGGGCCGAACGGCACCCCCGGACGAGGGCGTTCGGCGCCGGTGCCGGTACTGTCCGGCCCTCGCCGGTGTCACCCCGAAGCACAAGGATCGAAAGCGTGGAAAGCGCGTAGGCGCTGGACATTCGACACTGTGCGAGGGGAGACCGGCGATGACCACGACGATGACGGCCGAGGGCCGGACGGTCGAGAGCGGGACGGCTGAGAACGGGACGGCCGAGGCCTGGCAGGGCTTCGCCGGTACGGCGTGGCGCGAGGGCATCGACGTCCGCGACTTCATTCAGGCCAACTACACGCCCTACGAGGGCGACGCGGCCTTCCTGACCGGCCCGACGGAGCGCACCCTGGCCGTCTGGGGCAAGGTCGGCGCGCTCTTCCCGGAGGAACGGAGGAAGGGAATCCTCGACGTCGACACCGCGACCCCGTCCACGATCACCTCGCACGCGCCCGGATACATCGACCGCGAAAGGGAGTTGATCGTCGGCCTCCAGACCGACGCGCCGCTGAAGCGCGCCATCATGCCGGGCGGCGGTCTGCGGATGGTCGAGAACGGGCTGAAGGCGTACGGCTACACGCCCGACGACTTCGTCACCCGTGTCTTCGGCACCTACTGCAAGACCCACAACGACGGCGTCTTCGACGCGTACACCCCCGCGATGCGTGCCGCCCGCAAGGCCGGCATCATCACCGGCCTGCCCGACGCGTACGGCCGGGGCCGGATCATCGGCGACTACCGGCGGGTGGCGCTGTACGGCACCGACCGGCTCATCGCCGCCAAGCGCGCGGAACGCGCAGGTCTCGACGTGGCGCCCTCCACCGAGCACATCATCCGCGACCGCGAGGAACTCGCCGAGCAGATCAAGGCGTTGGGCGAACTGACCCGGATGGCCGCGTCGTACGGCTGTGACGTCTCACGTCCCGCGGCCACCGCGCGCGAGGCCGTTCAGTGGCTCTACCTGGGCTATCTCGCCGCGGTGAAGGAACAGAACGGCGCCGCGATGTCCCTGGGCCGCACCTCGACCTTCCTGGACGTCTACCTCCAACGCGACCTGACCACAGGTGCGTTGAACGAGACCGGCGCCCAGGAACTGATCGACGACTTCGTGGTCAAGCTGCGTATCGTGCGGTTCCTGCGCACCCCCGAGTACGACGCGCTGTTCTCGGGAGACCCGACCTGGGTCACGGAATCCATCGGCGGCATCGGAGCGGACGGACGCCCGCTCGTCACCCGCACCTCGTTCCGCTTCCTCCAGACCCTCTACAACCTGGGTCCGGCCCCCGAGCCCAACCTCACCGTCCTCTGGTCGCCCCGACTCCCGTACGGCTTCAAGGAGTTCTGCGCCCAGGTCTCCATCGACACCAGCGCCGTCCAGTACGAGTCCGACGACCTCATGCGGCCCCGCACCGGCGACGACACCGCGATCGCCTGCTGTGTCTCCGCGATGGCGGTCGGCCGGCAGATGCAGTTCTTCGGCGCCCGGGTCAACCTCGCCAAGGCGCTCCTGTACGCGATCAACGGCGGCCGGGACGAGATCAGCGGCGACCGGATCGCTCCCAGGACACCGGCCCTGACCGGGGAGTACCTGGACCACGAGGAGCTGTCGAAGGCGTACGACGTCATGCTGGACTGGCTGGCGGAGACGTACGTCAACGCGCTCAACGTCATCCACTACATGCACGACAAGTACGCCTACGAGCGCGTCGAGATGGCGCTCCACGACTATCCCGTGCACCGCTTCATGGCCTGCGGCATCGCCGGGCTCTCCGTCGCCACGGACAGCCTGTCCGCGGTCAAGTACGCCCGGGTCAGGGTGATCCGCGACGAGACCGGTCTGGCCGTCGACTACGAGACCGAGGGCGACTACCCGGCGTACGGGAACAACGACGACCGGGCCGACGCCATCGCCGTCGGCCTGGTGGACGCCTTCATGACGAAGGTGCGCGAGCACCCCACCTACCGGGACGCCGAACACACCCAGTCGGTGCTGACGATCACCTCGAACGTCGTCTACGGCAAGCACACCGGCAACACACCCGACGGCCGCCGCGCGGGAGCGCCCTTCGCGCCCGGCGCGAACCCGATGAACGGCCGTGACCGGCACGGGGTGGCCGCGTCCGCGCTCTCCGTCGCCAAGCTGCCCTACGAGCACGCCCGCGACGGCATCTCCCTGACGACGACGATCACCCCGGAAGGGCTGGGACACGTGCCCGCCGAGCGCCCCGGCCATCTCGTCGGCATCCTCGACGCCTACACGGCCTCCGGCGGCTTCCACATGAACGTCAACATCCTGGACCGGGCGACCCTGGAGGACGCGATGGAGAACCCGGACAAGTACCCGGAGCTGACCATCCGGGTCTCCGGCTACGCCGTCAACTTCGTCCGGCTGACCCGTGAGCAGCAGCTCGACGTGATCAGCCGCACCTTCCACGGATCGCTGTGAGGACGGGTACGACGGGCCGGATCCACTCCTGGGACCTGTCCACCGGCGTGGACGGTCCCGGGACCCGGTTCGTCCTCTTCGTCAACGGCTGCCCGCTGCGCTGTCTCTACTGCGCCAACCCCGACACCTGGCACATGCGTGACGGCCGGGAGGCCACCGTCGACGAGGTGATGACGGAGATCGGGAAGTACCGGCCGTTCGTCACCACCGCCGGCGGAGGAGTGACCGTCACGGGCGGCGAGCCACTGCTCCAGCCGGCCTTCACCGGAGCGGTGCTGCGCCGCTGCAAGGCGGCCGGACTGCACACCGCCCTGGACACCTCGGGCTTCCTCGGCGCCCGCGCCACCGACGAACTCCTCGCCGACACCGACCTGGTGCTGCTCGACATCAAGTCCTTCGACGTCGCCGCCTACCGCGCGCTCACCGGCGGCGAGCTCGCCCCGACGCTGAACTTCGCCACCCGGCTCGACCGCCTCGGCGTCCCGGTGTGGATCCGCTACGTCCTCGTTCCCGGCCGGACCGACGCCCCCGAACCCATCGACGGACTCGCCCGTTTCCTCTCCGGACTCGGGAACGTCGACCGCGTGGACGTCCTTCCCTTCCACAAGATGGGCGCGCCGAAGTACGAAGCCCTGGGCATCGCCTTTCCCCTGGCGGACACTCCCGTGCCCGACCCCGCCCTGACCGAACGCGTCCGCGAGCAGTTCAGGTCCCGGGGCCTCGCCGCCCAGTGAACTCGGTGCCGGAAAATCCCGGGCGGTCCGGCCACCGCCCGGGGCAGGATGCCCTCTGTGAACCATGTCCTGAGCGGTCTCGCCGCCAACACGGCACTGCCGTCCGAGCTGGTCGACCGGCTGATCGCGGTCGCGGACGCCGACCTCGCCGGTGACCTCGCCGGGCGGGAGGACCTCAGCCACGCACAGGCGGTCGCTCTCCTCGCGCGGTACCCGGAGACCGGTGTGGGGCTCGCCTACGCGGGGAAGCTGACAGCCTCCGACATCGATCCCGTGGCGCGGCCGGACACCGCCCTCGCGCTGCTCGACGAGGGAGCCGGCGGCCCGGGGTGGGCCCGACTCTTCGCGGCGGACCCGGTGGTGGAGCGCCGGGAGAAGCTGGCCGCCTGCCCCGGCCTCCCGGCCGACGTGGTGGAGACGCTCGCAGCGGACACGAACCCGGACGTCGTCAAGGAGCTGGCGCTCTGGACCACACCGGAAACGGCCGCCAGGCTCGCGGAGCATCCGCATGCCGAGGTCCGCCGCGCGGTCGCCGTGAACGTGGCGACGCCCCCGGACGTCCTGGCGGCACTCATCAGCGGCGAGGGTCTGCCCCCGGTGACACACTGCTCGGTCTGCGAGCGCGAGGCGATTCCCTTCACCCACGATCCGGAGTGCTCCCGGCCGGACTGCGATCTGCCGGCGGGCGCTTTCTGCGAAGGCTCCCACGAGTCCGCCGTCCACGATCTGTGGGTCGCGGCCCTCGCCAACCCCGCCACGCCCGCGGACGCGGTCGTCCGCTTCGCCGGGCACCCTTCGATGCTCGTGCGCTGGACACTCGCCGCCCGTCCGGCTCTTCCCCCGCGGGTATATCGACAGCTCGCGGCGGACCCCATACCCGGTGTCCGCTCCGACCTCGCCGAGAACCCCGCGATCGGCGAGGACGTGATGCGTGCGCTGGCGGGGGACCCCGACCCCCAGGTGCGTCAAGGGCTCGCCCGCAATCCCCGTGTCCCGCTGGACGTGCTCACCGGTCTCGCTCGCACGGCCAAGGTCGGCGTCACCCTGCTTCCACGGATCGCCGACGCGACTCCCGCCGAGATCAGGGAGCTGGCCGGGTCGAAGGACCCGGCGGCGCGCATGCTCGCGGCCCGGCGTCACGATCTGCCACCCGGCATACGTGACGCGCTGGCACAGGACCCCGACGCGAAGGTGGTCAAGTCCGTCGCCACTCACCCGGGCCTCTCCGAGGGCCTGTTGCGTGCCATGGTCGAACGGCACGGAGTCCGGGTCCTCGCCAGGGTCGCGGCCAACCCCGAAGCGAGTCCGGCGTTGTTGGAGCACCTGACCCGGCAGGCGCGACCCTCGCAGAAGGTGTTCCGGGCGATCGCCCGGCACCGGAACGCGTCGGGCGAAGCGCTGCTCCGCTGCCTCGGGGACCGCGAGGCGAAAGCCTGGGCCGCCGCTCACCCGGCACTCCCGCCGCGCGTGATCGTGGAACTGCTCTCCGACGCCGACCGGCGGGTGGGGGAGGCCGCGGCCGCCAACCCGTCGCTGCCGTCCGCCGTGATGGAGGAGCTCGTGGTCGGGACCGGTAGGCAGGTCGTGAGAGCCGATTGAGATACCCGGCGGACACGGGGGAGCGGGCCGCGCATCCGTCTCCGGGATGTGCGGCCCGCTCCTCACTCGTGCGTCACTCGGCGGAAGTCAAAGCATCTCGGTCTCGCCGCGGGACGCCTCGCCCCACAGCGTGTGGAAGCTGCCCTGGCGGTCGGTGCGCCGGTAGGTGTGGGCGCCGAAGAAGTCGCGCTGGCCCTGGGTGAGTGCGGCGGGAAGCCGGTCGGCGCGCAGGGTGTCGTAGTAGGACAGGGCCGCGGAGAACGCGGGCACCGGGACACCTCTGCGGGTGGCCGTGGAGACGACCTCGCGCCACGGGACCTGGGCGTCCTTGATCTCGGTGGCGAACCCCGCGTCGGACAGCAGGCTGACCAGGCCCGGGTCGACGGCGTACGCGGCGCGGATACGGTCGAGGAACGCCGCGCGGATGATGCAGCCGCCGCGCCAGATCTTCGCCACCTCGCCGAGGTCGATGTCCCAGCCGTACTCGGCGGCGGCGTCCAGGATCATCTTCCAGCCCTGGTCGTAGGCGATCAGCTTCGACGCGTACAGGGCGTGTTCGACCTGGCTGGTGAAACGCTCGGCCTCGGTTCCCGACAGGTCCCAGTGGGTGCCGCCCGGCAGGCCGCGGTAGGCGGCGCGCAGTCCGTCCTGGCTGGAGGCGGCGCGGGCGAAGGTCGCCTGGGATATGGCGGTGACCGGGGAGCCGAGGTCCAGGGCGGTCTGCACGGTCCAGCGGCCGGTGCCCTTCTGCCCCGCCGCGTCCACCACGACGTCGACGAACGGCTCGCCGGTGGCGGCGTCCGTGTGCGCGAGGACCTCGGCGGTGATCTCGATCAGGTACGAGTCGAGGCGGCCCTTGTTCCAGCGCCGGAAGATCTCGGCGATCTGAGCCGGCGTGTAGCCGCCGACGCGGCGGAGCAGGTCGTAGGCCTCGCCGATCAGCTGCATGTCGGCGTACTCGATGCCGTTGTGCACCATCTTGACGAAGTGGCCGGCGCCGTCCGTGCCGATGTGCGTGGCACAGGGCTCACCGTCCACCTTGGCGCTGATCGACTCGAACATCGGGCCGAGCGAGGCGTACGACTCCGCGGAGCCGCCGGGCATGATGCTCGGCCCGTTCAGCGCGCCCTCCTCGCCGCCGGACACACCCGCGCCGACGAAGTGGATGCCGCGTTCGCGCAGCGACTGCTCCCGACGACGGGTGTCGGAGAAGTGGGCGTTGCCCCCGTCGATGATCATGTCGCCGTTTTCGAGCAGCGGGGCGAACTCCTCGATGACGGCGTCGGTGGCGGCACCCGCCTGCACCATGATCATGAGGCGGCGGGGGCGCTCCAGCGCGGCCACGAAGTCCTCGGCCGACTCGGCGGCGACGAACGCTCCCTCGTGCCCGAACTCCTCGACCAGTGCCTTGGTGCGTGCGGGGGTGCGATTGTGGACGGCGACGGTGTAGCCGTTCCGGGCGAAGTTGCGGGCCAGATTGCGGCCCATCACCGCGAGCCCTGTGACGCCGATCTGCGCGGACGCCTTCATGGTGTGCTCCTTGGATCCGGATCTGCCTGTCCGCGTACCTGACGGGCGAGCAGACGACTGTCGCTGTGCCGATCAGTACGCACGGGAGGGGCCGAGGTGTTCAGCCTCCGGGGCAGGAGGTGTGCCGGAGAGCGGACGGGTCGTCAGGTGCCCGTCCGGCGGTTCGGCAGCTGCCATCCGTGGTCCACCGGGCCGATGCCCGCGCCGAGTGCGAAACCGGCCTCGATCGCGGCGGTCACGTACACCTTGGCGCGCTGTACGGCCTCCGGCACCGCGAGTCCCTCGGCCAGCCCCACCGCGATGGCCGAGGCGAGCGTGCACCCCGTTCCGTGCGTGTGCCTGTTGTCGTGGCGCGGCGCGCGCAGCCAGTGCTCGGCCGTTCCGTCGGTGAGCAGATCGACGGCCTGGCCCGGCAGATGGCCCCCCTTCACCAGCACCCAGCGCGGGCCGAAGGAGAGCAGGAGCCCGGCGGCCCGGCGCATGCCCGCCTCGTCGTCCACCTTCACCCCGGTGAGCTGGGCGACCTCGTCGAGATTCGGGGTGGCCACCGTCGCCCGCGGCAGCAGCCGGGTCCGTACGGCGTCCAGCGCGTCGTCGGCCAGCAGCCGGTCCCCGTGCTTGGACACGCTCACCGGGTCCACGACGACCGGCGCGCCCACGTCGGACAGCAACTCGGCGACGGTGGTGACCAGTTCGGGCGACGAGAGCATCCCCGTCTTCACGGCCTGGACGCCGATGTCGTCGACCACACTGCGGTACTGGGCCCGAACCGCCTCCTCCGACAGCTCCCAAGCACCCTGCACGCCCACGGAGTTCTGCGCGGTCACCGCGGTGAGCACGCTCATCCCGTGGGCGCCCAGCGCGAGCATGGTCTTCAAGTCGGCCTGGATTCCCGCGCCTCCGCCTGAATCGGAGCCGGCGATCGTCAGGACGCGAGGCGGTGGCGTGGTCATTCGAGGTGTTCCTCTCGGGTACGGCCACGGGCGTGAAGGCCCGGGGCCGGCGGAGCGACGGGCGGCGGCCCTCAGGCGCGGCGGCGCAGCCGCGGCGGGGCGTAGAGGGCGAGGGCGACGAGGAACGCCACGTAGTAGGAGAGGTCGGCGCCGTGCAGCGCGTCGGCCACCGGACCCACGTACAGACCGGTGTCCATGAACGGCACGGCCGCGCCGAACGCCGCGACGAAGGCCACGAGCGAGGTCCGTCCGGAGTGCGGCCGGGTCGCCTCGGCGGTGATGTCGACCGGGGCGCCGCCGCGCTCCCGCCCCCGGGCGATCCAGTCGACGACGACGATCGCGACGAACCCGGGGATCCAATACCCCACGAACAACAGCACGTTCTGGAATCGCGCCGTCGTGTCGGCCGCGTGCATCCACAGCACCAGCGGGAAGCCGAGCGCGGCGGCGAGGGCAGCCGCCAACGGGCGCGGTATCCGTACCCCCAGAGTCTGGAGGGCCAGTGAACCGCTGTAGTCGTTCATCGCGTTGCTGCACACCGCGGCCAG
This sequence comes from Streptomyces sp. NPDC005281, assembly GCF_040607495.1. NCBI lineage: Bacteria > Bacillati > Actinomycetota > Actinomycetes > Kitasatosporales > Streptomycetaceae > Streptomyces > Streptomyces sp. NPDC005281. Next base: position 115,059 of record NZ_JBEXGX010000004.1, on the reverse strand, counting down.
TGCCACGGCCAGCAGCCCGAAGGCGCCCGCCGCACCGCCGCCCAGCAACGAGTCCACGCCCGCCGCCGTCTGGTCGGTCAGTACCGACGCGCCCCACAGACCGAGGACCTGCACGGCGACGAAGGACGTGACGAGCCCGAGCAGGGTGCACCAGAACATGCGCGGGCGGGACGTCGTACGAGGCAGGTAACGGCTGAAGTCACCCGCGTACGGTGCCCAGGACAGCGAGAGGCTCAGCGCGATGGTGCTGGTGAGCGCGAACGCGCCCGCTCCGTCGGCGCCGGTCGCGGACCCGGTCGTCGCGGGGTGGACCCCGTCGAGCATCCGCCAGGCGATCAACGCGAACGCCACGGCGAGCACGAACGTCATGACGATCTGCAAACGGTGGATGGCTTCGTAGCCGAGGACACCCAGAGCGCCCTGGGCCAGCATCATGACCAGCACACCCAGCCAGAACGGCCAGCCGCACAACCGTGCCAGCGCATCCCCGCCGAACAGGCCGATCAGCGCGTCCCAGGCGACCGACGACAGCCACTGGAGCACCCCGGGCAGCACCACGGCCCGGCCGAACGCGAGCCGCGCGAGCGGGAGTTGGCCGGTGCCGGTGAGCCCGCCCCAGGTGCTGAGGTAGGCGGTGGGCAGCGCGCCGAGCACGGTTCCGAGGACCATCGCCGCGAGAGCCGTGGTGAAGTCCAGGCCGAGCGCGATGCCGATGGTGCCGGTGAACACGCCCGTCATCGTCAGGTTCGGGGCGAACCACACGGTGAACAGGCGCCCGGCCCCGCCGTACCGATTGCTCTCGGGGACCGGCTCGATGCCGTGCCCCTCCACCCGGAGGTCGCCGGGTGCGGCGGGCATCCGCCCGTCGAAGACGGCGGGCCGGCCGTCGGCGGGCAGCCCGCCGGAAACATGCGTCAATGGCATGGAGACATCCCTCCGCCAGTACGAACTGGTTCAGGTTCGACGGGTGTGATCTCAGCCCTCGCAGGCACCCCGTGTCCGGTACGACGGACACCCTAACCGTTCCCGGGGAGTGAGCGGGAGTGGGTCCCGCCGGCAGAACCCGTGCTCAGCTCCTGTGCACGACGTGGGCACCGCGCAGCGAACCGCTCAGGCGGCACCCGAGCGGAGCCTGCCGGTCCCCGGACCCGAGTGGAGCCTGCCGGTCCCCGGACCCGAGTGGAGCCTGCTGGTTTCCCCGGACCCGAGTGGAGCCTCCGGTCACCGCACCCGGGCGGAGCCGCCAGCCGCCGGTGAGGGTGGCGGAGCCCTCCGCTCCCCGTCACCCCCACCGGTCACTCACCCGGACCAGCACCCGACCGCGTTCTCCCCGTCATCCGGGAGGCCCGGTCGGGCCTGTTCGCAGCGCGGCGCGTGCCGCCCCTCGGTACTGTCGGAGGTGATCGCCGCTCGCGCTCCGCCCCGGGGTTCCCGGACCCCGGTGGCCGGGCGGAAGGAGGCAGGGTGCCGTGACCGTGATCTCCCTGAAGTCCGCGAAGGTGCGGGAAGGGCTCACCCTCCCGTATGCCGAGGCCGGCTACCCCAGTGGTACGCCGGTCGTCTTCGTGCACGGCCTGGCCGACTCCTGGTGGTCCTTCGAGCCCCTCCTGCGGCGGCTTCCGGCATCCCTGCACGGCTACGCGCCCACACAGCGCGGGCACGGCGATGCCGACCGGCCCCCCGAGGGCTACACTCCCGACGACTTCGCCGCCGACCTGGTGGCCTTCCTGAACGCCGTCGACATCCCCCGGGCGATCCTGGTCGGGGCGTCCAGCGGAGGCGTACCGGCCCGCATCGTCGCCGGGAGCCACCCCGACCGCATCGCGGGTCTGGTGCTGATCGGTGTCCCCGGCACCCTCGCGGACAAACCGGCGGTCACCGGGCTGGTGAGCGCCATGGACGACCTCCCCGATCCCGTGCCGCGCGCGTTCGTCGAGGATTTCCTGGCCGACACCATGGCCCGCCCGATCGCGCGGGGGTTCACCGAGACCATGGTCGAGGAGAACCTCAAGCTTCCCGCGCACGTCTGGAAGGACACCGCCCGCGGTCTCCTCGACGCCGATCTGCCCGCGACCCTCGGCGGCATCCTGGTGCCCACCCTCGTCATCTGGGGCGAGCAGGACGAGTTCCTGCCCCGCGAGGACCAGCAGACCATTCTGGACGCCGTCCACGGCGCCGACTTCCTCGCCTACCCGGAGACCGGCCACTCCGTCCACTGGGAACAGCCCGAACGCGTGGTCGCCGACATCACCGCGTTCGTCACGCGGATCGAGCACCCCGGCACCCGCCGCGGCGGCGCCTGACCTCACCCGGCGGGTGAACGGTGGTGCGCCCGGGCCGCGTTGGACGTGAACCGGGCGGCCGTCGCGGTTGACGCGATCCGTACCCCTGATGCCCGCCGTCGCCCCCCGGCGTCGGTCTGCATGGCATGCTCATGCTCCCCACAGGAAGGGATCACGTGCCATGAGACCGAGCCGACGCTCCCTGCTCGCCGCCACCGCCGTACTGGGATCCGTATTCGCCCTCCCCGCGCCCGCCGGCGCCGCCGAAGTCCCCGCCGCGGGCGCCTATTACGTCCAGAGCGCCATCACGGGACTGAACGCCGCCGACAGCTCGGGCGCGGTCGTCCAGCACAACCCCAAGGGCAACGAGGACCACCAGCAGTGGACCCTCCGCCAGAACGGCTCCTCGTTCGTGCTCGAGAGCGCCGACACCGCGGGCAGTTGTCTGGGCCGCTCGGGCGACCAGGCCAGGTCTGTCGCCTGTACGAGCGCCGACGCCGCGTGGGAGGTGACGCCGGGCGGCGCCGACCAGTACACGCTCAAAGTCCCCGGCACGGAACGGTATTTGACGGTCACCGACAAGTCCTCGGGTTCCAACTACCCGGCCCAGCTGGCGATCGGGTCGGCGGGAGCCCTCGCCTCCTGGTACCTCACCCCGGTCGCGCCCCAGACCCGGCCGATGCCGTCCCAGGACCAACGCACCCTGGATCAGGTCACGTTCCTCACCGCGCACAACGCCTACGCGAACGGCGTGGACGGTGGATTCGCCCCGCCCTTCGTCAACTTCTTCCCCAATCAGAACCGCGGCATCAACCAGCAACTCGCCGACGGTGTAAGAGGTTTCATGCTCGACCTGCACCAGACGCCCGACGGGGCGATCCTCTGCCACGACAGCTGCACCCTCGTCAGCAAGCCGGTGGCGCTCTGGGTCGACCTCCAGCGCATGGTCGACTTCCTCAAGCAGCACCCCGACCAGTTCGTCACCGTATTTCTGGAGGACTACGTCGATCCGGGCGTCCTGCGCGCCGAACTCGCCAGGGTGAACGGCCTGTCCGACGTGCTCTACCGACCGGATCGGACGGGCGTGCGCGAGCACGGCTGGCCGAAGCTCGCCGACCTGACCGCCGCCGGGCAGCGCCTGCTCATCTTCACCGACCACAGCCGTCAGTCCGACGAGTCCGCCGGACTGACCCGGGACAGCTTCGGAGTCATGTACCAGCGCGAGTGGACCGTGGAGAACTACTGGTCCATGGGCTCGGGCCTCGCCTCGTCCGACTGGTCCTGCTACAGCCGCTGGTACGGCGCGGACACGAACGTGCCGCTCACCCGCACCGAGACGGGCTTCCGCCCGCTGTTCGTCATGAACCACTTCCGTGACGCCACCATCTCCGGGACCGCGAGCACGGACAACACCAAACTCGCCGACCGGGCCCGCCGCTTCTGCGAGCCGGCCGCCCGAAGGAAGCCCAACTACCTGGCGGTCGACCGCTACGACCTGGGCAACCCCGCCTCCGCGGTGAACACGCTGAACACGTACGTCTATCCGTAGGCGCACGGAGACCGCGAGCCTCGCAGAGACCGCACCGGAAGGGGAGCGGCCGATGCGAGGCTCGCACCGAAGCCGAACGAGCCGGGGAAACGGGCGCGCTCTGTCCAAGCGGGTAGGTGTGGCACACACTGTGCAGCATGGACAACGGTGCGTTGTGGGTGGCTGTGCTGACCGCCGGCACAGCGGTCGTCGCCAGCTGGGTGACCAGCAAGGGCAACGCGCAAGCCGCTCGCGTCCAGGCCCAGGCCACCGCCGAAGCCGCGCACGATGCCCGCGAACGCGAGGCGCGCCGGGCCACGCAGCTGGCCTTCATCCAGGAGGCCAACGACATGGGCATCCTGTACCGCCGGATCCCCAAGTACCTGGATGTGGAGGACCCGGAGGCGCGTCAGGAATTCCTGGCGGAGTTACGGGACCAACTGCGTGATTGCTACGGCCCCTTCCTGCGCGCCTTGGCGGTCGTCTCGCTGGAGTGCCACCCCGGTCCGGCAGCGGCGGCGAACGCTGTCCACGGGGCCTCGGGCGAGGCATACGCCCGCCTTGCCGCGGCCGAGAACGACATACGCGAAGCCGAGCACTTCCGCCGGGCCGCTGACGCCTACCTCGCCTCGATCGACGTGTTCGTCGAAGCCGCACGCCGGGCCGAGCACGCCGGGTAGCGGGGCGGCTGGATCACGCTGTCAGGGCCGCGACTCCTCCCGTGCCCGCGCCGGCTTCGCGCGTGTGCCTGCCGGCCCGCCATTCCAGCGCCTGGGGTTCCTCGGTGAACTCGATCAGATGCTGTCCGGTGAACGGTTGCAGCGCGTCGCGGACCTCCGTCGGGGTGGCGTAGAAGAACTCCTTGCGGCTGTTGACCTGGTTGACCCGCTGCGAGGCGAACTGCCGGTGGAGTTCCGTCTCCAGGCCGACCGCGTCCTTGCTGAAGATCAGCGCGTGCACATCGAAGCGGAAGGGCACGGCCGCCCCGCTCAACTCGTAGACTCGTTCCAGCGGCTCGAGCCGACGCGTCATCCCGATCTTGACCATGCGATCGCCGAAGGCACCGATGTTCGAGATGACGTACACATAGCCGGCGCGGACGTTCGCCGCGCGGGAGTCGACGTCGTGGAGAGCGTTCTCGATCTCGGCCAGTTTGGACTGCATCTCCGCCACAGCCGCGTCGTCACCGCGCTCGCGCAGGCGTTCAAGTGCTGCCTGGTAGTGGCCGAGTTCCTTGTTCAGCTTCTCGCGCTGCCGGTCGAGTTCCCGCTGGACCGCCGCTTCCTCGCGCTCCCGGGCGCGTACCTCGCGCTGGGCCTCCTTCTCCTCGTCCTTCTTCTGGAGGAAGTCGGCGGTGAGCTCCAACTCCCCTACGCGCGCGTTGTGGTAATCGTCCGTGATCCGGATGTGCATGGTGGCGCCCAGCCTGGCGATCGTCTCGCGGCTCTTGAAGAGCCGGTCGACGAGAGAGCTCAGCCGGTGCGGACGCATCGACCGTACGGCGTAGTCGGCTTCGGCGTTGTAGGCGCGCAGCATGAGCTTGGAGAAGTCGCGGACCATCTTCTGGCCCTCGCGCTTGGAGCCGTTGACCGTCCAGTCCGTGGCCGCCTGCACGGCGCGGCCCGCACGGGCGAGTGCCTTGACCTCGTTCTGCAGCGTGTCCAGGCGACTGCGATAGGCGATCGCGTCGTGCAGGGCATGCCGGTAGGCGTAGATCCCGGCCTCCTGAAGCATGGCGGTCTCGTCGGTGTTGACGATCCGGACCTGAAGTTCGGCGAGCCGCTGCTCGGCGTCGTGGAGATCCTTGCGGTGACGGTCGGCCTCCTTGCGTACTCGCTCGGTCTCCTTCGCTGTCCGCCGCGCGTCATCGAGGATCTGCTTCGCCGTCTCGCGTGCGTCCTTGAGGATGCCCTCGGCCTCCTCGGCGGCTTCGGCGGACGACTTCTCACGCAGCGTGGCGGCCTCCGCCCCGACCTGCCGTACCAGACTCGCGGTCTGCGCGGCATCCAGGCCCTGGGTCCTCGTGATCCACGCCCGCAGCTCTTCGGCCTCCGACACGGCATCCGCACGACGCCGCCCGAACAGCCCGCCCTTGCGAGGCGGTGGCACCGCGGTCGTGCCCCCTGGAGCCGCTGCGTCCGGCGCGGCGGCCGCGTCCGGCACAGCGGCGGCTCCTGCCGCAAAACCGGCGGCGAGGGTGTCGGGGGTGGACCCGGCCTCCGCGACCCACAACTGCCATCCCGCCGGCATCGAGGGCCACGACGGGTCGGGCCGCCAGTCGGGGGGCGGCGTCCATCCCGAAGGCGGCACAGGCCAACTCGGCGGCGGATTGAAACGGTAGGTGCTCATGCCCGACTCCCTTGCCCCTGTGGCTCCCCAGCACACAGGGCGCCGGTCGACCCCGGCGACGTAGGGTCACATCTTCTTGGCGATCACCCGCCCCATCAGCCGCATATCGCACCTCGTGACCATCATGTGACCATGCGTGAGGGGTGGGTGGTCGCTGTCACCGTCGAACAGGGGCTTTACGCGCCGTTGTTCGCAGCACCCTCGTGCACCCGCCGCCGAAGCTCGACGGCGCGTTCCTTGCGGAACCGGGTCGCTGCGCATTCGCCTGGGTTCGTCATGAACGCCGTCAGGGGGCCTATCGCTTGAGTGGGCGTCTTACGTGGCAAGTTTCGCGAGCCTCTTGTGGCAGCTCAGGGCGGTGACCATGGCCAGGCCTCGGCTCTGCCGGTCGTTGCGGACCACGTACGGGATCTTGAGGCCACGAGCAGCCCATGGCAGGCTCATGCTGCATGATCGATGAATTCGCGAAAGACCACCTGCACCGGAGACTGCGGCGGGATCGCGAGGCGCTGCTCTGGAAAATCGACGGCTTGTCCGAATACGACGCCCGCCGACCTTTGACAGCGACCGGGACCAACCTCCTCGGCCTGGTCAAACACGTGGCCTGCGTCGAGGCGAGGTACTTCGGCGAGGTCTTCGACCGCCCTTCCCCTGAACCGCTGCCCCGGTGGCAGGACCACGACGGCAGCGATCTGTGGGCGACCGAGGACGAGACGCGCGATCAGATCATCGGGTCCTACCGGCGCACGTGGGAACACTCGGACGCGACGATCAACGAGCTTCCCCTCGACGCCCCCGGCCACGTGCCGTGGTGGCCGGAGCCTTGTCCCAACACGAACCTGTTCGCCATCATGGTCCATGTCCTCAGCGAGTCCGTCCGGCATGCCGGGCATGCCGACATCCTGCGCGAGGGCCTCGACGGCCGGACCGGGCTGCGCGCCGAACACGAGCAGCGGATCGACGAGGGAGCCCGTGCCGCCTACTGCGCGAAGATCGGGCAGGCCGCCAGATCGGCCGCATCAGTCAAGGCTTAGCGGGGCTTAGCGGCTGTCCAACGTGACTTGATGTTCGAGCGGCACCGGAGGCGGAAGCGCGTCGGGCCACGCTGTGGGAAGCCGTACTGCTGGTCGGCGATGCCGAAGACCGTGGTGGCGGCGCGTTCGTGGCATGAGGCGATCTGGACCATGGAGCCTGCACTTACGCGAGCAGAGGCGTGAGGCGGAGAAATGGGCCCGCGACCTGCAACGGGTGAGCCAGAAGCGCGATGCGTTCTACGTATGTGCTCGCCGTGAACTGGGGGTCGCCGGGCCCCCGCCTCCCGCCGGGAACTGGCCTCGTGACTGGCGTCAGGATGACAGCTGAGGTGCGGGCACGCCGACCTCGATTCGTCGGTTCGGGCGGTAACTGGATTGGCGTTGTGCGGGGTTCACGTTCCGGACCGTCAGCCGAGACCGGGATTCGCCTCCGTCTCCGTGTACTTGTTCCGCAGAACCCGATGCGGAGCGAGGGACAGCACCCGGCCGATGAGGCCGCCCAGCGTATTGAACAGAACGTCGTCGTCGACGGTGCGGCCGGCGGCCATGGCGTACTGGGCGGCTTCGATGAACACGCTCAGCGTCAGACACTTCAGCACCCCGCGGCCCGGACGTGGCTGCCGACCGGAGAGGCCGGACAGCATGTCGAGCGGGAAGAGCATCAGGGCGTTCGACTCCTCGTGGGGGAGTCTCTTGGCGTCGCCAGGGCCGACCCCATCGGCTCGCATTGCTCAGGCAGGAAGCCGTCCTGGCCGGCGGTATCCGATGAGGTGTGGTGGGCCTGCTCTCGCGGCGTCGATTGCGAGGTCGGCGGCCGGCTTGTACCACCCGCCCGGCGGCCGCCTTCTGCAACAGGCTGTAGGCCAGCACCGGCAGCAGGATGTGAGGCCGGTCGGGCAGCGTCGTCGTGATCAGGACGGCGCCGGCGCTGCTGTTGTTCATGCCGCAGGCCAGGGTGACCGACGCGCCCGCGGGGGCGTCGAGGCGCAGCGCGCGGGTGGTGACCAGGCCCAGCGCGAACGACAGCCCGCAGACGGTGGCGGCGACGGTCACCGCGGCGGTGAACAGGACCGGTTGGGGGTGCGCGAGGAAGGGCCCGAGGGCTCCGCTCGCGTTGACGTAGGTCAGGAGCAGGGAGGCGAGTATCGCCGCGGGACCCGCCGCGCCGACCAGGAGGGACGCCGGGCGGCCGGGCAGCACCAGGCGGCACAGGATTCCGGCGCCGCACGGCAGCAGTACTCCCGTGAGGGCGAAACCGCTGCCGGCGGTCCTGGCCGCCTCCGCCAGCGAGCCCGCGTACCGGCCGTGCAGCAGCGGGCACAGGGCCGTCAGAGTCACCGGAAGGGTGAGCGGGCTGACGATCGTGGACGCCAGGACGAGGCCCACCGCCGTCGGCTGGCAGCCTTCCCCCTTGCCCGTCCACACCGTGGCCCCGGCCGCCACCGGCATCGCGACGATGAGGATCATCGCCGTGACCAGCCCGCTGCCTCCGTCGCTGTCGGGGGACTGCCGCAGCGCGAACGCGACGCCCGGGATGATCAGCAGGGGCGCGACGAGGTGCAGGACGAGGCCCGTGAGCAGCGCCGTCGGACGGCGGGCGAGCGCGCGCAGTTCGCTCAGCGGTACTTGCAGGCCCGCCGTGAACAGGACCAGGGACAGCAGGAACGGAGCTGTCGTGAAAGGGATTCCGGGTAACGGGGCGAGGCCGAGCCAGTGCGTGCGGCGCAGCCACAGGCCCGGCGCGGGCACGGTCGCGGCCGCCAGATAGGCGATGCTCACCGCCCAGCCGAGGTGGTTACGGAGCAGAGTGAGGGGGGACGTCGTGCTGCTCGTGCAACTCGTGAGGTGCTTCGGGTGCTTCGGGTGCTTCGGGTGCTTCGGGTGCTTCGGGTGCTTCTGGTGTTTCGGGGGCCTGAGGTGCCTGCGGTGCATCGTGGCGCTCTTCCGTCGTGGGGCCTTGGCGGAGACGGGGCGCCGATATCGCGGAGTGGACGGAGGGGAGGAAGCGCGTGAGGACGTACAGGAGCAGGCTCAGCCAGCAGACGGCGAACAGCCAGCCGCCCACGACGTCGGAGAACCAGTGCACGCCCAGATAGACGCGGGACAGGCCGACCAGCACGGCCCAGCAGCCGATGAGCGCGACCAGGACTCGCTTGGACTGCGGTGCGCGGGCGATCACCGCGAAGATCAGCACTCCGGCGGTGACGGCGGAGGTGGTGGTGTGACCGGACGGGAAGGACAGGCCCGAGGCATGCGTGGCCCAGTTCGCCACGGGCGGCCGGGGGCGGGCGACCAGCGACATCACGGCGAATCGCAGGGCCTGCGCGGCGGCCAGAACACATACGCCGGCGGCGACGGTGCGGACCCGCTGCCGCGCTGTCCGTCCGAGGAGCAGGCCGGCCACGACGACCAGCGCGTACGGGACGACTCCGGTGCCGGTGTACGTCACCCCGCGTGCCGCGGCGAGCGCCATGTCCGGGCGGTGCGCGACCGACCAGGAGGCGAGCCGCGAGTCGACGGACAGGGGCGCGCCGTCGCGGCCGGTCACGATCAGCGTCAGCAGTACGAACGCGACCAGGCTCCCCACCGCGGCCGACGCGGCGATGTCGCTGGTGCCTTGGCGCCTCATGGCCGAACCGGCGCGGCATCGGCCTCGTGCGCGGCTGCGACGCCCAGGTCGGCGGACATGTGGGTGGCCCCTTTCCACTGCGGGCGCGCGAACGGCAGGACAGCTCGCCCGCGCCTCTGTGCATGGCTCGATTCGTCTACATAACTGTAGACGATCAGTGGCCGGGGCTGTGCCGTATCACCCGGGAAGATCGGCGCCGTGGGGTCGGCGAGCGATGCCGTACCCTACGTGTTACGTATAACCTTGGAGAGCACCGATGAGACGCATCGCCCTGGTCACCCTCGTCGTCGACGACTACGACGAGGCCGTCCGCCACTACACCGAAGCCCTCGGTTTCCGCCTCGTCGAGGACACCCCGAGGCCCGACGGCTCGCGCTGGGTCGTGGTCGAGCCGGGTACGGACGGGGCCGGGCCGGGGCTGCTGCTCGCCCGGGCCAAGGACGAGGCGCAGCGCGGCCGGATCGGCGACCAGACCGGCGGACGTGTCGGCTTCTTCCTGTACACCGACGACTTCGCCCGCGACCACGCCCGGATGCGCGCGGCGGGCGTGACGTTCCTGGAGGAGCCGCGCCACGAGCCGTACGGCTCGGTCGTCGTCTTCCAGGACCTGTACGGCAACCGCTGGGACCTTCTCCAGCCCGCGGGCTGAGCCGGGCCACTCGCGCCTTCCGCACCCTTCCGCTCCGAACCACCTGCCGAGGAACACCGCACATGACCGCGCCCCGCATCGACATCGACACCATCCGCCGCCTGCCCAAGGCGGTCCTGCACGACCATCTCGACGGCGGTCTCCGCCCGGCCACCCTGGTCGAGCTCGCGGAGACGGTCGGCCACACCCTGCCCACCACGGACCCGCGGGAACTGGCCGACTGGTACTACGAGGCCGCCAACTCCGGCGACCTGGTCCGCTACATAGCCACCTTCGAGCACACCCTCGCCGTGATGCAGTCCCGCGAGGGCCTGCTGCGCACGGCCGAGGAGTACGTCCTCGACCTCGCCGAGGACGGTGTCGTCTACGGCGAGGTGCGGTACGCGCCCGAGCTCATGGTCAACGGCGGGCTGACCCTGCCCGAGGTCGTCGAGGCGGTGCAGGAGGGTCTCGCGGCCGGTATGGCGAAGGCCGCCGCGGCGGGCACCCCCGTCCGCGTCAACACCCTGCTGTGCGGCATGCGGATGTTCGACCGCACCCGGGAGATCGCCGACCTCGCGGTGGCGTTCCGGGACGCCGGAGTCGTCGGCTTCGACATCGCGGGCGCCGAGGACGGCTTCCCGCCCGCCGACCACCTGGCCGCCTTCGAGCACCTGCGGCGCGAGAGCGTCCCGTTCACCATCCACGCCGGCGAGGCCCACGGTCTGCCCAGCATCCACCAGGCGCTCCAGATCTGCGGCGCCCAGCGCATCGGCCACGGCGTCCGTATCACCGACGACATCGTGGACGGCAAGCTCGGCCGTCTCGCGGGCTGGGTGCGCGACCGCCGCATCGCCCTGGAGATGTGCCCGACCTCCAACCTCCAGACCGGCGCGGCGACGTCCATCGCCGAGCACCCCATCACCGCCCTGCGCGACCTGGGCTTCCGGGTCACCCTCAACACCGACAACCGGCTGGTGTCCGGGACGACGATGACCCGGGAGATGTCGCTGCTCGTCGAGGAGGCGGGCTGGGGCGTCGAGGACCTGCGCACCGTGACGGTGAACGCGGTCAAGAGCGCCTTCATCCCCTTCGACGAGCGCAAGGCCCTCATCGAGGACGTCGTGCTTCCCGGCTACGACATCTGAGCCAGCCCGCGTGCGTAGGCGGCCTGTCCGACGTGCTGGAGATCGTCGGACAGGACGCTGACCAGGCGGGCGCCCAGGGTCACCGGCGGGTCCCACCGTTCGTCCACGACGCGCTCGAAGTCATGGGCTGCCAGTCCGCCGATGAACGCCACGGTCCGTTCGTGGACGGCGTCGTGGTAGCCGAGCAGCAGGTCGCCCGACTCGACCCGGACCCGGGCGACCTTCGCGGACGTGTGCCCGTACCCGGTGTCGCCCCGCGGCAGGTCGAGCGCGAAGCGCTTCGCCCAGTCCTCGGTGAGCCACACCTGCTCCGTCCCGGCCACGTCGGCGACATGGTCGTCCTGGACCCGGGTCAGGTGCCACACCAGCCAGGTGACCGAATTCGCCTCCTCGCCGGGGCGGGCGTTGAGGCCGTCCGGCGCGAGGCCGTCGAGGGCGGCATGGACTTCTTCCCGGACGCGGCCGAATCCGTCGATGAGGATGTCCTTCGCAAGCATGGGACCACCATCGCGCATCGCGTCCGTCCCTGCGTCCGGAACCGCGTGTCCCGGACGGTGGCGGACACGCCGGTCCGCCTCCGTGCCCGTGTTCCGGGGCGGGTCAGGCGCGTTCCCGGGAGGCGTCGAGCAGCAGCATCAGGGCCCGCGCGGCCGGGCTCGTGGCCTCCTCGGGCGGCAGCATGGCGACCGTCTCGTACGAACCCTCCGAGGCGCCCTTGAAGGGCAGCGCGGTGAGATCGCGGGCTTCCGGCTTGTGACCGAAGTGGCGTGGTACGACGGCGATTCCGAGGCCCTCGTGGACGAGCTCCAGGAGGCTGTGGACGTCGTTGACCTCCAGGGCCACCGTCCGCCGCACCCCGGCCGCCGCGAAGGCCGCGTCGGTGGTGCGCCGCGGACCCCAGTCGGGATGGAAGTCGACGAAGGACTCCTCGCCCAGTTCCTCGGGCACGACCACGGCGGCCGTCGCGAGACGGTGCTCCGGATGGCACAGCACGGTCATCGGCTCGCTGGCCAGCGGGACCGACCGCAGGTGCTCGGAGTCGGCGCGGGTCCGTACGGCGAAGGCCAGGTCGAGACGGCCCGCCGCGACCTCCTCCGCCAGCGCCTCGGAACCCGCCTGCCGCAGCCGGATCTCCACGTCGGGATGCCGCCGCCGGAACGCGGCGAGCAGCCGGGCGCAGTGCACCCCGGCGATGCACTGTTCGGTGCCGAGGGAAAGAGTGCCGCGCAGCACCCCCTGCACGGCGGCCACGGCGTCGTGCGCCGAACGCACCTGGGCGAGGATCCGCTCCGCCTCGGCGAACAGGGCGCGGCCCGCCTCGGTGAGGGTGACCCTGCGGGTCGTACGGACGAAGAGCGGCGCCTGGAGCTCCCGCTCCAGCGCCCGGATGGACGAGGACAGGCCCGACTGCGACACCATGAGCCGCTCCGCCGCCCGGGTGAAGTGCCGGTCCTCGGCGACGGCGACGAAGTGCTGAAGATGACGCAGTTCCATGGGAGGCAAGGGTAGGCGCAGGACGGAGGGTGCCGAGACCCATTGAGAAGCGGGAGCGCTCAATGCCATCCGATCCTTCCGTTGGACCGATGCCCGCGGGGCGCGCGAGAGTGGAGGCAGCCTGTTTCCCCCCGGCCTCTCAGGAGTACGCGTTGTACACCCCGCACCCCGACCGTTACGCGGACATGCCCTACCGGCGCACCGGACGCAGCGGCCTGAAGCTCCCCGCGCTGTCGCTCGGCCTGTGGCACAACTTCGGCCCCGACCGGCCCGTGGACGTCCAGCGGGCGATCCTGCGTCGCGCCTTCGACCTCGGCGTCACCCACTTCGACCTGGCGAACAACTACGGCCCGCCGCCCGGCGCGGCCGAGTCCGCCCTCGGAGACGCCCTGAAGGCGGATTTCGCGCACCACCGCGACGAGCTGATCGTCTCGACGAAGGCCGGCTATCTGATGTGGCCGGGTCCGTACGGCGAATGGGGCTCGCGCAAGTACCTGCTGTCCTCGCTCGACCAGAGCCTGGGCCGGATGGGCCTCGATTACGTCGACATCTTCTACTCGCACCGCCCCGACCCGGAGACTCCCATGGAGGAGACGATGGGCGCCCTGCACTCGGCGGTCCAGCAGGGCAAGGCGTTGTACGTCGGCGTCTCGAACTATTCGGCGGAGCAGACCCGCGAAGCCGCCCGGATCCTGGCCGAACTGGGCACCCCGCTGCTCATCCACCAGCCGCGCTACTCGATGCTCGACCGTCGCCCCGAGGACGAGGGGCTGCTTGACGCGCTCGACGAGCTCCAGGTGGGGTCCATCGCGTACTCGCCGCTGGAGCAGGGCCTGCTCACCGGCCGCTACCTGAACGGAATCCCGGAGGACTCGCGGGCCGCGAGCGACAGTCCGTTCCTGAGCGCGGACACGGTCACCGAGGACCTCGTGGGCCGGCTGCGGACCCTTGACGAGATCGCCAAGTCCCGCGGCCAGTCGCTGGCCCAGCTGGCGCTCGCCTGGGTCCTGCGCGGCGGCCGGGTCACGTCCGCCCTGGTCGGCGCCAGCAGCCCGCGCCAGCTCGAGGACAGCGTCGAGGCCATCGGCAACCTGGACTTCACCGAGGACGAACTCGCCCGGATCGACGCGCTGGCCAAGGCGTAGGGCCTACGAGGCCGGACGCGCCGTCGCGCTCGCGCCGGGGTCCCTGACGCGGAAGGATCACGCGTCAGGGACCCCGGCGCGCGGACGCGAAAGAGGCCGGTCCCGGAATCCGCACTGCTGCGTATCGGTCCGGGACAGCGTCCGGATCCGCGCTCCGGCCTATCGGTCCGGAACCCCGTCCAGGAATCCGCACCCCCGCGTATCAGGCGGGCACGCGGTCCAGGAATCCGTGCACGCCGCGGATCCGGCCCTCGCCGTCCAGGACGATCACGTCGAATCCCGCGACGGGCGCCGAGCCGTCCTTCTCGTCGACCAGCTCCCAGCCGAAGCGGGCGGTGTCGTGGTGACCATCCACCGCGCCCAGCGGACGGAAGGCGAAGCCGGGGAACCGCTCGTGCGCCGACGTGATCAGCGCCGCGATCTGCTCGTGCCCGCGGACGTCGGCGAGCGGGTCGGTGTACGTGCCGTCCGTGGTCCAGGCGGCGGCCACCGCCTCCGCCAGCGTGTCCCGCCCGTCGGCGTTCCAGGCCTCGAAGTAGCGGGTGACTGCGGTCTCGTAGCGGTCGGTGTTCGCGGACATGGTGAACCAGCCTCCATCGGGGAACGTATCCATGGTCAAGGTCCGTTTCCCGGGCCTGAGTTCAGGTCCGGGACGCGTTATGACCACCCTGGCGGGCGCCGTGCGAAGCGTCGATTACCTCACGGGTAATGCCACGGCCCCGGTGCCGGAACGCCGTCGGTGCCCTTTCGGCCAATCGCGGCGGTGAATATGCCAAGAGACTGGCTGAATTCACATGGTGACAGTGTGTCAGTAGTGACGATACTCAATCAGTAGGGCAATTCAGCCATGCCCGTGCAATTGCACGGAGCATTGCACATGAGCCGCACGGAAAGCGAGGCCGGACCGGCGACGAGCGACGCCAATGGGGGAAGATCGTGCACGACGAATTCCTGTGCCATGTCACCGCGTACGGCATGTGCGGCGGTCAGCGAGTCGGCGTTCCCCTGGGCACCTATCGCGCGCCGACCCTCGCGCTGGCCCTGTGGTGGATGCGGGACCGGGCGGCCTGGATGGCCGAACGGCTCGATCCGCAGCCCGAGGATCCCGCGTTTCCGCCCAACTCGATCGCGCCGGTGGGCGAGAGCGTCCCCGACGTCCCGACGATGCTGCGCGCCTGGTGCGGTGACTCGGAGCAACAGGAGCTGGTGGCAGAGGAGTTGGCCGCGGGAAAGCTCGTCCGCGTCTCCACCAACGACGACACCACCGAATACGAACTGCTCGCGGAATCGGTGGACGCGCTGCGCATGCACCGAACCGCCGCCGTGCTCGGCATCTCAGCCGCCTGACCGGTCGCACGCTCCGGCCCGGGTGCCGATGAGGCGCGTACAGCACTCCGGCCCCCGGTACTGATCAGGCACATAAGTGAGCGAATCGTTAGAATTCTTGCATGGCAGAGAGGCAGGTCGCGGCGACTGCACCCGAGCTCGTCCTCGAAACCGAGACGGGCTCGACGGTGATGAGTCCGAACCACGATTACCGCGTAGGGCGCGATCCGCTGTGCGACGTCGTCATCGACGACGTCCGGGTCTCGTGGCACCACGCGGTGCTGCGGTCCCAGGCGGATCACTGGACGCTCGAGGACGAGAACAGCACGAACGGCACGTACGCCGACGGCCGGCGCGTCCATGAATGGGGCGTCGGACCCGGCAGCGTGATCCGCTTCGGGAGTCCCGCCGACGGCCCGCGCGCCGTCCTCGTCCGCCGCCCGCCACCTGCCGCGGAACGTCCATCGGCCGTGTCCATGCCGGCCGCCACCAGTACCTTCAAGCAGCCGACCACCGTACGGCCGCTGCCCTCCCGCACCGTCCGTATCGGCCGCGGCCCCGACAACGACCTCGTCATCGACGACCTGATCGTCTCCCGCAACCACGCCGAACTGCTGGCGAGGCCCGACGGGACGTACGAGATCGTCGACCTCGGCAGCCACAACGGCACGTTCCTCAACGGCCAGCCCGTCGAGCGGACCCTCGTCACACCGGGTGACATCGTCGGCATCGGACACTCCGCGTTCTGTCTCGTCGGCGACCAGTTGCAGGAGTACGTCGACAGCGGCGAGGTCTCCCTGGACGTGCAGGACCTCACCGTCGAGGTGGACCGGGGCCGAAAGACGCTGCTGGACCAGGTGTCCTTCCCCGTCGGTGAGAAATGTCTGCTCGCCGTCGTCGGCCCGAGCGGCGCGGGCAAGTCCACGCTCCTGAACGCGCTCACCGGACAGCGGCCCGCCGACCACGGCACGGTGCTCTACGACGGCCGTGACCTCTACCGCGACTACGCGGAGCTGCGCCAGCGCATCGGCCTCGTCCCCCAGGACGACATCCTGCACGCCCAGCTCACCGTCCGCCGGGCGCTCACCTACGCGGCGGAACTGCGCTTCCCGCAGGACACGGCCAAGGCGGAGCGCCGGGCTCGGGTGGACGAGGTGATCGGCGAGCTGGGCCTGGAGCAACGCGCCGACCAGCCCATCCACAGCCTTTCGGGCGGACAGCGCAAGCGCGTCAGCGTGGCCCTGGAACTGCTCACCAAGCCGTCCCTGCTCTTCCTCGACGAACCGACCTCCGGACTCGACCCGGGCATGGACCGCTCGGTGATGCACATGCTGCGCGGCCTCGCCGACGACGGCCGCACCGTCATCGTCGTCACCCACAGCGTGCTCAGCCTGGACGTCTGCGACCGGCTGCTGGTCCTTGCTCCCGGCGGCAAGGTCGCCTACTACGGGCCGCCCGACGACACCCTGGCCTTCTTCGGCTACCGGCAGTGGCCCGAGGCCTTCGAGGCCTTCGAGCGCGACACGGACCGGGACTGGGCGGCGGAGTACCAGGACTCTCCGTTCCACCGTCAGTACATCGACAAGTCGACCGTGCAGCCGAGGATGCCGGAAGCGGCCACCGGAGGGCTCGTCGGACCGCCCCCCAAGGCCCAGAGCTGGGGCTCCCAGCTGCGCACCCTGGTCCGCCGCTACGCGGCCGCCCTCGGGGCCGACCGGACCTTCCTCGCCATCATGATCGCCCTGCCGTTCGTGATGGGCGCGATGGCGCGGGCCCTGGCGGGCGGCAAGCTGACCCAGGACACGGCGCTGAACGCGCTGCTCATCCTGTGCGTCGGCGGTGTGCTGACCGGCGCGGCCAACGCCGTGCGGGAACTCGTCAAGGAACGGACGATCTACCAGCGGGAACGGGCCGTCGGCCTGTCCAGATCGGCGTACCTGATGTCCAAGGTCGTCGTCCTCGGCACCATCACCGTGCTCCAGGCCGTCGTCCTCACCCTGGTCGCCCTGTTCGGCGTCGACCTCAACGCGCCCGGCGGCAAGGGCGTGCTGATGCCACCGCTCGTGGAGATCACACTGGCCGTGGCCCTGCTCGCCTTCACCGCGATGATGCTCGGCCTCCTCGTGTCCGCCGTGGTGCGCAAGGAGGAGGTGACGATGCCGCTGCTGGTGCTGCTGGCCATCGTCCAGGTCGTGTTCTGCGGCGCCCTGCTGAAGCTGCACGGCGTCCCCGGTCTGGAGCAGCTGTCCTGGCTCGTGCCCTCCCGCTGGGCGCTGGGCGCCATGGCCGGGACCATCGGGCTCGCCCGGATCGTGCCCGGCGAGCTGACCGGCGACCCGATGTTCCGGCATTCGACCGGCGCCTGGCTCCTCAACATGGGCATGCTCGTCGTGCTCTCCGTCGTCTTCGGCTGGCTGGTCGTCCTGCTGCTGCGACGGCACGAGCCCGCGGTCATGCGGAAGTAGCCGCCGATGACGAGCCCCGGCTTCCGCCCGACGCATGTAGTTCCGCAGGACGGGCTGCCCGCCTGGGAGTCGCCCGACCCCTCCCGGCCCACCGTTCCCCTGGACGCGCTCCTGCCGGTCGAGCTCGCCGACCGGCTCGGGGACTGGGGGCGGGTCGTCTGCGCGAACGGCTGGTCGGCCTGGGTCGACGGCCGCCTGCTGATCGCCGTACCGCAGGTACCGCCCGCGGCCACGCAGCCGCTCGCCCGCACGGCCGATCCGCGCCCCCTGCTGGCACGCGTGGAGCGGGCGCTCACCGACTACCGGCAGGCGGCGGAGGAACTGGCGTCCGGCGGGCTGGAGGCCGAGAGCTTCCGGGCCAGGACGCAGGGCAGCCGGATCGGGGTGGTCGTCGACGGCGAGTCCCTGTGGCTGTACGACGGCGAGCACGAGCGGTGGGTGTACTGCGACGGCACGCGGCTGAGCACCTTCGCGGCCGAGGGCACCCCCTCCACCACGCGACGCGAGACGACGCACCGGCCCGAGGAGCCGGACCCGGCGCGGGACGCGAGCCCGGAGCGGGAACCGTCGCGGGAGCAGGACCGGGAGCAGGAACGGGGGCAGGTCCCGAGCGGGGCGCACGGGCGCCAGGCCGAGCCGACGCGGATCGTGCGGGAATCCGCACCCGGCGGTGCTCCCGACGGTCCTCCCGGTGGCCCCCCCAGCGGACCTCCCGGCGGACACGAACCCACCCGTCTGGTGACCTTCGAGGACGACGACCGGGGTGAGGACTGATGCGCGGCTCGGCGCTCGGCCGGGGTGACGGCTGATGGGAGAGGAGCCGGAGCGGGACAGCAGCCCGTTCTCGGGGCGGCCGTCCGACCTGATCGGACGGCAGATCGCGAGCTACCGGATCGAGCGGGAGATCGGCCGTGGCGGGATGGCCGTCGTCTACCAGGCCAAGGACCTGCGTCTGGACCGCACGGTCGCCCTCAAACTCCTCGCACCCGAACTCGCCCGCAACGACACCTTCCGGGGCCGCTTCACCCACGAGTCACGGGTGGCCGCCGCCATCGACCACCCGCACATCGTGCCCGTCTTCGAGGCGGGTGAGACGGACGGTGTCCTCTACATCGCCATGCGCTACGTCGCCGGGCGCGACCTGCGCCATCTCCTCGACCGGGAGGGACCGCTGACGGTCACCGTGGCCACCCGCATCGGCCTTCAGGTGGCCTCCGCGCTCGACGCGGCCCACGATCACGGGCTGGTGCACCGGGACGTGAAACCCGGCAACATCCTGGTCGCCGAGGGCACCGACAGCGACCACCCCGAACACGTCTACCTCACGGACTTCGGCCTGACCAAGAAGTCCCTCTCGCTGACCGGGTTCACGAGCGTCGGACAGTTCGTCGGCACCCTCGACTACGTGGCACCGGAGCAGATCTCCGGCAAGCCGGTCGACGGCCGATGCGACGTCTACAGCCTCGGCTGTGTCGTCTACGAGACGATGGCCGGCCGGCCGCCGTTCCGGCGCGACGACGACATGGCGCTGCTGTGGGCCCACCAGTACGACCAGCCTCCGGCCCTGACCAGCGTGCGCCCCGACATCCCGGACGCGGTCGACGCCGTCCTCGCGAAGGCGCTCGCCAAGAGCCCCGACGACCGGTACGACTCGTGCCTGGCCTTCCTCAGCGCCCTGCGGATCGCCGCACGCGGTCCGGTGACCGGCGGCGGCAGCACTACGAGCACGGAGGCCGAGCCCGCGCCGGGCGGCCCGGGGCCCGTACCGGAGCCGCCCGCCTGGGCCCGGCCGGTGTTCCGGAGCTGAGGCGCCCCTGCGCGCCTTCACCTGTCAGCCGTCAGGCGTCAGGGGTTGCCGTGAGCCGCGAGCGGTCAGCCGTGAGCGGTCAGGGGTCAGAGTTCGGCGTGAGCGGTCGGCCGTCAGTCGGCGGTCCCGACCTCGCCGCCGCGCCGGACGCGTTTGGCCAGAAGGGCGCCCAGGAGACCGGTGACCAGCCCCCACAGCAAGGCGAGGCCGAGGGCGCCCCACACCTGCGGGTTCAGGAGGAGCTCCCCCTTCAGACCCCCGCCGATGTCGCCGAGACCGAGGATCGACAGGCCGTAGTGCGCCGAGATCCGGCCGAGCAGACAGATCATGAGCACCGTCAGCGCCAGCGCGACCGCCATGTGGACTGCGTGCTGCCAGGCCCGCGTGCGGGCCGGTGAGCGGGCCGCCATCAGGAACGCCGCCCCGAGCAGCAGTACGGCGTCGACGGCCACCAGCCACCAGACCCTGCCGTCGTAGTCGGCGAGGGAGCCGAGATTGAGCTGGGACACGTCCGGAGTGCGCAGCACCTCGTCGAGCACATGCGGCATCGGCAGCCCGAAGGGCCCGTCCACGCGCCCGTTCCAGGTGGCGCCCAGCCCGATGGTGAACGCGAGCCAGACGACGTTGGGAAGACCGAGCAGCATCACGGCGAAGGTCTCGGACGGATGCCCGCGGGTCACCGCCACCAGCAGTCCGACGACCACGCCGAGGCCCACACAGGTGAGGAGCAGGACCACCATGGCGTACGCGGCCGGCCGCACCGATTCCTGGAACCGCAGCAGCCGGGCGGGGAGCGGCGCGCCCCGCGAGACCAGCAGGGCGATCACGAGCACGCCCGCGAGCCACAGCACCCCGAAGAACAGGGTCGGTGCCACGGCGGCCTTGAATCCCACCTGGGGCGTTGCGCCGAACAGGTCTCCGATGGCGCCGATGGTGCCGTTCCCGAGGTCGACGGTGAAGTTCTGCCGGGCCGCGAGCGCGAGTCCGATCAGGACGAGCAGCCACAGGACGGCGAGCCGTCCGGCCCAGCCGGCCAGCTCCGTAGCCCCGGCGACGGCGCGATGCCGCAGCGGCCGCAGGAATCCCGCCCCCAGCACCAGCGCCCCGGTCAGGGTCACCGACAGCGGGACCACCGTGAGGCCCGCCTTCGTCTCGGCGATGGCTCCCGCGTCGCCGGTGAACTCGATGGTGCCGCCCACCGCCGTGACGAGGGTGGCGGCGACCACCCGTGGATAGGCGTTGTCCGGGAGGTCGGTGGCGCCGGACGCCCACAGGCCGAGAGCGGCGACCACCCCCATGAGGACCAGACCGGCCAGTACGGCCACGAGGGCCTGGAGCCAGCCGTGCCGGGCGGCAGGACGCGCACCGCTGCTGTCGGCCGGGTGGGCGGACGGTGTCTGGGGGCTCACGCTGCCACGCTAAGCAGCGCCGACACCGTCCGCCCCTCGGGAGATCCGACCGCGTCGGCTTGCGGGCAACGGCGGACCGAGGCACACAATGGGTTCGTCGTGGAAGAAAGCGGCACAAAAGCCACTCGGGAGTCGCTGTATCCCTCCGACGGGAGAAGAGTCCGTGAGCGTCGAACAGCCGTCTTCCGGCCGCCCCACCGGCCCGCCCTCGGGCCCGTTGTCGGGCCCGTCGCAGCCGAGTCCGACCCAGCCCGTCAATGTCCCGCCCGCCGGACCGCCCAATGGCGCGTCCGGAGCGGGGGACGGTCCCGGCGGACCGGGAGGGGGTGGCTCGGGGGGCGGTGGCTCGGGTCCCGGGGGGTCCGGCGGTGGTGCCGGTGGACCGGGTGGGCCGGGTGGGGGACCCCAGCGGCCCTGGTGGCGGTCGGCGCCGCGGGTCGCGCTGATCACCGGTGTCGTGGCGGCGGCGGTGATCCTGGGACTGGTCTTCACCGGCGGCGGCGGCTCCAAGAACGCCAGCAGTGAGGTCTTCGCCCAGTCCGCGGACAAGTCGGGGCCCGACCCGTTCACCGAGTCGACCGCCAACGACAGTTCCATCGAGTCGCAGACGCCCACGGCGGCCCCGTCGGCGCCCACCAGCAAGGGCGGCGCCTACAGCGGCAACGCGCCCGGTCTCTACGGCGGCACCCGCAACGTGTCGAGCTGCGACGTCGAGAAGCAGATCAGCGCACTGAACGCGGACCCCGCGAAGAACAAGGCCTTCGCCTCCGTCGAGAGAATCCAGCCGAACGCGGTCCCCGCCTATCTGCGCTCCCTGACCCCCGTGCAGCTGCGCCTGGACACCCGTGTGACCAACCACGGCTACCGCAACGGCGCTCCCACCAGCTACCAGGCGGTCCTCCAGGCCGGCACCGCCGTCCTCGTGGACTCCCGCGGTGTGCCCAGGGTGCGCTGTGCCTGTGGCAACCCGTTGCTCGAACCGGTGCCGCAGAAGGGCACCGTCAAGACGACGGGCGACCCCTGGCCGTCGTACCGTGCGCAGAACAACGTGGCCGTCGTGCCGTCGACGACGGTCATCAACGTGTTCGTCCTCTACGACCCCGCTTCCAACGAGTGGATCGCGCGGCACCGGGGTGACGATGTGAAGAAGGACAAGAAGACGCACCCCCCGGTGAGCCCCTCGCCGTCGGCCAGCGACTCGCGCTCCGCGTCCCCGTCGACCTCGACCTCGACCTCGACCTCGCCGTCGTCCGAGAGTTCGTCCCCGTCGTCGTCCTCCTCCGAACCGTCCTCCGCCGCGCCGCCGTCCTCGGTGGAGCCGCCGTCCAGCGAGCCTCCGGCGTCCAAGTCGCAGGCGCCCCCGGCGTCCGGTCCGCCCTCCTCCGAGGGCGTCGCCCCGGCTTCCCCGGTGTCCCCGGTGTCCCCGGCCCAGTGAGGAAACGTCACCGCGCCGGATGAGGGTCCGGCGCGGGCGGCGGCTCTCCGCGTCCGGCCGCTTCACCGAGAGCGGAACGCCGGTCCCTTCCGGTACGGCCCCACGCTCCTAGGCTGAAGGGGTGAGCGACCACGTGACGAACGAAGCCCGCGTCATTCCCCTGCGCCCGTCGGCGAAGCCTCCGCGCACGCCGGCGGCGGACGATGCCCAGGACCGGGCGCCGCGCCCGCCCGTCCTCGCTCCGCACCGGGGAGCGGCGCCCCCCGCTCCCACGGGCCGGGAGCCCCTGTTGCGCGATCTGGTCGGTGACGTCCTGCGGAGTGAGCGGCTGGCCCAGGAACGTACGCTCAAGGACGTGGCCGAGGCGGCCCGGATCTCCATGCCCTACCTCTCCGAGGTGGAGCGCGGCCGGAAGGAGGCCTCGTCCGAGGTCCTCGCGGCAGCCGCGCGCGCCCTCGGTCTGGGTCTGGGCGAACTGCTGTCGCTGGCCCAGCGGGAACTGATCCGGCACACCCGGGCCGAGTCCCTCCGGAGCCGCTCCGCGTCGGTCCCCTCCTCGGCCACACGGTTCGACGGCATGTGCCTCGCCGCCTGACACCGGCCTGCACACCGGCCCGCCAGCCCGATACCGACGGTCCTGCCCGGCACCGGCCCGCCCGCCCACCTGACACCGGCCCGCCCACGCGGCGCCGGCCGCCTCGGGGCGGGCCGTCCGTCTGATGTCGGCCCCGCCTCCCGGCGGGCCGGCGTCAGACCACGGCGAGCCGGCGGCTCAGGATCTCGTCCGCCAGCCCGTACTCCACCGCCTCCCGCGCGGTGAAGATCTTGTCGCGGTCCATGTCCGCGCGCAGCGTGGCGACGTCGTGGTGGGTGTGCCGCGACAGGACCTCCTCGACCTGCGAGCGGATCCGCAGCATCTCCTTGGCCTGGAGGCTGAGGTCCGACACCGTGCCCTGACGGCCGCCGCTGGCCGGCTGGCCGAGCAGCACGCGCGCGTGCTCCAGCGCGAACCGCCGCCCGGGATCGCCCCCGGCCAGCAGCACCGCGGCGGTCGAGGCGGCCTGCCCGACGCAGAACGTGGAGATCGGCGCCTGCACGAAGGTCATCGTGTCGTAGATGGCCATCAGCGAAGTGAACGATCCCCCGGGCGAGTTGATGTAGATCGCGATCTCGCTCTCCGGACTCGACGACTCCAGATGGAGGAGCTGCGCGATCACGACGTTGGCGACGCCGTCGTCGATCTCCGTGCCGAGGAAGATGATCCGCTCGGAGAGCAGCCGGCTGAAGACGTCGTACGACCGCTCGCCCTGCGGGGTCCGCTCGACGACGTTCGGGATCGTGTACGTACCCATGTCAGAGTCCCGTCCGTCGCCGTGACGCGGCCGGGCGGACATCGTCGAGCGACTCCACGACCCGGTCCACCATGCCGTACTCCTTGGCCTGTTCGGCCGTGAACCAGCGGTCGCGGTCGCCGTCCCTGGAGATCGCCTCCTCGCTCTGGCCGGTGTGTTCCGCGGTGATCCGTTCGATGGCCCGCTTGGTGAACTCGTGGTTCTGCGCCTGGATCTCGATGTCGGCGGTGGTCCCGCCGATGCCCGCGGACGGCTGGTGCATCATGATCCGCGCGTTCGGCAGGGCGAAGCGCTTTCCGCGCGTGCCCACGCTGAGCAGGAACTGGCCCATGCTCGCGGCGAATCCCATCGCGAGGGTGGAGACGTCGTTGGGGATCAGCCGCATGGTGTCGTAGATGGCGAGGCCCGCGGTCACCGATCCGCCCGGACTGTTGATGTACAGGCTGATGTCCGTGCGCGCGTCCTCGGCGGACAGCAGGAGCAGTTGGGCGCACACCCGGTTCGCGGAGACCTCGTCGACCTGGGTTCCGAGGAAGACGATCCGCTGGGCGAGCAACTGCGCTGCCAGATGGTCGTCGTAGCGGGTCGCGGGGGTGTCGCCCTCCTCGGCCCGTGGTGAGCGGGCCGGATACCGGCCGGTGATGAGGGGAGTCATGGTTCCTCCTGGTCGTGACGCGGCGGGCGTCGCCGCTGACTCCACTCTCGGTCCGGCGGCGGCGCCGGACGGGATTTCTCGGCCCGTGGCAGATTCGCCGTCGGCAGAGCCGCGAAGCCCGCGCCGCGCCCCGGCGCCCCACGGTGACGGCGGGGCGGACCGGCGGAGGGCCGGTGCCCTTCCTCAGACGGTCGCGCGGAGCTGACGGAAGAACGCCCGGATGTCCCCGACCAGCGGAGCCGGCTGTTCCAGCGCGGCGAAGTGACCGCCCCGGTCGAACTCGGTCCAGCGGACGATGGTGTCGGCGCGTTCCGCGAGATGGCGCAGCGCGACGAAGTTCTCCGCGGGGAAGACGGCGAGCGCGGTCGGGGCGGCCGACGGCTCGGGCGGCGCGCCCCAATAGGCGGCGTGGGCACGCTCGTAGTAGATCCGCGCGGACGAACCGGCCGTGCCGGTCAGCCAGTACAGCATCACGTTGGTCAGCAGCAGATCCCGGTCGACGGCGTCCTCGGGACGGTCTCGCGCATCCGTCCACTGGCGGAACTTCTCCGCGATCCAGGCGAGTTGGCCGACCGGCGAGTCCGTGAGGGCGTACGCGAGCGTCTGCGGCCGGGTGGACTGGAGTGCCGCGTATCCCGCTTCCTCGCGGTTCCATTCCTGGCCCCTTCGCCAGGAGTCGAGGGTGCGCTCGCGCTCGGAGGGGCTCAGCGCGGCCAGTTCCTCGGCGGTCGGCTCGGTGACGGCGGACGAACCCGGCAGCAGGTTGAGGTGGACGCCGGTCACCCGGTCGGGGTGCGCCCGCCCGAGCTCGCGCGAGATCGCCCCGCCCCAGTCCCCGCCCTGCGCGCCGTACCGCTCGTACCCGAGGCGCTCCATCAGCTCGGCGAAGGCGGCGGCCACCCGGGTGAACTCCCAGCCGGTGTCACGTGTCGGTCCCGAGAGCCCGAAGCCCGGGATGCTCGGAACGACCAGGTGAAAGGCGTCGGCCGGATCCCCGCCGTGCGCGCGCGGATCGGTCAACGGCCCGACCACATCGGTGAATTCGACGATGGACCCGGGCCAGCCGTGCGTCATGATCAGTGGGGTCGCCCCGGGTTCCGGTGAGCGGATGTGGGCGAAGTGCAGCCGCGCTCCGTCGATCTCGGTGACGAACTGCGGCCAGGCGTTCAGCCGTTCCTCGGCCGCGCGCCAGTCGTAGGTGTGCCGCCAGTGGCGTACGAGATCCCGGAGGTAGTCCTTCGGGACGCCGTAGGCCCAGCCCACACCGGGCAGTTCGTCGGGCCAGCGGGTGGCGTCGAGGCGGTGGTGCAGGTCGTCCAGGTCGCTCTGCGGGAAGTCGACACGGAACGGATGGATGCTGGGGGAGCCGGTGGAGATCATCCGGCGGATGCTATCCCCGCTCGCGGGGCGTCCGGCAGCGGTTTTCCCGGTGGGAGGCCGGCCGTCCGCGCGCGGCCGATGAGTTTTCGGACGAGGATCGGTCGACAGAGGTGACGACGTTTTTTTGCCCGAGGAGGTAATCATGCCCGCCGACGGTTTCACCACATGTCTGTGGTTCGACGGCCAGGCCGAGGAGGCCGCCCACTACTACGTCTCCGTCTTCAAGCATTCCCGGCTCGGCCGGGTGGGCCGCTACACCGAGGCGGGGCCGGGGACCGCCGGTTCCGTGGTGGCCGTCGAGTTCGTGGCCAACGGCCAGAAGTTCGTGGCGGTCAACGGAGGCCCGCAGTTCACGTTCGACGAGGCGATCTCGTTCCAGGTCCACTGCTACGGCCAGGAGGAGGTGGACCACTACTGGAACAAGTTCCTCGAGGACGGCGGCGAGCCGGGTCCCTGCGGCTGGCTGAAGGACAAGTACGGACTGTCCTGGCAGATCGTCCCCGACGGGCTCATCGACCTGCTCGGCGATCCCGACCCGGAGAAGGCCGGCCGCACGGCCCAGGCGATGTACGGGATGACGAAGCTGGACATGGCGGCTCTGGAGAGGGCGTACGCGGGAAAGTAGCCCGTCGGCGCCCCGCGTCCGGGGTGGCCGCGCGCTTCGGCCCGCCCCCTTCGGCCCGCGCGCATGAGGCCGCGCCCTTCGGCCCGCGCGCTTCGGGCCCGGGTGTCTCAGGCCGGCTGGTCGCGCCGCCGGATCCGGGCCGCCAGCACCGCGACGTCGTCCTCCGCGTGGTGGGCGTCGAGCTTGGCGAGCACCTCGTCGAGCAGGTCGTCGACCCCGGCGCCCGGCGGGATCCGCAGGGCGGCCAGCCGTGCGAGCGACTCGTCGATGTCCTCGTCGCGGCGTTCGACGAGGCCGTCGGTGAACATCACCAGGGTGTCGTCGGGGGAGAGCCTGCGGACCACCTGCTGGTAGCCGCCGATACCTGTGCCGAGCGGCGGCCCCACCGGCAGCGGCAGCAGTTCGCCGGTGCCGTCACCGGCGAACACCACCGGGGGCAGATGCCCGGCACCGGCGATCACCGCGGTGCCGCGCGCCGGGTCGACGCGCACGAGCAGACAGGTGGCCGGGCGCCGGGTGCCGTCCTCGGCGACCGCCGTGTCCAGACGGCGCAACACCCGGTGGGGCGGAAGGTCCGTGGAGGCGACGTAGCGCAGCATCGAGCGGTACGCGTTCATGTCGACCGCGGCGTCCAGGCCGTGGCCCATCACGTCGCCGACGACCAGCAGCGTCCGCCCGAAGTGCAGCCGTACGGTCTCGAACCAGTCCCCGCCCACCAGGGAACTGCCGCCCGCGGGCAGATAGCGGGTGGCGAGGTCGAGGTTCGGATGCGGCCGGCCCGGGGCGGCGAGCAGCGCCCGCTGGAGGTCCAGGACCGTGCCGCGGAGGGACTCGTGCCGTCGGGAGTGCCCGAGATGCACGGCGGCGAGGCGCGCCGCGTGGTGCGCGACCGCCAGGTCGGTGCCGGTGAACGGCGCTCCCTGCCGCACGGCGAGCAGGACCCCGTACCGGCGTCCGTGCGCGAGCAGCGGTACGGCCATGACCTGCCGGGGTGTCCGGGCGGACAGGTCGATCGAGGCGGCGATCGGACGGCCCTCGTCGAGCGCCCGGACGGACAGGGGGCGCGGGCCGTCCGGCGGGGTGAGCAGCCGGGTACGGCCTGCCGCGGCCGCGCGGGCGAACTCGGGGCGCGGGGAGCGGCGGCCCGCCGCGACGTCCGTGGGCAGCAGGTCCACGGCGGCGGTGTCGCAGAGGCGGCGGCAGACGAACGCCACGAGCTCTTCGCAGGTCATCCGCTCGTCGAGGGTCGTGCCGATCGACTCGACGGCGTCCTCCAGGGCGTCCGACGGCGCCCCCGCACCCACCGTCTCGTCACCGCCGCGGGCCGCCATCACACCTCCACCGCATCACACCCCTGACTCCATCCACGCACGGGGGTGGCCGCCCCGCATGCTCAGCCTCGCGGCGGTCGGACGTTCACCGGCACCGCCGCCCCGTCGGGGCGCCCCGCCTCCGGATGCCGCGCCGGGCCGGTGCTTCGGCGCGCGGCCCGCGCGAAGGCTGGCTAGCGTGAGCAGCGCAACCGTTCACCGAACAGGAGAAGGTCTGGTCATGGCCGTACAGCCTGAAGGAACGCCCTGCTGGGCGGACGCGATGTTCAGCGATGTCGAAGGGGCCAAGAGTTTCTACGGGGATGTCCTCGGCTGGACGTTCGGCGAGGCCTCCTCGGAGTACGGGAACTACACGCAGGCCTTCTCCGGCGGCAAGGCGGTGGCCGCCGTCGTGCCGCCGATGCCGGGACAGGAGGGCCAGTCCGCCTGGTGTCTGTACTTCGCCTCGCCCGACGCGTCCGCGACCGCCGCGAAGATCAAGAGCCAGGGCGGCGAGGTGCTGATGGAGCCGATGAAGGTCGGGGACTTCGGCACGATGGCGCTCGCCCGGGACCCCGGCGGGGCGGTCTTCGGCGTCTGGCAGGCGGGCGTCCACGAGGGCTTCGAGTCGATCGGTGAGCCCGGCGCGTACGCCTGGGCGGAGGTCTTCACCCGCGAGCCGGACAAGTCCGACGCGTTCTTCCCGGCCGTCTTCCCCTTCACGGCCCAGCAGGTGCAGGACGACGCCGTCGACTTCCGCATCTTCAACATCGGCGGGAACCCGGTTCTCGGCCGGATGAGGATGACGGACGAGTTCCCTCCCGAGGTGCCGTCGTACGTCAACGTCTACTTCGGTGTCGAGAACTGCGACGAGGCGGTGGCCAGGGCGACGGCGCTGGGCGCGGTCCTGCGCTTCGGGCCGATGGACAGCCCGTTCGGCCGGTTCGCCGCGCTGAGCGACCCGCAGGGCGCGTCGTTCTCCGTCATCGACATGAAGACGACCCAGGGCGAGATGCCGGGGCTGGCGGACGTGTCCTGACGCTCGTCCGACGCCGCCCACCCCGCCGCTGACCGGCAGGGTGGGCGGCGGCCCCGGGCGCCGCGCGGAGGCCCCACCCGGCCCTGATCGGGCCGAGGGGCCCGTCGCCCCCGTGCGCGGCGCCCTCGCCGGGGCGTGGCATGATCGGGGTCATGCCTGAACGCGTTGTTGCCGCCTGTGACGGGGCTTCGAAGGGAAACCCGGGACCCGCCGGATGGGCCTGGGTCGTCGCCGACGGGGACGAGGCCCCCACCCGCTGGGAGGCCGGCCCCCTGGGCACGGCGACGAACAACGTCGCCGAACTGACAGCGCTGGAACGCCTGTTGACGGCTGTCGCCGCCGATGTCCCGCTGGAGATCCGGATGGACTCCCAGTACGCGATGAAGGCCGTCACCACCTGGCTGCCCGGCTGGAAGCGCAAGGGCTGGAAGACGGCAGCGGGCAAGCCCGTCGCCAACCAGGAACTCGTCGCCCGGATCGACGAACTCCTCACCGGCCGCACGGTCGAGTTCCGCTACGTCCCCGCCCACCAGGTCGACGGCGACCGGCTGAACGACTTCGCCGACCGCGCCGCGAGCCAGGCCGCGGTGGCGCAGCAGCCCGCCGGCAGCGACCTCGGGTCCCCGCAGCCTCCCGCCTCCCCCGACACCCCGGTGTCCTCGGGTGCCGCCCGCCGCCCCGCGACCAGGACGTCCCGCCCGGGCGCGTCGAGCCGCACCATCAAGGCCAAGTTCAACGGCCGTTGTGTGTGCGGGCGTTCCTATGCCGCGGGCGAGCCCATCGCCAAGAACGCCCAGGGCTGGGGCCACCCGGAGTGCCGGACCGAGGCACAGGGCGGATCCTGACTCCCGCCGGGCCCGGCGGCCACGGGCGCGGCCGGGACCGGACGGCGCCGGGGTGGGGGACTCAGACGGTGTCGAACGTGTAGAACGCGGTGTGGTCGAGCAGATCGGCCGGCCGGGTGTCGTTCCACGGCTTCATCGTCTCGCCGAGGTCGACGACGTCCGGGGTGTCCGCGAGCGGCACATAGCCGGACCCGGGGTGACGCCGCTGCCACTGGGCCCACAGCCGGTCTATGAAGGCGTGGTGGAGCCAGAACACCGGATCGTTGGGGGAGACGCCGGTGGCCATCTGGCCGCCCACCCAGACGTGCACCCGGTTGTGCAGGTTGACGCCCCGCCAGCCTTCGAGGTGATTGCGGAAGCCGTCCGAGCCGCTGTTCCAGGGCGCCATGTCGTACGTCGCCATGGCGAGCACGGACTCCACCTCGGCGCGGGTCGGCAGCTCCCTGACCCCGCTGCCCAGCGACCTGCGCAGGTAAGTGCGGCTGTCGACGCGGACGTTGACCGGCCAGTTGCCCGAGGAGGCGGCGAACGGCCCGTCCATCACCCGGCCGTCCAGACTGCGCCCGGTGCCGCCGAGGAAATCGGGCCCCCACAGGGACGCCCGCGCGGTGCGGTCGGTGCTCCAGTCCCAGTAGGGCAGCGCCACCGAGGGGTCGACGGCCTGGAGGGCACGCTCGAACTCGAGAAGGAATCTGCGGTGCCAGGGCAGGAACGACGGTGAACGGTGGCCCGTCCGCTCGCCGTTGTCGGTGTCGCCGAGGATGAACGCGTTGTGCGTGGTGACGAAGGCGTCGTACTTGCCGCTGCGCTTGAGCTGCAACAGCGCGTCGACGAATCGCCGCTTCTCGTCGGCGGTCAGGCTCGCCTGGTTCTTGCGTACGGTCATGTGCGGGACTCCACGATCTGCTTGCTGGGTGGTTCAGTTGGCGGCGAGAGGCACGAGCGGCGCCCCCTGGAGTTCCACGACGGCGTCGCGGGCCGCGTCGCGCGGGGTGGGCACCGGGGCGTAGTGGCTGACGACGCTGATCCAGCTGCCGTCGGCGTTGCTCATCACGTGCAGCTCGGCCCCGTCGATGAACACGGCGAATCCGCCCCCGTGATGGTGGCCGCCCCCGGTGACCTGGCGGCCTTCGATGCGACGCCCCTCGAAGACCTCGTCGAAGGGTTCCGGGCCGCCGTGGTGGTGCCCGGCCATGGACCGCCCCGAGGCGGCCGGCCCGTCGGGGGCCGCGGACGCGGCGGACGCGGCGAGGGTCGCGGCACCTGCGCCCGCGGCGAGTGCGGCCGCGGCGCCGAGAGCGCGGCGACGAGTGAGCTCCGGCATGCGGAGACCTCCTGTGATCAGCTGTGTTGATGACCTGATATGCCTATCGGGTCGTCAAACAGCGGGAGAAATCGCTGGATGTCGGTTGGCTGTGATCAGGACAATCGCGTATATGTCGTGCAGAGTTGAACAAAGATGATCTTGTTGTGGAAGGTGCTCGCGGCATACTCGCGGACGGAAATCCTCCGGCCGGGCGGCCTCGCGTCGATGATCTTGCGGTCGCCGCCGCCGGTTCGTGGCGCGGCTCACGCCCGCGATCTGGCGTGAACGCGGGCATGGCACCCCCTGCTACTCTTCGTGGTCAATTGACCGCATTGCGCAACACAGGGGAGTGCGCGTGAAGATCGCGTGCGTCGGTGGCGGACCCGCAAGCCTGTACTTCTCGATCCTGATGAAGCTCCAGGACCCGTCCCACGACATCACCGTCCATGAGAGGAACCCGGCCGGATCGACGTACGGCTGGGGCGTGACCTACTGGGCGGGTCTGCTCGACAAACTGCGCGAGGGCGACCCGGCGTCCGCCCTCGCCGTCAGCGAGAACTCCGTGAGCTGGAGCGACGGCGTCGCCCATGTCGGCACCCGCACGACCGTCGCCCCCGGGGACGACGGATTCGGCATCGGCCGCCGCAGGATGCTCGACCTGCTCGCCGGACGGGCGCGGGCCCTCGGGGTCCGCGTCGAGTACGAGAGCGAGATCACGGCCGACCGGCTGCCCGACGCCGACCTCGTCGTCGCCGGGGACGGGGTCAACAGCGTCCTGCGCGAGCGCCACGCCGACCACTTCGGGAGCGAGATCAGCCACGGGCGCAACCACTACATCTGGCTCGGCACGACCAAGGTCTTCGACTCGTTCACCTTCTCCTTCGTGGAGACGGACCACGGCTGGATCTGGTGCTACGCCTACCGGTTCGGCGACGACCGGAGCACTTTGGTGATCGAGTGCTCCCCGCGGACCTGGACCGGCCTCGGGCTCGACACCGCCGCGGAGGGCGACGGTCTCGCCCTGCTGGAGAAGCTCTTCGCCGACCTGCTGAGCGGTCACGGGCTCATCGGCCGGGCACAGCCCGACGGCGCCGCCCAGTGGCTCACCTTCCGCACCCTGACCAACCGGACGTGGCACCGGGGCAACCTCGTCCTGCTCGGCGACGCCGCCCACACCACGCACTACTCGATCGGCGCCGGCACCACCCTCGCCCTGGAGGACGCCATCTCCCTCGCGCGAGCCCTGCGCGAGGACGCGGACCTCGAAACCGCCCTCAGCCGCTACGGGCGGGAGCGCAGGGCCGAGCTCCTGCCGGTGCAGAGCGCGGCCCGCCACAGCGCCCAGTGGTACGAGAACCTGCCCCGCTACATCGGGCTGCCGCCGGCGCAGATGTTCGCCCTGCTCGGGCAGCGCCACTCGCCCCTGCTGCCGTACGTCCCGCCGCAGCTGTACTACCGGATCGACCGCGCCGCCGGGCGGCTGGAGGCGCTGCGCCGCCTCAAGCGCTGGCTCGGCCCCAAGGTCGCCCGCGGCGTACAGGCTCGCGCCCACCGGTAGCGGTACCGGCCGCCGCGCGAGAAGCGGATCGCGCCGGCCGGTGCGTGAGTTGTGGGTCGTGTAGGCCGCTGTGCGAGAAGTGGGCCGTGTCAGCCGGTGCGTGGGCTGCGGGCGGTGTCGGCCGGTGTGCCGGGAGCGGGCCGTGCGTCGGCCGGTGCGCGCGAAAAGGGGCGTGTCGGGCGGTGTGAGAAGTGCTCGTGCCGGGCGGTGCGAGAAGTGGACCCCTCTTCGGGTGAATGGCAATTCACCGCTAAGGTGAATTGTCATTCACCCATTTTTCACGTCTACTTCTGGAGTGCCGATGGCGGCCCTGCGCGAGCGGCTCGCGATCCCTGTCCTGGCGTTCGGCGGGATCCTCATGGCCGTCATGCAGACGGTGGTCGTCCCGTTGCTGCCCGATCTGCCCCGCCTGACCGGCGCCTCGCCGGGCACGGTCTCCTGGATGGTGACGGCGACCCTCCTCGCCGGTGCGGTGCTGACCCCGGTCCTCGGCCGCGCGGGAGACATGTACGGCAAGCGGCGCGTGCTGCTCATGGCCCTCGGGATGATGACGGTCGGCTCGCTGATGTGCGCGCTCACCTCCGACATCGGCATCCTCATCGTGGCGAGGGCGCTCCAGGGCGCGGCCGCCGCCGTGGTCCCGCTGTCGATCAGCATCCTGCGCGACGAGCTCCCGCCGGAGCGCACGGGTTCCGCCGTCGCGCTGATGAGCTCCACGGTGGGCATCGGCGCCGCCCTCGGCCTTCCGCTCGCCGCTCTCGTGGTGCAGTACGCCAACTGGCACGTCATGTTCTGGGCGACGACCGCGCTCGGGGTCATCGGGACGGCACTGGCCTGGTGGGCGGTGCGCGAATCGCCCGTACGGGAGCCGGGCCGCTTCGACACGCTGGGCGCGCTGGGCCTGGCCGCCGGACTGGTGTGTCTGCTGCTCGCCGTGTCCGAGGGCGGCACCTGGGGCTGGGCCAGTCCCAGGATCCTCGGCCTGTTCGCCGCCTGCGCCGCGATCCTCACGCTGTGGTGGCGCCAGCAGCTGAGCGCCGAGCGGCCCCTCGTCGACCTGAGGCTCGCCGCCCGTCCGCGCGTCGCCCTGCCGCACATCGCCGCGCTGCTGACCGGGTTCTCGTTCTACGGCAACTCGCTGGTCACCGCGCAGTTGGTGCAGGCGCCCACGGCCACCGGCTACGGGCTCGGCCTGTCCATCGTGGCGACCGGTCTGTGTCTGCTGCCCGGCGGGGTCACCATGCTGCTGCTCTCGCCGGTCTCGGCGCGCATATCGGCGGCCCGTGGTGCCCGGGTGACGCTGGCCCTCGGTACGGCGATCATCGCCTCCGGGTACGTCCTGCGGATCGCCGACAGCCGCGACCTGTGGGCGATCATCCTCGGCGCCACGGTCTGCTCGATCGGCACGACCTTCGCGTACTCCGCCCTGCCCACCCTGATCCTGCGCGCCGTTCCCGCGGGGCAGACCGCCTCGGCCAACGGCGTCAACGTCCTGATGCGCACCATCGGGCAGGCCGTGTGCAGTGCCGCCGTGGCCGCCGTGCTCGTGCACCACACGAGCCTCGTCGCGGGCGCCCCGGTACCCACCCTGCACGGATATCTGCTGGCCTTCGTCATGGCGGGTACCGTCGCATTGGTGGCCTGTGCCGCCGCACTGTCGATACCCACCGACCCCGCCTTCCGCGAGACCCCGCGAACCGGCCGCCCCACCGGCGCACCCCGCGACGAGGCCCTCGAAGGAGCTTGAGCACCGTGACCACCCCGCACTCCGGTCTTACGGCGTCCTCGGCCGTCCCGGTGCCCGGTGAGCAGCCGCCCGCCGCCGCTCCACCGCACGGGGATCCGCAGGCCGCGTCCGCCCCGCACAGGGCTTCCGAGACAGCGTCCGCCCCGCACCGGGATTCCGGGACAGCGTCCGCCCCGCACCGGCCGGCGGAAGCGGCGCCCGCCCCCCGTCGCGACGCCGAGGCGAGCAAGGCGGAGATCCTGCGCGCGGCCCGTTATCTGCTGGCCCGGCACGCGCACGCGGACATCACCCTCAAGGCGGTCGCCGACCGGGCCGGGGTGAGCGCGCCGCTGATCCTGAAGTACTTCGGCAACAAGGACGCGCTGTTCGCCCGCGTCATGTCCTTCGAGTCCGACGCCGACGCGCTGCTGGACGCCCCGCTGGAGGAGCTCGGCCGGCACATGGTCCGCCATCTCCTCGAAGGCCAGACCCGGCGCGGCGCCGACCCGGTCCTGCGGATCGTCTTCGCGCCGCTCCAGGGGGAGCAGGGCGAGATACTGCGGGCCAACTTCCGCGCCCAGGTCAGCGACCGGCTCGCCGGGCGGCTGAGCGGCCGTGACGCGGGGCTGCGCGCCGAGCTCGCCGTGAGCACGCTCCTCGGCCTCGGCGTGATGTACGGGATCGCGCGGGGCTCGCACCTGCGCGCCACCTCGGTCGACGACATCGTCGACCGGTACGCGCCCGCGGTGCAGGCCCAGCTCGCGCCCTGAACCCGCCGGGCCCGGCGGGAGCGGCCCTGCCGGTCAGTTCACCCCGGCCGGGCGGAACTGGACGCTGATCCGGGGCCCGGCTGCCCGCGCCGTCTTGGGGATCGCGTGCTCCCAGGTGCGCTGGCAGGAGCCGCCCATGACGATGAGGTCGCCGTGGCCCAGCGGACGCCTGACCGTGTCCCCGCCGCCCCGCGGCCGCAGCAGGAGATCACGCGGAGCGCCCACCGAGACGATGGCGACCATCGTGTCCTCGCGGGCGCCCCGGCCGATCCTGTCCCCGTGCCAGGCCACGCTGTCACGGCCGTCCCGGTAGTAGCAGAGCCCGGCCGTGGTGAACCCCTCGCCCAGCTCCTCGGCGTAGTGCGCGGACAGCGCGTCCCGGGCCTCGTCCAGGACCGGGTGCGGCAACGGATCGTCCGCGCGGAAGTACGCGAGCAGTCGGGGTACGTCCACCACGTGCTCGTACATCTGGCGCCGTTCGGCCCGCCACGGGACCTCGGCGGCGAGGCGGGTGAAGAGCTCGTCGGCCCCGCTCAGCCAGCCCGGCAGCAGGTCGATCCAGGCTCCGTCGCCCAGCGTCGTGCGCCGGAGCCCGCCGAGGGGGCCGAGACGGAGCTCGTCGGTCTGGTCGAAGAGTGAGCCCTGGAGGTGCGTGGCCATGAGGCCAGCGTACCCTCGTAATCGAAAATGTGTTCCCTTTGGTGGATGGGTGCCGTGGTCACCAGGGGACGGGGCCCGCCGCGTCGAAGAAGCCGCCGGTGGGTCCGTCCGGGCCGATCGACGCCATGCGAACGATGACCCCGGCGCCCTCCTCCACGGTCTGCGTCCCGGTGTTGCCGTTCAGATCGGTGGCGGTGAAACCCGGCTCGACGGCGTTGACCCGGATCCCGGGAAACGCCTTCGCGTACTGCACGGTGATCGTGTTGACGGCGGTCTTGGACGCCGGATAGGCGACGCCGGGATAGAGGTGGGCGGGGCTCGCGTGGTCGGTGATCCGGGTCAGCGAGGCCAGGCCGCTGCTGAGGTTCACCACGACCGGGGAGGCCGACCGCTGGAGCAGGGGCAGGAAGGCGTGCAGGACCCGCACGACACCGAAGACGTTCGTCTCGAACAGCTCGCGCATGGTTGCGGCGGTCGACTCCGCCGCGCCGATCACGCTGTTCCCCTCGCCGCGTCCCTCGATCCCGGCGTTGTTGACCAGGACGTCCAGCCCGCCCCCGGCCTCGACGGCCTTGGCCGCCGCGGCCACGGACGCGTCGTCGGTGACGTCGATGACGAGGGCGCGGGCCCCGAGTTCCGCGGCCGCGCGCCGGCCGCGCTCCGGGTCGCGGCTGCCCACGTAGACGGTGTGGCCCGCCGCGACGAGCCGGCGGGCGGTCTCGAAGCCGAGGCCCTTGTTCGCTCCGGTGATGAGTGTTGTGGTCATGCGCCCAGGGTCCGGCGGTCCGCCGCCCGCAGCCAGGAGTCCGGTCTTCCTGGGACTGCCGGTACCAGGCGGGTCCGACCGCGGGGGTGCACAGTGGGTGGCATGGTGAACACGGAGTTCGGGCGGACGGTGCGACGCTGGCGTGACCGGGTCACGCCGGAGGCCGTCGGGCTGCCCGGCGGGGGCAACCGGCGCGCGGCCGGACTGCGCCGCGAGGAGCTGGCCCTGCTCGCCGGTATCTCGGTCGACTACGTCACCCGCCTCGAACAGGGCCGGGCGGCCCATCCCTCGGAGCAGGTCGTCGAGGCCCTGGGCCGGGCCCTGCGGCTGTCGGGAGCCGAACGTGGACACCTCTTCCAGGTGGCCGGACTGGTGCCGCCGGGCCGGGGGATGGTCCCGGCCCACATCACGCCGGGTGTCCACCGGCTGCTCGACCGGCTGAACGAGACGCCGGTGGCGGTGTACGACGCGGCCTGGACCCTGCTGCTGGCCAACCCGCTGTACGCGGCCCTGCTGGGCGATCCCTCGGGGTGGCGCGGCAACGAACGCAACGGTGTCTGGCGCAACTTCGTCGGCCCCGGCAGCCGCGTGCGGCACACCCCCCGGGAGCGGCGCGCCTTCGAGGCGACGCTCGCCGCCGACCTGCGCTCGACCGCGAGCAGATACCCGACGGACCGGCGCCTCGGACAGCTCATCGACGAACTGTGCGCGAACAGCGTGCGGTTCGCGGAGCTGTGGGAGTCGGGAGCCGTCGCCCGCCACGAGGCGTCACGCAAGATCATCGACCATCCCCAGATCGGTGCCGTGGCACTGGACTGCGATGTGCTCAGTGTCGCGGGCGGAGACCTGCGGATCATGGTCTACACGGCCGAGCCCGGCACGGAGGACGCCGAACGCGTCGCCCTCCTGGGCGTTCTCGGGACACAGGCCCTCGTGGAGTGACCTCGCGGTGACGTCCGGCTGCAACACCCTTTGTCCGGCCGGTACTTCGTCCGTCACGTGTGCCGCGTTGCCCGCGGTCACCGGGTTCGTGTCGCGGTGGTACGGGAGTTGGGCGCGGGCCGTGGACGGGGCCCGGACGGATTCCCGAGCCGAGCCGCCTTCGTAGGTACCTGACGCGTCCCGGCGCCGAGTCGGTTCGTAGGCACCGGCCGAGTCCCTGTGCCGAGCCGGCCCGTGGGCACTCGCCGAGTCCTTGCGCCGAGTCGGCTTCGTAGGCGCCCGTGTCCCGGAAGCCGACCCCGCCGTGCCGGGCGGAAGGTTCCACCGTCGTGGCGACGACATGGCCGTACGCCTGCCTCCCGTGCCTCGCGGCGGGCGCCGACGGTGCGTCGGGGCCGTGGGCAACGCCGGCCCGCTTTCCGCGGGGAAGGTTCCGGTTCGGCCAACCTGTGTCCCGTTCGGGCCGTCGCACAACGTCTTCGGGGCGGGCAGGCAACCTCCCGGACGTGATCGTCGTCTTGATCGGCAACGGGCGCGTGGCACGCGGTCCTCCACGAAGCATCCCTTCACGGATGGAGACCGGGCGCACTATACCCCTTGCGTATACATGCCGTGTATACGCTGAGTGTATAGCTGATCGCCTCACGTCACCGCCCTCAAGGAGTCGACTACAGCATCACCACCGGCCGTTCCGTATGCGGACGAACGGTGGCGGACGGAAAGGCACTCATGTACGGCAAAGCCTTCGCCCCGGAGTACCAGGGCGCTCTGACCACCCTGTCGGTGAACTCCTCGCTGACCGACGTCCTCGCGGCGGGCACCGAGCAGCTGCGTGCCGCCGAACGCTCCGGAGCCCGCGCCGAGGCCGCCCGCTCGGGCCTCGCGGTTGCCGAGGCGCACCGCCGGCTCGGACAGGTGGCGGACGCCGACCGGGCGTGGAAGGCGAGTTACCGCATCGCCCGGGAGGCGGGGGACGGCGCCGCGATGGCGTGGGCGCTGTGGAGCGGCGGCACCCTGGCCCGCCAGCGCGGAGCGTTCCCGCTGGCGTGGCGGCTGCTGCGGCTGGCCGCCGAACTGGGCGGACAGGCGGGGGACGTCGTGGTGCGCGGCTACTCGCTGGCCGGCATGGCGGAGACCGGCCGCATCCAGGGCGACTACGCCGCAGTGACGACCCTGCACGAGGAGTTGCTGGCCGAGGCCCGCAAGCGTGGCGAGGCCCGGCACACCGTATGGGCTCTGGAGGGCATAGCCCAGATTCACCGCAACAACGGGGCGTACGAGCGTGCTTACGCGATGTTCGAGGAGGCGGCGGAGATAGCGGCCCGTGCCGAGGACCGGCGCGGCCACGCCTGGGCGCTGCGGGGCCTCGCGGACATCGTCTCCGTGCGCGACGGGGACGCGGACCGCGCGCTGGAGCTGCTGAGCGAGGCCGAGGTCTCCTGCCGCGCGATGAAACTGTCCGGCGCGCTCGCCTACAACCACAAGATGCGCGGCAACGTCCTCTACCGCGTGGGGCGTTATGAGCAGGCCCGCGAGGTGTACGCGGGTGCCCTCGCCGAGTTCGAGGCGATGAGCGAGCCGCGCGGCACGGCCCTGTCCCGCCTCGGGCTGGTCAAGTCCCTGGCCCGCCTCGGACGCGACGGCACCGAAACCGCCGCCGATCTGGACGAGTTGACCACCGCGCTGGAGTCCATCGGGCTGCGGCACGCCCGCCGGATGGTCGAACGAGCTCGTACGGAACTGGGGTTGACGGCCGTAGCCGAGAAAGCCGACGAGACCGACGAGACGGAGGCCGCGTGACGACCTCGACGGCCCTGGACGGTTCGGCGGTCCCGGCGGCGACCTCGCCGCCGGCGCCCCCGAAGCGTCGGGCGGCCACGACGAGTCCGGCGGCCGCGACGAGTCCGGCGGCTACGGCGAGTCCGGTGGCTACGGCGAAACCGGCGACCGCGAGGGTTTCCGCGGCCGCCACGGCTCTCACCGCCGTCACGGCCGGCGCCGCCCCGAAGGCTCCCGGGCCTTCTCCGGCCCCGGCGCCCGAGCCGCCGTCCGCCGCTCAAGTCCTGCGCCGCTGCCGTGAACTGGCCGCCCCCGCCTTGTCGGAGGCGATCGGCACACTGCACCCCTGGGTGGCCGAGATGGCCGGGTACGCGCTCGGCCACTGCGAGGTCGGCGGCGCCCCCGCCGACCACGGCCAGGGCAAAGGGGTGCGACAGGCGCTGGCCGTCCTCGGGGCGGAGATCGTCTCGGGCCCGGCCGAGGCGGGCGTGCCGGGCGCCGTGGCGGTGGAGCTCGTACATGTCTTCTCGCTGCTCCACGACGACATCATGGACGGTGACGCACTGCGCCGCGGACGCCCGGCCCTGTGGAAGGCGTACGGCACCGGTCCCGCCGTCCTCGCGGGCGACGCGCTGTTCGCGCTGGCCGTCGAGACCGTGGCCGCCACCCCTCAAGCCGGTTCCGCCGTAAGGCAGTTGACCTCGGCGCTCGGTGACCTGGTCCGCGGCCAGGCCGACGACCTGCTGTTCGCCGACCGGCCCTGGACCGGGCCCGAGGCGGTCGGGGTGGCGGAGTACGAGGTGATGGCCGAGCGCAAGACCGGTGCCCTGCTCGGCTGCGCCCTGGCCCTGGGCGCCCGGCTGGCCGGAGCGCCTGACCGGGCCGTGACCGTGCTGGACCGCGCCGGACGCCATCTGGGAGTCGCCTTCCAGATCGCCGACGACGTGCTGGGCATCTGGGGCGATCCGGCGGTCACCGGGAAGCCGGTCCACAGCGACCTGCGGCAGGGCAAGAAGACCCTGCCGGTGCTCGCGGCGCTCGGCGGGGCCGGGTACGGCGAACTCGACGAACTCCTCGCGCTCTCCCACTCCTTGGACGCCGCCGGCGTCCGCCGTGCCACGGCTCTCGTCGAGCGGGCCGGGGGCCGGGCGGCGGCCGTGCGCGAGGCGCGCCGGCATCTGGCCGCGGCGGACACGCTTCTGGCGGGGGCGGCCCTCGCCCCCGGGCCCGCGGCGGAACTCCACACGGTGCTGTCCGCGCTCGCCGACCGCACCATCTGAGGCCTCCGTGTGCGGGGAGGTGCGACATCGGTCACATGCGCGCGTTGATCGGACTCGCCAGGCAACCGCCTCATTCCTCCTCACATCTGTCCGGTCGGTGCACTGTTGGCCACTCATCGATCACCGAGAAGCAAATATTTGTAAAGAAACGTCCTGAAGTGCAAGAAAAGGGATCTTTCTTCTTTACATGTACATGGGCAATCGGTGAGGGTGGCGTTTCGGGGCCCGACAGCTCCCGTGGCGTCCAACGGCGCCGCGCCGTAAGGCGGTTGGTGATCCCGGCCGTCCCTGTGCAAAGGATCTCAGTGCGTAGACCCCACATACGCCGCGTGGCGATCGCCGTCGCCGTGACCACGGCCGCCACGCTCCCCGGTCCCGCCTTCGCGTCCGCACCCGACGGGCCCGCCCGCGTGGCGGCCGCGGCCCCGTCGCCGGTGGCCGCTGCCAGGGCGGCGGCGTTCGCGCACGCCTCGGCCACCGGTGTCACCCCCGGGGACACCCTCCAGGCCAAGGACGTGATGACGGACCCGGACGGAAAGCGGCACGTCCGCTTCGTCCGCACCCACCAGGGCCTTCCGGTCCTCGGCGGCGACATGGTCGTCCACCTCGGCAGGCGGGGCGAGTACCTGGGGGTGACCCGGGCCGCCGACCACGTGGTGAAGCCGTCCACCGTAGAGGCGCAGCTGACGCCCGAGCAGGCGGAGCGGAAGGCCGAGGCCGTGGCGAAGGGTGACGCGGGCACCGCACAGCTCGTCGTGGACGCCCGCGACGGCGCCGCCGCCCTCGCCTACCAGGTGCTCGTCACGGACAGCGACACCACCGAGGCCGGCGGGTCGAGCACGGTCGTCGTGGACGCCCGTACCGGCCGGATCCGCAGCAACACCCCGAACTCGGACGAGTTCATATCGCCGTCCCTGGCGGCCACGCTGCGCGAGCGCGGCGAGAGTGCGACCCCGCAGACCGGTACGGCCGCGGCCGGCGCCGCCGGGCTGCCCGGCCTCACCGGCGCCGCCGCCGCGGGCCACTACCCGGCCACCGCCACCGGCAGCGGGTCCTCCCTCTTCGCCGGCAAGGTGGCGCTGACCACCACCCGGACCGCGCGGACCAGCTACCTGCTCAAGGACCCGACCCGGTGGAACACCGAGACCCGGGACGCCAAGGGCCAGGAGCTGGAGTCCTTCGCGCGGGGCAAGAAGTTCACCGACGGCGACAACAAGTGGGGGACCGGCACCACTTCGGCCCGGACCACCGCCGCGGTCGACGCCCAGTACGGCATCACCCAGACCCTGGACTTCTACAAGAAGACCTTCGGCCGCAAGGGCATCAAGAACAACAGCGCCGGTGCCCGCGGAATGGTCCACTTCGGCAGCAAGGTCGGCAACGCCTTCTGGGACTCGACCTGCGGCTGCATGCTGTACGGCGACGGTGACGGCGATCTGTTCAAGAAGCCGCTGGTCGTCCTGGACGTCACGGGCCACGAGCTGACCCATGGAGTCGTCGACGCGACCGCCGCCCTCGAACCCACCCGCGTGGACAACGACGGGAACCAGTACGGCGAGCCGGGCGCCCTCAACGAGTCGCTGGCCGACATCTTCGGCTCGAACGTCGAGTTCGCGGCGAACAACCCGAAGAACCCGCCGAACTACCTGGTGGGGGAGAAGCTCGGCCTCGCCCAGAAGTTCCTGCGCCGCCTCGACCACCCGTCCCTCGACGTGCTCGAGGAGACGATCGACTACTGGTCGCCAGCCGCCTACGACACCGAGGTGCACGCCGGCTCCGGCGTCTCCTCGCACGCGTTCTACCTGCTCGCCGAGGGCAGCGGCCGCAAGACGATCAACGGCGTGACGTACGACTCGCCGACCTACGACGGTTCCCGGGTGACCGGGATCGGCCGCACCAAGGCCACCGCCGTCTTCTACCGGGCGCTCACCCGGTACATGGTCTCCACGACCGACTTCCACGACGCCCGCAAGGCCACGCTGAAGGCCGCCACCGACATGTACGGCGCGAACAGCGCCGAGTACAAGGCCGTGGA
Source organism: Streptomyces sp. NPDC005281 (assembly GCF_040607495.1). NCBI lineage: Bacteria > Bacillati > Actinomycetota > Actinomycetes > Kitasatosporales > Streptomycetaceae > Streptomyces > Streptomyces sp. NPDC005281. The sequence goes on along the minus strand of NZ_JBEXGX010000004.1, from coordinate 72,352 downwards.
CGCGGCCTGGGCCGCCGTCAACGTCACGGTCGCCAACACCCCGGCCGCCGGCCGCTGACGGACGGATCCGGCGCGCGGACAAGAGGGGCCCCGCCGGTTCGGCGGGGCCCCTGCGGCGCTGTCCGGATCAGTGCTGCTGCGTCTTCTGCGGCGTCGCCTCACTGGGGCGCACGACGACACAGCCCTCGCCCTCCAGCTTCAGCTGTACCGCCTCGCCCGAACCCCCTCGGATCATCGAGCCGATCGACTGCGAGCGGTGCAGTGAGGTGCGCAGCTGCGCCGTCCAGCCGACGACCGCGTCCGTGTCGACGAACACCGGCTGTTGCTGGGAGACGGGGATGACGAGCGGGTTGCCCTCGCATATCAGCCCCAGGCTGCCCTGACCGGTGAAGACGCTGTTGAACAGACCGCCGCCGGTGATGCCCGCGCCCTTGACGGTCTTGATCTCGTACGACAGCGAGGCGTCGAAGCACAGGACGTTGCGGCCGTTGACCGTGAACATGTCGCCGGGTTCGATGCCCACGATGAAACAGTTCTGCGCCTCGTGCGCGAACCAGGCCTCGCCCTGCCCGCGGACGGTCATCAGCGGAAGTCCCTCACCGGTGACCGCCCGCTTGAGCATGCCTCCCACGCCCTGGCCCTTGCGCTCGAACTGAAGGCTGCCCCGGTAGGCGACCATCGCGCCCTGACGCGCGAACATCTCGCCCTGGACTGCGTACTTGATGGACTTGGCGTTCTGGACGGTCATGCCCGCCGCGACGGCCGGCTGCACCATGTGGTCACTGGAAAAGAGATCGCTCTTCATGGCGGCATCCTGTCGCGGAGGCCGGGGCTCCGCCAGGGTCGTGGCGATCTTGGGACGTACGGTGACCGACTCACGACATGCCGAAGGCCGGTCCGGGACAACCGGACCGGCCCACAAGGGAGTTGTCAGGCGGCGGCCGGGGCCTCGACGTGGCTGTGCAGTCGGTTCAGGACCTCGGAGAGCTGCGCCGCGACCTCGGCGTCGTCGACGGGGTGCGTCTCGGCGAAGCGGACCACGGAGCCGGGGACGGAGAGCTTGATGTCCTCCAGCACGGTGCCGCCGGCGATGCCCACGGCCTTGCGGGCCTCGTCCTGCGCCCAGACGCCGCCGAACTGGCCGTACGCGGTGCCGGCCACGACGACCGGCTTGCCGGTGAAGGCGCCCGCGCCGTAGGGACGCGACAGCCAGTCGATGGCGTTCTTGAGGACCGCGGGGATGGTGCCGTTGTACTCCGGCGAGAAGAGCAGGAAGGCGTCGGCCGAGCCGGCCGCGGCACGCAGCCGGGCGGCGGCTGCGGGCACGTCGCCCTCGACGTCGATGTCCTCGTTGTAGAAGGGGATCTCGGCCAGGCCCTCGAAGAGCTCGACCTCGGCACCCTCCGGGGCGAGCTTCACGGCCGCCTCGGCGAGCTGACGGTTGTGGGAACCGGCGCGCAGGCTGCCGACGAGCGCGAGGATGCGTACGGACATGGATATCTCCTGGGGGGTGAAAGCGCTGAAACACTGCCGCAATAAAACGGACCGAAGTCCGCTTAAGGTCTACCACCGAAGCGGACCGCAGTCCAGTTGGCCCCGGATGCCGTTACGCTGGCTTCATGTCCCAGCCACTTCCGCCGTTCCCGAAGCGATCGGAATCGCCCGACGAGCCCGTCCTCATGCAGCTCACCGCGCCCGAGACCGCCCCGCTGCGCGCCGACGCCGCCCGCAACCGCGCGCGTCTGCTGGAGGCCGCGGCGCGGCTGGTCGAGGAGCAGGGAGTGGCCAAGCTCACGATGGAAGGCGTCGCCTGCGCGGCGGCGGTGGGCAAGGGGACCGTCTTCCGGCGCTTCGGCGACCGCACCGGCCTGCTGATGGCTCTCCTCGACCACACCGAGCAGCGCTTCCAGAACGCCTTCATCAGCGGTCCGGCCCCGCTCGGCCCCGGCGCGCCGGCGGTGGACCGCCTGCACGCCTTCGGATGCCGGGCCCTGCGTCTGACCGCCGACCGGCTCGACCTGTACCTCGCCGCCGAGCCCGAGTCCACCCGCCGCTTCACCTCGGCGCCGTACCGGGTCCGCTTCATGCACGTGTGCATGCTGCTGAGGCAGGCCGGACCGGGACCGGACACGGACGTCGAGCTCGTCGCCCAGACCCTGATGGGGTACCTGGACCCGGCACTGATCGCCCATCTCACCCGCCAGCGCGGTATGCCGCCGGAGCGCCTGGAGGCGGGCTGGCGCGATCTGGTCGACCGGAGCACCGGCCCAAGCCAGCCCTAGCCACCGGGTCCCGCGCGGGCGGACACTGGAGTCATGGGGCAACGCCTCGAGGACATGAGCGCACCCGCCCGGCTGGCCGGCCCGGACGAGGGCATCAGCGCCCAGGAGCTGGCTCTCGCCGCCCGTAATCACGGACTGCCGCTCGAGGCTCTGCGCTACGAGGTCACACCGCCGGGGCTGCACTATGTGCTCACGCACTACGACATCCCGTACGCCGAGGAGTCCGACTGGCGGCTCGTTCTCGGTGGGCGGGTACGACGCCCGCTGCTCCTCGGCGTCGACGGGCTGAAGGCGTATCCCGCGGTCAGACAGCGGGTGACCATGGAGTGCGCGGGCAACGGGCGGGCCCTGCTGACACCCCGGCCGGTGAGCCAGCCGTGGCTGGTCGAGGCGGTCGGGACGGCCGAGTGGACGGGTGTGCCGCTGCGCGTGCTGCTCGCCGAGGCCGGTGCCGAACCGGACGCGGTGGACGTGGTGTTCACCGGAGCCGATCACGGCGTGGAACGCGGGGTCGAGCAGGACTATCAGCGGGCCCTTCCGCTGGACGTGGCGCGCGGCGAGGAGCCCGAGGTCCTGGTGGCCTACGCGATGAACGGAGCCCCGCTGCCACCGCAGCACGGGTATCCACTGCGGCTCGTGGTGCCCGGCTGGTACGGCATGGCCCAGGTGAAGTGGCTCCGGGAGATCACGGTGACGAGCGCCCCGTTCCGGGGATTCCAGCAGGCCGTGGCGTACCGGCTGCGGCAGGAGGCCGCCGGAGAGGGCGAGCCGGTCACCCGTATCGCCCCGCGTGCCCTGATGGTCCCGCCCGGCTTCCCCGACTTCATGTCGCGGGCGCGGGCCGTGACGCCGGGCGCCGTCACCCTGACGGGACGGGCCTGGTCGGGGTGTGCGCCCGTGACCGGGGTCGAGGTGAGCACGGACGAGGGGCACACCTGGCACCCGGCCCGGCTGGACCCGCCGGACGGCCACCGCTGGGCCTGGCGCGCGTGGCGCTTCACCTGGACGGCGACCCCCGGCCGGCATGTCCTCGGCGCGCGCGCCACCGACGCGGACGGGCACACCCAGCCGCTCGGCCAGCCGTGGAACCGCGGCGGCTTCGTCAACAACCTCGTCCAACGGGTTCCCGTGCTCTGTCTGGATCCCGACGGCGACAGGTGAGGCCGGCGACAGCCGGTGACACCCGCGTCGCCGCGGCCAGGGGACTGGGCCGCGGCGACGCGGGGGCGGTTCCCGTCCGGGACCCGGCCCCGCTCCCGCCTTCGACGTGTCTGAAATCAGCTGAACGGATCCAGCGTGACGAAGGCCTGCTGCGGATTGCCGTCATTGACCAGGGACTCGTGGTTCCCGACATCGTCGAACGCGAACGCGTAGGCCTTGCCGTCCGCCATCTGCGCGTGGATGGCGCGGGCGTACTGGTTGGTCACCGCGTCCGCGTAGAAGTTCGCGGAAGTGGTGTCCGGTTGGTTGGGGTTGGTCAGCAGTGTGGTGCGGTTGAACCCCGCGCACAGCGTGCGTGAAATGGGCCCGCGCACCAGGTCGTTGGGCGCGTCGAGCCGCTTGTAGCAGCCGAAGACGCTGTCCGAGTCGGGCTTCTGGAAGCTGGTGACGACCGCTCCCGAGCTGTTGGTGAAGTTCATGACGCCGCCGGAGACCCGGCCGAAGTACTTGGTGTTCGGCTGGTCGGCGAACGGCGTCACCGTCAGCGTCGACGAACCGTACTTCTGCCAGACGCGGTTGATGTAGTCGTCCATGACGGTGGCCGGAAGGGACCCCGCCTCGATGCCGTGCCCCGGGGCGAGCGCCCGCAGCACCGTGCCGTCGGACCGGGTCTGGATGAGGTTCGCCCAGCCGCCCGGCCGGCCGCGCAGCGCGTTGAGGACGCCGTTGTAGCCACCGGATTTGAGGTGCCCGGTGCTCTTCGTCGTCCCGTCGGCGAGCTTGACGCCGACGGCGTAGGGCGCGGAGAACATGTCGACCTGGGTGCTGTTGATCCACAGACCGGAGTCGTTGAGCGTGTACTCGGACCAGTTGAAGAGGATGTTGTGGTTCGGGTCGCTCGGATTCTGGACGGCCGGCTGCACCAGACCGCCGGTCGTCACCCGGAAGTCGAGCTTATGGCCGAAGGAGAAGTAGAGCCGACCGGAGAACTTGGGGAGCCGGATCGTCTTCGACTGGCCGTTCGCCGGTCCCGTGATCGACGCGTCCGGCGCGGGTGTCGGCGGGTTGCCGCCCGCGGGCCACGCGTGGAAGGCGCCGTTCGCGTCGGCCCAGCCCTGCCGTCCCGAAGACAGCTGTGTGCCGAGGTCGTAGAGGTAGATCTGCTCGGCGCGGCCGGAGTTGTTGGTGAAGGTGAGCGGGATGGTCGCCGGGACCGCGGCCTCGGCGCGGGTGGGCGCTCCGAAGGTGAGCAACGCCGTGGTGAGCGTTGCCGAGGCCAGCGCCCAGGCCGGCCATCTGGTTCTCGCACGCACTCTCTGCCTCCTTGATGTGGGGGTTCAGCGAGGTGGATTCACGCGGACGCGGCTCGTCCGCTTCCCGTTGAGAGCGCTCTCAGAATCGAGCCGGACGGCGCACATGTCAACGATTCGCACACGATTGGTCCGGTCCAACTTGCCTTGTGGTGAAACGAGTTGCCGGCGAGTCAGGGGTTGACCTCCACGGCCGGTCGCTGGTTCAGTGGCTCATCCACTCAGCCACTCGCCCGGAAAGGGAAACGCGTGGAGGGAAACATGCAGGCACTGCCCCGCGAGACCATCGTGGACGTCCTGGAGGACCGGCTGCGCACGGACATACTCGACGGCCGTCATCCGGCGGGGAGTTACCTTCCCCCGGAACGGCGACTGGCCGACGGGTACGGCGTCACACGCACCACGCTCAAGCACGCCTTCGGGCGGCTCGTCCAGGCCGGGCTGCTGGAGACCCGGCACGGAGTGGGCACCCGGGTGCGGGACTACGCCCGGCTCGGCGGAGCGGATCTCCTGCCCATGCTCGTACGGCACGACTCCGGCTGGGTGCACGAGGTGTTCGAAGTGCGGCGCGGTATCGGTGCGTTGATCGCCGAACGGGCTGCCGAACGCGGCACCCGCGCGCAACGGGCCGAGCTGAGCGCGCTGCTCGCGGCCCTGCGGCGGGCCGAGGGCGCCGACGCGGTCCAGCTGGCCGACGTCGAGGTGCACCGCGCGCTGGCCCGGGCCACGGGCAACCGCGTCTACGTCCTGCTCACGAACACGCTCTTCAACGCCTACCTGCCGGTCCGTTCCCTGCTGAAGGGACCCTTCACCGACCCGGAGGCCGCCCACCGGAGGCTGGCGCCGGTCGTGGAGGCCGTCACCGCCGGGGACGCCCGGCGCGCGCGCGAGGCGGCCGGTGCCTATCTGCGGGACACCGAACGCATCATGCTGGAGGGCCTCGCGTGAGGGGCACGGTGTTCACGGAGACGATGCTCGGCACCGTCCGTCTCGACGGCGACGCGGGGGAGCGGCGCGTCCGGCTCGATCTGCGCGCCGTCGCGGACCGGGTCCTGCTTCCGCACCGGACCACCCCGGCCCGTCTGAGCGGCCGCGTGCGCATCGCCGGACACACCGACGACCCCTGCGCCGAGGGCGAGTTGGAGGTGTCACCGATCGCCCGGCGACGCATCCGCTACCGGCTCACGTTCACCACCGACGGACGCCGCCTCACCCTGGACGGCTGGAAGTCGGTGACTCCCCGCCATCCCGTCGACTCGATGACCGTGCTGCCGTTCACCCTGTACGAGGACCGGACGAGGGTGGGCGAGGGAGTCCTGCGCTTCCCCCTCGCCACCGGCCTCGTCCCGTTTCTGCTCGGCTTCCGCTTCCCGAGCCGCGAGGACCTCGCGAACCACACGGCCCCGCGCTGGAACGGCACTCCGGGCCGCACCGAGGTCTGGTACACCACCCTCACCGACCCGGCGACCGGCACCGGAATCTGGCTGCACCACGAACTCGTCGCTCCCGCCGACGGATCCGAGCCCTTCGCCCATGGCTGGGCGGCCGCGTTCCCCCGTGACGGCGAGGTGCGCCACGCCCGCTTCGGCCCCGTCCCCTGGACCCGGCCGGCCGACGGCTTCGCCACCGAGGACATCACCCACGCCGACGGCCGGCTCACGGGCAGCGCGGGCGACTTCCACTGGAAACTCCACGAACGCCCACAGGGGCCACCGCTGTTCACCTTCCCTCGCTGGTCCTGGCGCCACCCCCTGCTGCCCGCCGCCCAGATGCTGCCGGCCGCGCGCGCCACGTACGAGGGCGAAATCTCGTACGAGGGAACGACCTTGAACCTGCGCGGCGCACCCGGAGCCTCGGCCCGGATCTACGGGCACGGCAACGCGCAACGGTGGACCTGGCTGCATGCCGACCTCGGCGACGGAGACGTCCTGGAGATCGTCGCCGCCGTGTCCACCCGGCCCGCGCTGCGCCGGCTGCCCCCGCTCGTCTTCCTGCGCCTGCGACTAAACGGCCGCACCTGGCCCCGGCGGCCGGAGCGCTCGGCGATCGGCCGGATGGGACCCGGACGCTTCCGGGCCGCCTTCGGCCTGCCGGTGTGGACGGTCACCGGCCGGACGGCCCTGCGCCGCATCCGCGTCGAGGTGAACCAGCCCCCGGAACGGACACTCACCCTCGAGTACCGTGACCCGGACGGCTCCCGGGCGGTGTGCCGCAACAGCGAGTCCGCGGACGCCCGTGTCGTCCTGGAACGCTGGTGGGGCCACTGGCGCCCCGAAGCCTCCTGGACCCTGGACGGCACCGCGCACGCCGAGGCGGGCGAACGATGACCGCCGACGGGCTGGTCGCCGCGCTCCTCGCCGACGACGGCGCCGCCGGATGGCCCGCCCGAGTCCCGCAACGCCTCGATTCCGTGCTCGCCGCACTGCCCCGGCCGGCCCGCGCCGGGGTGCGCACCGCCGTCGCCGCCCTGGAGACGTACGCCCTGGTGCGCACCGGCAGGACCCTGGCGGCGCTTCGCCCCGACGAACGCGAGGACGTGCTCCGCTCGCTGGCCGGGCGGCCCCGGCTCGCCCCGCTGCTGGACCTCCTCAAGGTTCCCGTCCTGCTCGCCGCCGGCACCGAACGGACCCAGCCCGAACCCGCCTCCGTACCCGCCCCGGCGGATCCGCCCCTCGACTGCACGCCGGCCGAGGAGTGGCCGGCCCGCACCACCGCCGACGCCGTCGTCGTCGGCTCCGGCGCGGGCGGCGCCATGGCGGCGCGGACCCTCGCCCGCGCCGGACTGAGCGTCGTCGTCCTGGAGGAGGGCCGCCACCACACGACCGCCTCCTTCGGCCGCCGGGCACCCCTCGACCGGTTCACCGAGCTGTACCGGGACGGCGGCGCCACCGTGGCCCTCGGCAGCCCACCGGTCCTGCTGCCCGTCGGCCGTGCCGTCGGTGGCACCACCGTGGTCAACTCCGGTACCTGCTACCGCACTCCGGACCACGTGCTCGAACGCTGGCGGAGTGTCTTCGGGTTCGGGCTCGCCGAGCGATTCGGACCCCTCCTCGACGAGGTCGAGCGCACCCTGCGGGTGGCACCCCAGCCGCTCGACGTCCTCGGCAACAACGGGCTGATCACCCTCAGGGGCGCCGAACGGCTCGGCTGGCGGGCCGCCCCGCTGCGCCGCAACGCCCCCGGCTGCAAGGGCTCGTGCCAGTGCGTGGTGGGCTGCCCCACCGGAGCCAAACAGAGCGTGCAGCTGTCCGTCCTGCCCGACGCCTGCGCCGCCGGTGCCCGGATCGTCACGGGCGCTCGGGTCCTGCGCATCCTGCTCGACCATGACGTGCCGGGCCCGCCCCGCGCCGCGGGAGTCCGGGCGCGCCGCCCGGACGGCGGCGAACTGGAGATCCTCAGTCCCCTCGTCGTGACGGCGGCCGGCGCCCTCGGGACTCCGCCCCTGCTGCGCCGCTCGGGCCTCGGCGGACATCCCCGTCTGGGCCGCAACCTCAGCGTGCACCCGGCCACCAGCGTCGCCGGACGCTTCGCCGAGCCGGTGACGGCCTGGCGGGGCGTGCTCCAGAGCGTCGGCGTCGAGGAGCTGCACGCACACGGGATCCTCGTCGAGGCGACCGCGAGCCCGCCCGGCATGAGCAGCTTCGTCCTGCCCGGCCTCGGCCGGGAACTGCGGCGCGAACTGGAGGGCTCGGACCGGCTGGCCACCCTCGGCGCGATGATCGCCGACCGCCCGTCGGGCCAGGTCAGGGGCCGGGACCGGACGCTCGTCCGCTACGACCTCGACCCCCGTGACGGCGACCGCCTGATGACCGCCGTACGTGCCATGGGCCGACTGCTGTTCGCCGCGGGGGCGACGGAGGTGCTCACCGGAGTCCCCGGCGCACCCCGCGCCGCGACACTCGACGCGCTCGACGAACTGCTCACCTCGGTCCGCGCCCGAGATCTCCACGTGTCGGCGTTCCACCCGACCGGCACGGTGGCAGCGGGAGGCGATCCGCAGCGGGCACCCGCCGACCCCGAGGGCAGGCTCCGCGGTGCGCGCGGAGTCCTGATCGCGGACGGGTCGGTCCTGCCGGGCTGCCCGGAGGTCAACCCGCAGTTGAGCATCATGGCGGCGGCCCTGGCGGTCACGGACGCGTGGCTCGACGGAGCACGGCACGGGGGCTGATCCGGCCCCGCCACCCCAATGGGCCCCCGTGGTTCGCCGTGGCGGGGAGCGGCGCGGAGCATGAGGGAGTCCGTACGGCGGGAAAAGGGACGAGCCGCCGTGCCCCGTACGGCAGGAAGAGGCCAGCCCCATGAGCAGACGTGTTCCCCACGGCCGAAGCGGATCACGGCGTGTCGTTGTCCTGCTGTCCGCGATCGCGTGCGGCTCCGCTCTCGTCTCGTGCAGCTCGGACAACGGCGGCGGCAACAGTGCAACGGCCTCGATCACCCCGCGGCCCACTCCGCCGAACGCCTCGAACTTCACGGGGACTCCGCCGTCCGCCATCGCCTCGGCGGCCTCCTCGATCATCGGGTCGGCGTCCGAGCGGGCCTCCTCCGCAGCCGCCTCCGTCTCGGCCAGGGCCTCGGAGTTCGCGGCCTCGGTCTCGGCCGACACCGCCCGCGCGGCCGCCACCGCCGAGAAGCAGCTGAAGAACGTCAAGGGCGGCGGCAACGCCACGTCCGAGGTCAGCATGACCGGCCTGCCCACGTCGGAAACCGGCGGACTGCGTGCCGTGGTGGTCACCATCACCAACAGGAGCGGCAAGACGGCCTCGTACGCCGTGCAGGTCGACTGGAAGAACCCCGACGGCAAGGTCGTGGAGACGGCGTTCGTCGGGAAGGAGAACCTCGAGCCCGGCAAGAAGGCGCAGCCGGTCGTGATCAGCAGGCAGCCCGCGGAGCCCCAGCTCACCCCCGCCCTGACCAAGGCCCAGCGCTACTGACACGACGGGCGCGGACGGACACGGGCGAGCGGCGCCCTCGCCCCGGAGAACCCGGCCCCCTGTCGAGGGCGGGCTCCCCGGGGCGCACCCGTGCGGGCGGGCCGCCGGGAACGGGCTGCCGGAAGCGCGGTGCCGGGAATCGTCAGGGATACGAGACCACGGTCGACGGCACCGTCGAGGTGCCCGACGTGGGCGAGCCCGTGTCGTTGACGACGTGCTCGTACTGCCCGTTGCCGCCGAGCGAGACCACCAGCAGATCGTGGAACTTGACGCCCGGCCGGTTCGGCGCCGCGAAGCCGTGGTGCTGGACGATCGTCGGGTCGACGTTGTAGTAGCAGTAGCTGCCCAGACCCCAGCCCTCGTGGGTGGTCACGTTGTCGCCGACCTTGTAGGCCGCGTACCCCTTGACGCTCCCGTTCTGCACGGCGGCCTGGTTGGGCGCGTCGTACGCCTTCTCGTTCTGGAAGAAGACGGTGCGGCCCCGCTGGCCGTACCACTGCACGTCGTACTTGTTGAAGTGCTCGACGAACAGGCCGGTGGCCAGGACGTCGTCGCCGTTGACGCGGATGCCGTAGTCGGCCCTGTTGGTCTCCCAGCCGACACCGGTGCCGTGGTCGGCGCGCCACACCCAGGTGTGGTCGATGATCGTGTGCCTGCTGTTGACGACGATGCTGGTCGTCGCCCTGCCCGCGCCGGCACCGCCGATGCGGACGAAGACGTCCTGCACGGTCGTCGGATCGGCCGAGTGGTCCGCCGAGGCCCCGGCCGGGCCGATCTCCAGGAGCGTGCAGAAGTAGCGACTACGGGTCCCAACTCTGGTATCACGTAGGCATGGAGAGATTGGTCGCCCGGGAGTACCGCCGCCTGTCCGATAACAAGGGCGGCACCAGTATCGAGGACCAGGGGGCAGACAACGCGTCGGCCGCCGACGAGCAGGACTGGGACCTCGGGGATCCGTACATCGACGACGGCGTGAGTGCCTCGCGCTACGCCCGCGGCCGACGCGGTGACTTCGAGCAGCTGGTCGCCGACCTGGGGAGCGGACCGACCGGGCGCGAGAGCGCGTTCGGGGCCGACATCCTCATGCTGTGGGAGTCCTCGCGCGGATCCCGGCGCGTCGGCGAGTGGGTCAGCTTCATCGAGCTGTGCGAGGACAAGGGCGTCAAGATCTGGGTCACGACCCATGAGCGCCTGTACGACCCGGCCAACGGCCGCGACCGCAAAGCCCTGATCGACGACGCCAACGACTCGGAGTACGAGTCGTACAAGACCCACAAGCGCGTCGCGCGCACGACCCCGAAGGAAGCACGCAGAGGCCGGCCGCACGGCGAGGCCCCGTACGGCCTCAAGCCGGTATACGACCAGCGCACCGGGAAGTTGGTCACCTGGGTCGAGGACGAGACCCGGTCGATGGTCCCGAAGGAGCTCTTCGAGATGCTCGACACGGGGCACTCCTTCGCCGAGATCACCCGCACCTTCAAGGAACGTGGGTACCTCAATCTGTCCGGCGGCCCGCTCACCCACGGGTATCTCCGAGCCATGGCGACCAGGCACTCGTACGCCGGACTGCGCTACTACCAGGGCACGGTGTACCCCGGCGTGTGGGACGGCCTCATCCCGGAGGAGCGGTTCTGGTCCGTCTACCGGATGGTCACCGATCCCTCGCGGCTCAGCGCCGGACCTGTTCAGCACGTCCTCACGGCCGGCCTCTACTGCGGCCGGTGCGATGGCCAGCTCTCTGTCAGATCCGCGCCCGGGCGCTACCCCGTCTACCGCTGCCGTGGCTGCAACCTGAAGATCCAGAAAGCTGGAGTCGACGACCTCATCCTCGGCGACCGCGGCCGTCCCGGCATCCTCATGTCCTACCTCGCCCGCCCGGACATCTACGAGGTCCTCCGCGCACCCGGCTCCGACGACGCCACCGTCCGCGCAGTGCGCGCCGACCTGGCCCGGGCCCGCGCCGACCGAGACGAGATGCGAGACGCGAAGGGCACTACCCTCGCCGAGGTCAGGATCCTGGCCACCAGCCTCGAAGCCAAGGAAGCCGAAGTGGCCGCGCTGGAGGCGAGGGAGCGGGAACTCACCGTTCCCGCCGCCATCCTCGCCATCCTCAGGCCGGGCGCGGACGTATGGGACTCCTGGGGCGAGGCTCCTCTGCGGGCGCGCCGGGCAACCGCGCGACTCGTCCTGGGCCCCGGCTACCTCGGGAGGGCGTGCGTCCTGCCCAGCCCCCGCACCGGGCGGGACGCGATCGCAGAACGTCTCGAGTGGCGCCAAACGGCGCCGTCACCGGCCCCTCGCCCGAACTGACCTTTCCGCCCGCGCCGCCGACCCCGGCTGACCAGGACCACGGGGCGGCCGGGTGATCAGTCTCAGATGCGCCCGGGACCGCTCTTCGGCTCTCTTCTCCACCGGAGGGTCATCCGGCGAACCGGCCGGAGGACGTTCCCGGCGCGCTTTCCGGGCCGCTTCCACGGTGCCCAGCACAGCACCCACTGCCAAATCGATTCTGCGCTGCTCCTCGGCCCTGCGGTGAAGGCCGAAAGCCTTCACCCCAGCCATCACGGAGATCGCGATAATCGCCCCTCCCGCCACTGCGGCGACGACCTGCCCAACTTGCGACATGAGCATCCCTCCCCAGGTACGTGCACGTGTCATATGTGGGGGAGGACCACTCTCCGCAATATCTCCGTAACAGGAGTACAACATTCAACGGGTCGTGACCGAGACTTTACTATCCGGCGCGAGGATTTTGACGCTCCTGGGTTGCTTGACCGGATTCCTCCCCGTGGGAGCGCTCCAATTCCAGCCGCACCCGCCGCCAGACCTCATCCGCCTCGCTCGGCGTCAAGCGAAGCTCGCGGATGGTGGAGGCCAATAGCCGCTGCGCGAGGCTGAGTTCCTCGGCGAGCTCGGCGGCCGGCACCCCGGGGAGGGTGCCGTCTTCGACTGCCGTCGGTTCACCGCCATCGAGGATCGCGGCGACGCTGCCGCGCACCCACTCAAGCGCCCGCTCCAGCTTGTAGTAAGTCGAGCTGCGCGCTCGCATGCCTTTGCGGATCTTGCCGAGGGTTTCGTCGGAGATGTCGGCCCTGCGGCAGACCTCGGCGTATTCCAGGGCGAGGGTCGTGATCCGGCGCTCGATGTACTGCGCTAGCCGTACGCGCGGTTCTGGGGCGGCTGTCATGCGCTGAGAGTACATCTGCATTCCAACCTACTCCAATGTTCGTCATGCGCTCTGACCTGGACATCCGTGCTCTCACTCTCGCTCCGTGACTCCAATATCACCCAACTACTGTCCAAGCTACTGGCAGGTAAGGCTTGAGCATTCCAATAAATGGAGTAGCTTGGAGTCCATGTTGAGCCGGAAGATCTCCGGAGCAAAGCTCCGGCATGTGCGCGAGGACCGGTGCCTCAAGGTGACCGAGGTCGCCGAGGCGGCGGGTTGCTCGCACTGGAATCTCTACAAGATCGAACAAGGTGGATCCCAGCCGTCGCCGCAGGTCTACGCCGCTTTGAAGACGGTCCTGCAGGCCGACGATGACGACCTCCTCGACGACGCCGGGAACGCCGCGTGACCGAGTCGGAGCGGCAGGCGTACATCGACTCGATCGTGTCTGCCGCTCCGCCGCTCTCGGCGGAGGACGCGGCCCTGGTCCGCGCGTTCATCCCGCTCCGGTCGCGCCGCGCCACCGAGGCTCCGGCCCTCAAGGCCCGCGCCGCCCGCCGCACGGCCGCCTGACCCAACAGTTCGGGGCCGCGCCCGGCTCGTCCCCGGATCGCGACCCCTCAGCGCACCACACCCCGTGAAGGAGTGGAACACCGTGACCGCATCATCCCAGAACCCGGGGGCCATGCCGCCCCTGTCCCTGACCGGCACCCTCGTGGCCGCCGCCCCGATGTCTCTGGAGACCGCAGCCGCGGCCGCCGTCCTCGACGCGGTGCTGAAGGCGGACGGCTCCGCCACCGGCGAGGACCTCGCCCAGGCCGAGCGCACCGCCGGCATCCTCTTCGACGCCGCGAGCGTCGAGGCCGCCGTCTCCGCCGCCGTCGAGCAGACCCGCGCCGAATGCCGGGCCGAGACCGCCGACCTCCGCGAGCAGCTCGCCGTGATGGCGGGATCACGCCGCCAGGTCGCCGCCGTGATGCGCCTGTGCGAGGGCCGGCGCGGCGACGAACTGCTGCTCGTGGCCGCCGTCGCCGTCGCCGCCGAGGCCGGCATCACCGCGACCGACGGCCTGCCCATGACGCTCACGTGGAATCGCCACGCAGGACTCCCGGCCGAGGCCGACACGGCCAAGGCCGTCACGCTGCAGTGCACCTCGGTGTACGGCGGCCGCGCGGACCTGGTAGTCACCGGCGACGACCGCCCCGCCCTCGCGAACCTGCTCGACGGAGAAGCCCGCGTCGTCGACGAGCCCTGCAAGCAGACGCTGTGCGGCACCCCCGAGGACCTGGACGCCTCCGACCCGGCCCTGTTCGGCTGGACGCGCATCGAGGTCGCTGGCGTCGAGGGCGAGCCGCGCTGGTACTGCAGCGCCTACTGCGTCACCAACGCCCTCGCCGAGGCCGCCGAAGAGCTCGCCGACGCCGACTACCTGGCCGCCATGGGCGGTGTGCAGTGATCTCGCCCCTGGACACGTACCTGGGCTGGGACAAGCCCGAGCACCTCAAGGGATGCAAGCGTCCGTCGTGGGACATCGGCATCCGCGACGAGGAGCGCACGGCCCGCTACCAGTACCGGGGCGACGACCCGATCAAACACTCCTGCCCGCAGGAGGACTGCGGCCACCGCAACACCTTCACCCAGACCATGATCCGCATCGTCTGCAAGTCGTGCGGCGCCGCCGAGCTCATCACCCGCGAGAAGACCGCCGACACCCGCACCTTGCCGACCAGCACCACGGCCCTCGGCTACGGCCTGGCCCCGCGTCAGGTGGCCGGCCTGCTGCTCTGGCCCGGCCACCCGTACCTCGACATCGGCAGCTACCGCACCGACGATCCTCACGACTTCGTCCTCACCCGGACCGGGGTGAAGGAGGTCACCGAAGCCTCGATCGTTGGTCAGATCACCCAGGGCCGAGGCGATCGCGGCGGCATCGTGTGGACGGCGCTTGCCGTGCCCGACCCCAAGGGCCAGTTCGGGTACGGGCAGCGGATCCGGTGGGCGCACGCCAACGACGGCCGCGGCCGCGGCGGTACGCCACTGCGCACGGTCCCGGCGGCCGTCAAGTGGATCGGTGCCCGGCTCGCCGAGGCCTCCGCCCTGGGCGGTGTGGCGTGACCGCCATCGAGGAGAGGGCGGCTGTCACCGCCGGGAAGAGCACCCTGGACCGCATCCGGTCCGTGGGCAATGCCACCCGGGCCCTGACGCTCCCGCACCTCCCGTACGCCGACGCCGTCGTGGCGGAGCTCGATGCCGCGTTGATGCCTCCCGTCGCCGTCGAGGTCGGATTACGCGACGCGAAGCCCGGCCACCCAGTGCTGTTCATGCGCGTCGTGTGGCCGGCGGGGACGGCCCTGCTGGACGACGGGGTCCGCGAGAAGGGCCTGACGCTCGCGTGGTCGCACGTGACCGGCTGGTCCGCGCACAACGCCGTCGATGAGACGGAGCTCCTGAACGTCGACACTCTGGCCGACCCGCGCTTGATCGCGCTGGCCGCCCTGGACCTCGCCGAGCAGGACCTCAGCCTCATGTGGAGTCCGCCGGACGGAACCGATGGCCGCTGGATCAACGCGGTCTACCTCGACGTCGCACTCATCCGCTTCGAGGGCCGCGAGGTGGCCCGGTGACTGTCACCCGAGCGCTCCTGATCTTCGCGGTCGTCATCGCCGCCTGGTGGGCGATTGCCCTGGTCGCCGACCGCCTGATCGGCCACACCATCCACGTCCCCGCGTGGCTGGCAGCCCGCACCATCCCGGGCTGGCTGCCCGCCTACGTCCGCCGCGACCGCAAGGAAGCCCAGCAGGAGAAGGAGCCGCTATGGCGCGCCAGGGATACATCGCCGAGGCCGCGATCTCAGTCATCGCCGCCCGACTCTCGATCGAGGTTCCCGGCCTGGAGCAGGACGAGGTCAAGCGCATCGCCCACCGCGCGGCCGCCGACCTGACCCGCGAGGGGTTCCGCGTCACCGCGCCCGTCGCCGCTCTCGCCGCTTCCCGGAAACGAACCTGACCCACCCCTGACCCACCCTCATCTCCGGGCGGGCGTGACGTGCCCTGACAACCGTCCCGCCCGCCCGGGCACCACATCGAAGGATGCACATGCGTCGCGACGTGCGACTCCAGATCATCACCGAGGCCATCGAGCGCCTCATCCCCGGCGCCATCCCGGCCCGCATCAGCGTCCAGGTCGTCGAAGACGTCCGGACCGGCAGCCAGAACACGTGGAGCGGCGACGCCGATGCCCTCGCAGCGGCCGTGTTCACCGCCCTGTTCGGCCGCCCCCGGCCCATCGAAGACAGTCCGCTCGCCCGGGCCGACGCTGCCAAGGGCACCGGAGACCTGGTGGGCGAGCTCGCGCCGCTCCTTGACGGCGACCAGCAGCTCACCTCCGCGCCCTGGTACCCGGCCCGCCCCGGGGACCTGGTTCACGTCTGCTACGAGCGGACCGACGGCCTGGAAGCGTTCGGCGAGACGTACATCGTCGGCGACGTCGGCGACGGCCTGATGAACATGCAGCTGCTCAGCCACAGCTTGCCCGCCGACATGGCCGAGGACGCGGTCGAGAAGCTGGCCGGCTGGTTCACCACCGAGGCCTCCGACGACCCGCTGTACGAGGCCTGGTTCGCGGCCGGGTCCGAGCGGCTCACCGTGGTCCGCGACGGCCGCCCCGTCCACGTCGGGCGTGCACAGTGACGCCGGGCTCGGCGCGCAATGTGCGCCGCGACCGGGTGCGCCAACTGGCGCAGGATGAGCCGGAGCTGAGCCACCGCGCCATCGGTGAGCGCCTCGGCGTCTCCAAGGACACCGTACGGCGCGACCTTGGAGCCGTGGCGCAGGAAGAGCCGGACGCGGTGGCGCAGGCTGCGCCGCAGGTCAGCGAGGGTGGCGCACGCCACGGTGAGCTGGGCAGCGCAGACTGCGCCACCGGTGAGCCGGGCCGTCCTGCGCCGGATGCGCAGGCTGCGCCACGCCCCGCGCTCCCGCAGCGCATGGCGCAGGGCATGGCGCAGCAGTGTGGCGCACTCGACCTGAGCCGGTGCGCCGGGTGTTGCCGTGATCTGGCGATCCTGGCGCAGACCGGCAAGAGCGTCGATGCGCTCGTGCACCAGGCGATCGTCGCGATGGCCTTCGGCTACCGGACCGCGCTCGCCCGGGGCGAGGTCGAGGCCGGCGCCCCGTTCATCGTCCGGGACATGACGCTCGTGACCGCCGTACGGCCCGAGCGCGTGACCGACCCGGCTCCCGGCGCCGAGTAGGACGTCGTGGCCGACCGGTGGCCGCCGCGCGATTACCCGGGCCTGTGGGTCCGGTTCGCGGACCGGCGTGCCCCGGCGGCCGCTATGAGGCCCACGGCGCGGCCGAGGTCACCCACCTGACCCACACCATCGCCGAGACCCACGCCCGGGAATGCCCGGGCGCCCCTCCGCCAGACGCCCGGCCCACCCGGGGCCGGCCCTGACCCAGAACAGGAAGCTCTTCGTGTCCGACCATGCGCACCTCGCCCGTACCGGAACCATCGCCATCGTCATCGGCGGCACGGTCATCTCCGGCTGGTACCTCCTGGCCGTCGCCGGCGCCGTCATCGCCGCAGGCGCCTTCCTGATCCGCTTCGGCTTCCGCCGGGGCAGGAAGGCGGGGCAGCAGTGACTCAGCCCCTGTCCGCCCACGTTCACCGCTCCGGTTCCGCGTTCGGCGCGGCTGTCGTCCTGGTGGCGGCCGCCGTCTGGGCCGCCCATCACGGCCTGCAGGCCGGCCAGTTCGAGGGCCGTACCAGCGGCCGTCTCGCCGCCGTCTGGTCGACCACGTTCGTGATCCTGCTCGCCCAGACCGTGCTCTATCACTGCGAGCGCACGCGGCGGCCGAGCCCGCGCGCTCGCCGCCAGCTCGACGCGCTGCACGTCGCCGTCCTGCTGCCCGTCTACAACGAGGACCCCGGTTACTTGAAGCTGGGCCTCGAATCGCTGATCGGCCAGACCCGGCGCCCGGACTCGGTGCACGTCGTCGACGACGGCTCGACGAGCAGCGACTACGCGGCCGTCAGGACCTGGTGGACCGCGGCCGCGGCCGCCGCCGGCATCACGACGACGTGGCACCGCCAGGCCAACGCGGGCAAGCGCGAGGCCCAGGCCGCCGGCGTCCACGCGAGCCCGATCGCGGACGTCTACATCACGGTCGACTCGGACTCCTGCCTGGACCCCTACGCGGTCGACGAGCTCCTCCTGCCGCTCGCCCGCAAGCAGGTGCAGTCGGTCGCCGGGATCGTCCTGGCGACCAACCACCGGGCCAACCTGCTCACGAGGGTGACGGATCTGTGGTTCACCACCGGGCAGCTCACCGACCGCTCCGCCCTGTCCGCTATGGGCTGCGTCCTCGTCAACTCCGGCCCGCTGGCCGCCTACCGGGCCCCGGTGGTCCGCGACAACCTCGACAGCTACCTGCACGAGACGTTCCTCGGCCGCCCGGTGAAGTTCTCCGACGACTCCCTGCTCACCCTGTACGCCCTGCTGCGCGGCTCCACGGTCCAGCAGCCCTCCGCCGTGGTGTTCACCGCCCTGCCGGAGAAGCCGTCGCACTTCCTGCGCATGTACCTGCGGTGGATGCGCGGCTCGACGATCCGCTCCGTGTGGCGGATGCGCTACCTGCCGGTGACCGGCTGGGCGTACTGGGCGCACTTCCTGCGCTGGTTCGGCCTGGCCCTGTCCACCGTGGTGGTCGGCTGGCTCCTGGTCGTCGAGCCGCTGCGCTCCGGCAACCTGCCGCCGGCGTCGTTCCTCCTGGTGCCGTTCCTGATCGGCTGGGCGCAGGCCCTGCGCTACCTCGGCGTCGTCCGCTCCGACGAACGGATCCGCCAGCGGGCCGTCACCTGGCTCCTGATGCCCCTGGCCGTCATCGCGTCCTGGACGGTCCTGCGCGTCATGCGCTGGTACGGCGCCGCGACGTGCGCCCGGACCGGCTGGGGGACGCGCCAGCACGGAGCCGAGGTCACCCTCGGCCCCGCGGTCACCGAGGACGTGCCCGAGGTCGAGAGAACGCTGCCGCTCGCCATCCCCATATCCGGCACCTGACCGCCCGCCATCGACCCTGCCGGGCCCCGGCCACCCGGGGCCCGGCCATCCAACCCGAGGAGCTCCACCGTGGAATCCCTGCGCATGCCGACCCCTGCCGCCATAGCCCAAGTCCTGGCACCCCGTACCCGCAACGCCTACGACCGCCACCGCTGGGAGGAAGCCCTCCTGGCCACCAAGGTTCCCCACCACAACGCCCTGCTGCTCGGCTGGACCCTCGCGCACATGGCCGGCGACGCGGGATACCTGCCCGCCGGCAGCACGCAGATGGAACGGCTCGCCGCCCGCGCCCAGATCAACCCCAAGCAGGCCCGCCTCAGCGTCATGCAGCTGATGCAGGCCGGTCTGGTCACCCGGCCGGACATCGAGACCTGGGAGCCGCGCGAGGTGACCCGGCCGATCACCCTGACCCTGCCCACCGGGCTCCCTCATCCCGGCGGGGACCCCGAGTGAGCGGCGTCGAGGGCCAGTTACCGCTCCTGCCCGACGACCCACCCGCCTACGGGTGCCCCGCGGCCGCCGTCGACCCGATCCGTACGCAGGGCCGCGTCGAGTACGCCGTGCACTGCGAGGGCCCGGGCGGCTGCGGCTCGATGCACCGGCACATCTTCCCCGGCGTGCGCACCGGCCCCTGCGGCGCCACCTACACCGTTCCCCACCCCGACGTCAGTACCGAGACCAGCTAGGACACCGTGACCCACTCGCCCGAGCTCGCTCCCGAGCCCCGCCGCCACCGCGGCGGGGCCGGCAGTGCTGCCCGGGGCCAGTGGGTCCGCTACCCCTGGCGGATCGTCAACGACGCCGACACGTACGCCCCCGCGGACACGAACGTCTACGGCAAGGTCGCCGCCCTGTCCGCGCGCGGCGTCTCCACCGCCGGCGTCGAGCGCCTCGCCACCTACCTCGGCACCTCCGTCTCCACGGTCGAGCGAGGCCTGCGCCGCCTCGGCCGCCCCGCGCCGACCGACGGCGTACGCGAGCTCTACACCCACCGCCGCAGCCACCCCGGCACCGGCACCGGCCGCACCGCCGAACGCTGGTGCCGCACCCCAGCCCGCGGCGAGGCGTACGTGTGGGGGCCCGTCCTCGCCGCCGACACCCTGCGCCCGGTCCTGCACCGCCTCTACCTCGCCCTCCGCTACCAGGTCCACGTCCGCGGCCACCAGCCCACCCTCGCCGAGCTCGCCGGCCTGCTCCGCCACCACAGCGGCAAGAGCAAGGGCCAGGCCCTCGCCGAGGCCGCCGTCTCCCGCCTCCTGGACGAGCTCACCGACCTCGGCTGGATCTCCCTCGACAAGGGCGCCGGGTACCGCGGCCGCCACGCCGTCACCGTGCACGACGACCCCGTCCACCCCGCCACCGAGCCGCCCGTGACCCCTGATCCTGGTGACGGATCGGGTCCTGATCTTGGTGACGGATCGCTCGCGTATAAGGAAGACCAAGAACTGAACGACGCGAGGAACACCCCGCCGGGTGGTCCTTTCCGCCGGAGGCGAGACGACCGTAAGTGGGTCGGCGAGCCTGTGGATAACGCCGTCTCAGTCGCTTCGGTCGCTGCCACGTTCCGGCCCGCCGTACGCCCCTCAGCGCGCTCCGCGTACGCCGGACCGCCGCTCACCCTCAGCCCACGCGTCTGGGCCGTCCTGGCCCCTGTCAGAGACCTCCTGCCCGCCGTCCAGATCTTCCAGGTCCGCCGAATCGCCCGGGAGATCGGACGCCAACTCGACGCCGGCATCTGGCCCGAGGACATCCGCGACCAGCTGCAGACCCTCCGCGGCTGGACCGACACCATCCGCGACCCCGGCGCCTGGATCCTCCACGCCGCGCTCCCCGTGGCCCCCGGGCCCTGCGGCACCACCGACTGCTACCGCGGCTACCAACGCCACACCGGCACCCCCTGCAAGGCCTGCACCGAGCTACGCGAGGCCCGCCGCCGCGCAGCACACCCGCCCCATCCGCACCCCAGACCCACGGCCACCGCCTGACACGGAAGGACCCCTGCCGATGTACCCGCCTCGCACGACACCCCGCAACGGCTTCGGCCGCTGCGACGACTGCGACCGCGCAGTCCTCTGGTGCACCACCACCGCCAACCGCGTCCCCATCGCCATCGACCCACCCGAGGACTCCACCGGCAACCAGGCCATCCGCGTCGACGCCGAAGGCCGCTACTGGGCCCGCCAGCTGTCCGCCGCCCGCCCCGCCATCGAGACCCGCGAGGTCCTCCGCCGCCCCCACATCGCGTCCTGCCCCATCGCCCGCTCCCGAGCAGCCGCCCGCCGACGCACCACCAGCCGCACCCACACCGGCGTCCGCCCCACCAGGTGGCAGCGATGACCCGACCCGGCCCTGCCTGGCGCACCCGCGCCGTCGACGCGCTCACACCCAAGGTCCTCACCATGCTGCGCACCGGCGACACCCTCGAAGCCGTCCACCGTGAGACCGGGCTCAGCCGGACCACGATCGCCTCCCTCCGCGACGACCACCAAGTCGTCGTCCCCAAGCGCACCGCTCCCTCGCGCTCCTTCGCCGAGGCTCTAGCCCTCCACACCGAGGCCTTCGGCGACGGACACCTCCGCTGGACCGGGCCCACCCGCGGCCGTACACCCCTGCTCTACGCGAACAACGCCCGCTACAACGCCCGCTACGTCATCTTCCGGCGCCGCCACGGCTGCGACCCCGTCGGCTACATCCGCACCATCTGCACGGCCCCGGCCTGCATCGCTGGCGAACACCTCGCCGACGACATCAGCAACACGAACCCGGCCATCAGCCAGGCCGCAGCGATCACCTACCTCATCAGCAAGGGCGCGAGCGACTGGCAGATCGCGTGCCACCTCGGCGCCGGCGCCCAAGCCATCAACCAGATCCGCACCCAGCTCAAGGAAGCCGCCCGTGCCCGCTGACCGCACCCTCGCCACAGAAGAACCCACCGAGCTCATATCCGCCGCGCTCTACGACTGGTGGACGACCGCCGACCCCGGCACCCAGTTCCACGCACCCGACGTCGCCGACCACGTCAGCGCCACCCTCGCCCACCACGGCTACACCATCACCCGCGCCACCTCGACGACCCCGATACCCACCCGCCTCAACATCATCACCGGCGCGCTCATCGCCTTCCTAGCAGCCCTCTCCACCGCCTTCGCCATCCGCCTCGACCTCTGGATCTGGGCCGGCATCGGCGCCTGCGTCACCGTCCTCACCACCCACGAGACCGTCGTCGACTTCACCACCCGCCTCATCTCCCGTAGGAACCAGCACCGATGACACCCCTGCAGACACTCGCCGTCGCCTTCATCGGCGGACTCGCCGCACTCTTCAGCATCGCCCTCTGCGTCGGCCTGGCCCTGCTCGCCATGAGCGCCTGGGACCACCTCAGCAACCTCCCCGAGGCCTACCGCACCCGCCGCGAACGACTCCAGGCACGCCGCAAAGACTTCGACACCTGCCGCGCCATCGACGCCCTCCCTGCCCGCACCCCCGACGAATGACCCAGCCCTCGCGCGCACGCGCCCGCCTGCGTTCCGCGCGCGCAATTGCAGGCACGCGCGTGCGCGCGAGGCAGCCCCACTACCCGCCAGTACGGATGCCCCTCACCCACCGACCGGAGACCCCGATGCCCGAGCACGTCTACGTCAACCCCGACAAGACCTTCTTCGCCAACCGCAGCGGCGTCAGGGTCGAACAGCACCTGCACTGCGCCCACGGCGACAGCTCCCTCTTCCTCGCCCTCTACGGCGCCTACGACCACCAAGGCGACGACACCGCGGCCCTCTACGTGGCCCTCCCGCGATGCGCGTTCGCCGAGATGATCGGATCCGTCTACGCCCAACTCCGCCACGCCGAAGGCGAGGCCGCCCTCGCCGACTTCCAGGACGCGATTCAGCAGTCCGTGCAGAAATTCGCCACCCAGATCGAACGAATGTACGAGCAGCGGCGAGACTGCTGTGAAGCCGGCTTCCGTACCAACGGCGCCGAGCACACCTGTGGCCGGACGGACGGGACCCAGAAGTGACCCAGCCCAGCATCGAACAGCAGCAGCAACTCAACGACGAGCTGCGCGAGCTCATCCGCGAGGCCCACGGCGTCCTCAAGGACATCCGCCGGGAAAAGCGCGAGGCCCGCGAGCTCCTCCCTCTCCTCACCGACGAACTGTTCAGCGACGAGGTCAAGAAGCAGCTGGCCGCGCTCAACAAGGTCACCAAGCAGGCCATGGACGACGCCGTCGCCCGCGTCTTCAAAAAGTTCGACGAGCTCGGCGCCATCGTCATGGGCGAGGACCGCATCAGCCGCCGCAAGGGCAAGCCCTCCATCCCCTCCCTCGTCAACGCCCGCGCGGGCAAGGCCGGCCGTGACTA
This sequence comes from Streptomyces sp. NPDC005281, assembly GCF_040607495.1. NCBI lineage: Bacteria > Bacillati > Actinomycetota > Actinomycetes > Kitasatosporales > Streptomycetaceae > Streptomyces > Streptomyces sp. NPDC005281. Next base: position 49,077 of record NZ_JBEXGX010000004.1, on the reverse strand, counting down.
GCTGCGCCATCTGCCCCCGCAACTCACCGGACGGCCAGCACCTGTGCCTGGTCCACTCCGGCGAGCTCCGCGGATGGCTCACCGAACTCCCGCACCAGGCCCGGCTCCTGGAACAGTTCCTCGTCCCGTCGGTACAGCCCACCCAGGGCCGCACCGGCGGGACCGGCCGCGCCCACGCCCCACTGCCCGTCGACATCCGCGTCCTGGTCCTCCTCGGCCCCGGCCGCCTCGACGACACCCCCGACCCCGACGACGACGGCACCGCACCCATCGCCGCCGTCCTCGACGCCTGGGCCGGCCACATCACCTACCACCACCCGTCCGTCACCCGGGACCGGCACGGCGCCGTCTACATCCGCCCCTGCGAGCAGGCCCGGCCACGCCACGGCGCCACCATCACCGGCTGGTGCCAATGGCTCACCGCCTACCTCCCCTTCGCCCTCACCCTCCCGCTCGCCGGCGACCTCCACCGCCAGCTCGGCGACCTCATCCGCCGCCTCCGCAACCTCACCCACACCACCCCGAGACACCACCCGCGAGCAGCACCGTGCCCCGCCTGCGACCTCTGCACCCTCGTCAAGACCGACGGCCGCTGGCACATCCACTGCCTCGACTGCGGCCACCAGATGACCCCCGACGCCTACGACCAGCACACCGCCCGCTACCTCGCCCAGCACCAGGCCGACAACGCCGCCTGACACACCCGCGCGTTTCTGCTGGACAAGATCCTCACTTAGCGTGAACATAGGGCCAGCACCACACGTGTGCCCAGGCCGCTCAAGACAGCCCCGGACCCCACCAGGCCCGGGGCTGTCGCACGTCCGAACGGAGGCCCGTGACCCAGCTCTACAACGGCGCCCAGGCCGCCGACCTCGCCACCCAGTGGCGCCGCACCATCAGCGCCACCGCGGCCGCCGTCACCCGCCCGGCCATCTGCAACTGGGTCGCGCGCGGGCATCTCACGGCCGCCGGCCTCGACGACCACGGCCGCCCCCTCTACGCCCTCGCCGACCTCGCCCGAGCCGAAAGGGCCACCCGCGGCCGCGCCCTGCGCCTGGTCGCCCACTAACCACCTCATGCGGAGGGGTGGAGGGGAAAGCCGCCGCCCAGGAACGCGCAGGCCTGGGCGGCGCACCCCACCCGGCACCCAGTCCACGGCGCAGCTCCCGGAGACCTGAATCCCGGAGCTGCGCCGTGCCCCAACACGCCGAGACGGAGCCAGCTGTGCCTGATCCCCACGCGGACTTCCACAGCCGTCAGGTGACCCGGTGGTTGGAGCGCAAGGTCATCGAGGCGATGCGAGAACGCATGCGCACCTTCATGGCCCAGTTCAAAGCACAGGACGGAGCGCTCATGCCCGACACCGCCACGGCGCCACGCAGCGCCGCCGAGGCCGCTCACCTCCTGGCCGTGCAGGGCAAGCACGTCCACTTCGCCTCCGGCGGAGACATCACCTGCCTGCGGGCCACCTGCCAACACCCCGGCTGGCCCACATCCGCACAACCCGGCTACGACCAACGGAGGTAGCAATGCCCGCGCCCGCACTCGGCCAGATCGTCCTGGTCCCTGCAGACCCCGCAGTGAACAACGGGGCCGACACGGCACCGGCCATCATCACCCGCGTCTGGAACGACCGGATCGTCAACGTCCGCGTACTGCTCGACAGCGACGCCATCCAGTGGCGCACCTCCGTCACGTACGCCGACAGCCTCGACGACATCGAGTACACCCACGCCTGGACGTGGCCACCGCAGGTATGAGGCGCCAGCGTCCCTGCCTGAACTGCGGGCGCCTCACCCGCAATGCCTCACGCTGCGACACCTGCCAGGCCACGTACCAGCAGCGCCGAGACCAGGCCCGAGGCAGCGCACACCAGCGCGGCTACACCCAGGCCTGGCGCACCGCAGCAGCAGCGGCAGTGGCCCGGCACAGATCCCAGTACGGCGACTGGTGCCCGGGCTGGAACGTGCCAGCCCACCACGCCACGGATCTGACCGGCGACCATATCCAGCCCAAGGCCCAAGGCGGCACCGACGACCCGGCCAACATCCAGGTACTGTGCCGCGGCTGCAACAGCCGCAAGCACGCTCAGACCTGACGCCCCCACGCAGGGCCTGCAGCCTGCTGTCCCGTACCGTCCTGCACTGCCATCAGCAGCTGGGCCAGCAGCTGGTTGGTACGCCGCTGCTCTTCGAGCAGTGCGTCGAGCCTGGCGTTCGTCTCGCCCTGCGCCTTCTTGCCCTGCTTCAAGATGGCGCTGTCGCCCATCACACCCACGGCTACCCCCACACGCACAGTGCCCCTGCCATCACGCAGCGGCCGAAGTGCCACACGGTATCGACGCCCGTGACAACGCACGCCCGGAACACCCCAATCCGGACGCGATCGGATGGACTCCACCCATCCCCAGACTGACGGCGGCACGGAAGCGCTGATGCAGCGTCCGGACAGCGCAGGGGTGCGCACCCTGCCCGTGCCGCCGTCACATCCCGTCATCCCTCGGCGAACCTCTGGCCAGAGGTCGCTGCGGGTGGGGGGTGGGGCAATCCGTGGCGCGTGCACCTATCCGGACCCGGCCCCCCACCCCGCACACGCGGCCGCGAAATTGGACCATTTTTTCGCCGGGCCGATCTTCCGGGAGGCGATCATGTCCGCAGGCCGGCCGCGAACCCCCACGGAACGTAAGCGCCTCACCGGCAACCCGGGGCACCGGGCACTCCCTGAGCCCGTCATCGTGCAGCTGGTCGCCGCCGCCGAGATTCCCGCGGTGCCCGACACGCTCGGCGAGCTCGGCGCCAAGATCTGGGAGCGGCTCTGGACCGCAGGCCAGGCCTGGCTCTCGCCGACCACCGACCTCGACATCCTGACGCGTCTGTGCGAGGCGCACGAGGAACGCGACGCCATCCGCGACACCATCGCGTCGACCGGCTACCTGGTACCCGGCTCGATGGGCCAGACCCGGGCCAATCCGCTGCTGTCCCAACTGCGGGCGCTGGAGTCGCAGATGACCAAGTGGGAGAGCCTGTGCGGCTTCACCCCGACCGACCGGGCCCGCCTCGGCATGACGGAGGTCAAGGTGAAGAGCAAGCTCGAAGAGATGCTGGAACGGCGCGCCAAGCGGACAGGCACCGGTGGCACGTAGGGCGGCCGCACCGCCCCGGTTCCCCAAGCGCCTCCCGCGCGGCCCGCAGCTCTGGGATCCGGCGAAGAGCCGCTGGCACGAGGACAACACCGACGGCATCTTCGCCTGCGACCTGATCCAGAACTACCTTCGGCTCACCAAGGGCCCCCGCCGCGGCGACCTGGTCGAGCTCCGCGAGTGGCAAGCAGATCTGATCTGCGACGTGCTGCGCCTCGAACCGGGTAGCAGCCGCCGCCGGCAGTACTGGACCTACCTGCTGCTCGTCCCCCGGAAGAACTCCAAGTCGCTGCTGGGCGCAGGCCTCGCGATCGACGGCATCTTCGACGAGCCCGGCGCCGAGGTCTACAGCTGCGCGGCCGACAAGGATCAGGCGAAAATCATCTTCGGCGAGGTCCGGGCGGCCGTCGAGATGGCCCCCGAACTCGACGCCAAGCAGGGCGGACTCCTCAAGGTCTACCGGGACGCCATCGAGTACCCGGCGACCGGCTCGGTCTACCGGGCCCTGTCCGCCGAGGCCTTCACCAAGGAAGGCCTCAACCCGAGCCGCGTGCTCTTCGACGAGCTGCACGCGCAGCCCAATCCCGAGCTGTGGCTGGTCATGAACCAGGGCTCGGACACCCGTCAACAGCCCCTGATCGTCGGCATCTCCACCTTCGGCGTGAAGACCGACTCGTCCGGCGAGGACAGCGTCTGCTACACGCAGTACCAGTACGCCAAGAAGATCATTTCTGGCGAGCTCAAAGACCCCCGGTACGGCGCACGGATCTACGAGACCAACGACCGTACGCGCGGCTTCCGTTATCTCGACCGGCGTGTCTGGGAGCGTGCCAACCCGGCCTTCGGTGACTTCCTCGACCCCGAGAAGATGGCCGCCGTCAGCCGCAAAGTGCCCGAGGCCGACTTCAAGACCAAGCGGCTGAACATCTGGGTCAACCAGGCCAAGGCCTGGCTGCCGGAGGGCGCCTGGGAGAAGTGCGCGGCGCCGAAGACCACCATCCCGGACGGGGCCGACGTCACCCTCGGGTTCGACGGCTCGTTCAACAACGACTCGACGGCCCTGATGGTCTGCCAGGTCCCCGAGCCGCTCGTTTTCGACCCGGACGCCCCCGAGCACGAGGTCCTGACACCGGAGGAGCGCGAGCGCCTGGCCGCCGGGCTCAACGCCAATCTGCGACGCGCGCACCTCGACGTCGTCCAGGCCTGGGAGAAGCCGGCCGACGCCCCGCACGACTGGACTGTGCCGATCCTCGAAGTCGAGGACGCCATCAGGAAGGCGTGCCGCCGCTGGAACGTGCGAGAGATCGTGTGCGACCCCGCGCGCTGGGCGCGCACGTACCAGGTCCTCGAGGAAGAGGGGCTGCCCGTCGTCGAGTTCCCGCAGTCGCCGGCGCGCATGGTGCCCGCCACTCAGCGGTTCTACGAGGGCGTCATGAACCGCGGCTTCACCCATTCCGGAGACCCGCGCCTGGCCCGGCACGTCGCCAACGCCGTTGTCCGCAACACCAGCCGAGGACTGATGATCTTCAAAGACTCCAAGGGCAGCCCCCGCAAGATCGACCTGACGGTCGCCGGGATCATCGCCCTCGACCGCGCGTGCACCGCGCCCGAGCCGGAACCGACCCCGCAGTTCTTCAGCTGGGCCGACCTGTAGGAGGTGCCGTGAAGCTGCTGTCCCGGATCAAGCTGCCCAAGCTCAGGCGGCCGCGCCGCACGTTCACCGACCTCACGGACGTCGCCGGCCTCGGCTGCCTCGTGGGCGACGCCTGGTGGTGGCAGCCCCAGGCCGGTCTCGCAGCCCTCGGCGCCGTCCTGCTCTACATCGGATGGGCGGTGGGCGAGTAATGGGTTTCCTCCGCCGCGCCACCGAGCGCCGCACCGTCCAGCAGTTCGGCGACTCCAGCATCCCTACCAACGGGAGCCTGGCAGCGCCGACCGCCTCCGGTGTGCCGGTGAACGAGCAGACGGCGATGAAGCTGATCGCTGTCCACGCCTGCGTACGGATCATCTCCAGTGCCCTGGCGGGGCGGCCGTTGCGGTCCATGCAGAAGCGCGACGACGTCCTCGTGCCCATCACACCCGCCCCGGCGATCGTCACCGACCCGTTCGGCGGACTCAACAGCACCAGGTTTCCGTCACGGCGCGCCGGCCTCAAGCAGATGGCCGTGTCCCTGCTGCTGCGCGGCAACGCGTACGCCTACGTGCTCACCCGCGACTACCTGGGGCGCCCCACCCGGCTGATGGTGCTGCACCCCAGCAGGGTGCGCGTCGAGCTCGACGACGACGGCGGCCGCACCTACTACCTTGACCGGCAGCGCGTCGAGAACCCGGGCGACATCGTCCACATCACCGGCCTTTGCATGCCCGGCGCGGCCGAGGGCATGTCCGTCATCGCCTACGCCCGACAGTCCATCGGCCTGGGCCTGGCCGCCGAAGAGTTCGGCGCCAAGTTCTTCGGCCAGGGCGCCCACCTCACCGGTGTCGTCGAGATGGAAGCCAACCTCGACAAGACGCGCGCCCGAGAGCTGAAGGAGTCCTTCGAGGCCTCCCACTCCGGGCTGCCCAACGCGCACGCGATCGGCGTCCTGTCCGGCGGCGCCACGTGGAAGCCGATCTCGGTCGCCCCGGAGGACGCGCAGTTCCTCGGCACCCGGGCCGCAGCCAACTTGGACATGGCGATGCTCTTCGGGGTGCCGCCGCACATGCTCGGGCAGATCGACCGCACCACCAGCTGGGGAACGGGCATCGAGCAGCAGGCCATCGGCTTCAGGATCTGGACCCTCGACGACTGGCTCGGCACCTTCGAGGACGCGTGGACGACGCTCCTGCCGCGCGGCCAGTACGCGCGCCTGGACACGACCAGCCTCGAACGGACCGACACCGCTGGCCGCTACAACGCCTATGTACAGGGCCGTACGGCTGGCCTGCTCACCCAGAACGAGATCCGCGCCAAGGAGAACCTCGCCCCCGTCGATGGTGGCGACGACATCAACGCGCCGCTCAACAGCGCGCACGCCGGCGACACCGCCGAGCCCGACCAGCCACCGGAGCCGCCGGACGATCCCCCGGTGCCCGCGCCGAAGCCGAAGAAGTAGGAGGCCGTGATGCCTGACCTGTCCGTACGGGCCGATCGGCCCGCCGAACTGCAGCGGCGAGCAATGCAGTTCCGCGATGTCCAGCTGCGCGCCAAGGAGGACGGCACGGGCGGCGACGCCCTGACGTTCACCGGCTACGCGTGCATCACCGAGGTCGGCTACGAGATGAGTGACTGGCTCGGCCCGTTCACCGAGGTCGTACGGGCGGGCGCGTTCGCCAAGACTCTCGGCGAGAACGCGGACGTGCCGCTCCTCGTGAACCATGCCGGGCTCACCCTCGCGCGGACCAAGTCGGGGACGATGCGGCTCTCCGAGGACGACACCGGCCTGCACACCGAGGCCGACCTTGACCCCGCCAGCCCGCACGTCCAGGCACTGCGCTCGGCAATGGACCGCGGCGACGTCGACGAGATGAGCTTCGCCTTCTGGATCACCCGCCAGATGTGGTCGCCGGACTACGACCAGCGGGACGTCCTGGAGGTCAACCTCAACAAGGGCGACGTCTCGATCGTCAACTACGGTGCCAACCCGAACACGGCTGGCGCCACCCTCAACTCCCGCTCCGTCTCCGAGCAGTTGCAGCGGCTGAGCGCCGACGAGCGCCGCGAGGTGTTCGACCGCCTCGCCGGAGAATTCACCCCTGCGCCCAAGGAGCCCACCGGGCCGTCCCTGGGCCTGCTGGAAGCCCGCGCCCGCGCGCTGGCCCTCTGAGGCCCGGTGCGCGCCTACCTCGCCGTCACGATGCCCGGCTGCCTGGTGGTCTACGGACTGACCCGGCTGTTCGAGTCACTCGGCTGGTACCCCTGATCGTTCCACCGCCTGCCATCGCGCCGGAGCCGCGCCGACCGCCACGCCGGACCCCATGCCCGGGGCACCACCTGGCCGGTCACCCGGACCACCACCCGAGCCGCAGGCACGCCACCACCATCCACCCGAAAGGGAATCGCCATCATGCCCAACGCACTCATCCCGGGGCTGATCGAGCGGCGTGCCGAGCGCAAGAAGCAGCTCGACACCCTGCTGGAGACGGCCAAGAACGAGAGCCGCGAGAAGCTCTCGACCGAGGAACAGCAGCAGTTCGACGCGACCGAGCAGGAAATTCGCGACATCGACGTGCGCCTGGCCGAGCTCGACGAGCAGCAGCAGCGCGACGACGCTGCCGCCGACATCGCCCGCCGCCACAGCCTGGGCGGCCGCGCCGAGATCCTCTCCGAGCCGCGCACGTACGAGCGCGACTCCGGGCACAGCTACTTCCTCGACCTCGCCCGCGTCCAGCTCAACCGCGGCGACGGCGACGGCGGCGTCTCCAGCGCCCTGGACCGCCTGCAGCGCCACGGCGCCGAAATCGACGTCGAGATGCCCAAGCGCGAGGCCGCCCGCCGCGCGGCCGCCGAACGCGACCGTGACCGCCTCGACCGGGACATCAACGCCCGGGCCGGCCGCGGCACCGTCTTCGAGAAGCGCGTCAACCCGAACAGGACCGATGGCCAGGGCGGGTATTTCGTGCCGCCGCTGTGGCTGATCGACGAGTACATCGACCTGCCGCGGTTCGGCCGCACCTTCGCCAACTCGGTTCGCAACATGACGCTGCCGCCCGGGACCGACAGCATCAACGTGCCGAAGGTCGCGACCGGCACGAAGGTCGACGTCCAGACCGCCGACGCCGCGGCGGTCCCCTCGCAGGACCTGACGGACACGTCCGTCTCCGCTCCGGTGCGCACGCTCTCCGGACAGCAGGACGTCGCGATCCAGCTCCTGGACCAGAGCCCTGTCGGCTTCGACGAGATCACGTTCGCGGACCTGATCGCGGACTACAACATGAAGCTGGACCTGCAGTGCATCAACGGCTCCGGTACCGCCGGGCAGCTCAGGGGTGTCCTGAACGTCAGCAGCATCAACAGCATCACGTACACCGACGCTTCGCCGACGCTCCCGGAGCTGTACCTGCCGTCGATGCAGGCCCTGTCTCAGGTCGCGACCAAGCGCAAGATGATGCCCACCGCGGTGTTCCTCACGCCGGCGCGCTGGTTCTGGATGGCCTCTCAGCTCGACTCGCAGAACAGGCCGTTCATCCTTCCCGAGACCCAGTCGCCCTTCAACCCGCTCGCCCTGCAGACCGGCGGCGACGTCGAGGGCCCCGTGGGCAGGATGATCAACTTCCCGCTGCTCGCCGACGGCAACATCCCGAACAACCTGGGCGGCGGCACGAACGAGGAGCGCATCATCGCGACGCGCACCTCCGACCTGTACCTGTGGGAGGGCTCGATGCGCTCCCGCGTCCTGCAGGAGGTTCTGAGCGGGACGCTCCAGGTCCGCTTCCAGGTCTACAACTACGCGGCCTTCATGGCCGACCGGCGCCCGGAGGCCATCTCCGTCATCTCCGGCACCGGGCTGGTCGCCCCGTCCGGCTTCTGACCCCAGCTCCCCGGGCCGCTGTTCGAGGGTGCGGCGGCCCGGGGTCCTTCCCCCAGTGAGGAGAGTGTGCGATGCATGACCGCGTCGCTGAACTGGCCGGGCTCCGTAACGAGCTGGCCACCTGCGAGAACGGGCCGCGAGAATCGCGGCGCGAGAAGACCGGCGAGGTCCAGGCGCAGATCGACCGCGTCCGCAGCGAACTGGAAGACCAGGCCGAGAAGATGGAAACGCGCGCCGAGCAGCTGCTCGCGAACGGCCACGACGGGCAGGCCGGCCTTGCAGCGGAACAGGCCCGCGCGATCCGCGTCGCGCTCGACGGGGACACCCCGGCCGAGGACTCGCCCAAGCGCAGCGGAAAGCGCAACACCGCGGCCGCCAAGCCTCCGCAGTCCCGGGGCGGTGTCGCCTGATGTCTCCGCTCGCCAACGGTCGGTACCCGACCAAGAACGCCCAGTGGATGGTGTCCGGGCAGCCCGCCGGGACCTACCGGTCGAACCTCGACCGGGTCGCCACCGTGTCCGACTTCGCGTCGCTGACCACCCAAGTCATGCAGTCTGCGGCCCTGTACCTGCAGGCCGGTGACACCGTCACGAACCTGACCTTCAAGTCCGGTTCCACGCCTGCTGGCACTCCCACCAACTGGTGGTTCGCCCTGTACGACGACAGCACCACTCCGGCGCTGCTCGGGCAGACCGCAGACCAGCTGACCGCGGCCTGGGCGGCGAGCACCTCAAAGACGCTCGCCCTGGCCTCGCCGGTGACGATCCCCCGTACGGGCATCTACTACGCCGGCGTCATGGTGAAGGCCACCACCCCGCCGAGCCTGCTCGGCTCGGGCACCGTCGCCGCGGCGGTCTCCGGGTTCGTCCCCGGCGAGCTGGTCCTCGCGCAGAACTCCGGCGCGTCCCTGACCACCACCGCCCCGGCAACCATCGCGACCCCGTCGGCAATCGGATTCGTGCCGCGCGTCGTCGCCACCTGACCGGAGAGAGGGGGCCCTCGTGACGCTGATCTACTACGCCGGCCAGGACGTCCGGCTGTCCGAAACGATCCTCGACGACACCGGGGCCCCCGTCACCGGTACGCCTACCGTCACCCTGACGGTCACCGACCCCCACGGGATCGTCACCACCCCGGCGACGTCGACCGCCGGCAGTGGCCTGTACGTAGCCGCTGTCCCCGCGGTCGCCGTCGCCGGGATCTGGCTGCTCCGCTGGACGGCGACCGGCACCGGCATCGGCTATGCCTCGGAGAGCCAGTTCCAGGTGCGGCCGCTCGGCGTCGAGCAGATCGTCGACCTCCTCTCGGTCAAGGCGCACCTCAACCTGCCTGTCACCGACACCAGCCAGGACGCCGAGCTGCAGGGCTTCATCCTCGCCGCCGGCGAACTGGCCCGGGACGTAGTCGGACCGCTGCTGCCCGAGCAGCACACCGAGTGGCACAACGGCGGCAACCCGACCATCACCCTGGACTGGCTCCCGCTCGCGACGGTCCTGTCCGTCACCGAGTACGTGTCCGCCTCGACCTGGGTCCTGACCGAGCAGCCGCTGGGCACCTCGACGGACGCCTACGGCTACACCGTCGACCTCGACCGGGGCCAGATCGTCCGCCGGGCCACCGGCGGTGCCGTCTGCTTCCCGCCCGGCATCAAGAACGTCAAGGTCGTCTACACCGCCGCCCCGCCCGGCGGCATCCCGTGGACGGTCCGGCTCGGCGCCCTGGAGCTCATCCGGCACCTTTTCCAGCTCACCCAGCAGGGAGGCCGGCCGCGTTTCGGCGGCGCCGACCTCGACGGAGAGTCCGGCGGTGTACCGACCGGGTTCGCCCTGCCGCAGCGTGTCCTTGAGCTGTGGCAGCCCTTCAAGCGGCCTCCGGGGATCGCATGACCACGCCCATCGGGGACATCCCCGCGTCCAGCATCCCGGCCGCCCGCATGTGGATCTTCAACGGCCTCACCGCTCAACTCGCCGACAGCAAGGGCGTCCTGGTGTGCCTGGACGGCCCCGGCACCTACCAGCCCGACGAGATCATCAACATCGGCGACGTGCACCAGCAGTACAGCCCCGAGAACACCGTCGGCTCCGGCGGCGCGTACTGGCTGCGCGAGGACTACACGATCACCGTGACCGTCGACGTCTACCGCGGTGGCGACGACCCCGTCGGCACCTTCGCCCGGGCCCGCGCGCTCGCCGACCTGGTCGTCGCCGTCGTCCGTTCCGACCCCTCCCTCGGTGGCGCCGTCGACCGCGGCAAGCCCGGCTCCGCGACGCACACGAACGGCTGGACCGAGGACCACAAGGGGCGCCAGGCCGTCATCGAGATCGGCATCGACTGTCTCAAGACCCTGTGAAAGGGGGCCGCTGTGCGGCGCTACACCTACACCGGCGAAGAGGGCCGCTACTACCCGACGCTCGGCCTCACCCCCGAGCCCGGCAAGCGGTACTCCCTCGAGCGCAACCCCGGTGACGGCGACTGGACGCCGCCGGACCCGGAGCCCACCCCGGAGCCGGAGGCGCCCGCCGCGGCGGCCGAGGCCGAGCAGAACCAGGAGAGCAGCGATGCCTAAGCCGTCCCACCTCGCCGTGCTCGGCGTGGCCAAAGAGGTCACGCCCGGTACGCCTGTCGCCGCCACCAAGTGGGTGCCATACAAGACGCTCACGCCCAAGGACGACGTCAACCTGATCCAGGACACCGGGCAGCGCGGTGCCCCGGTCGATGTTTTCGGCCTCTACCCGGGGCAGAAGGGCGCCGAGCTCGACATCGGCGGCGACGTGTTCGCGGACACCATCGGCTGGATGCTCGCGAGCGTGCTGCCCGACCTGGTCACCACCGGCGCCAGCGCGCCGTTCACGCACGTCTTCTCGACCCTGTGCACGGGCGACACACAGCCCACCCCACAGACCTGGACCATTTTCGACCCGCTCAACACCTGGCAGTACCCGGGCGCCCAGTTCTCCGAGCTGGGGTTCAAGTGGAACGCGGACGGGCTCTTCGAGTGGTCGGCGAAGGCGATGTCCTGGCCGTATGCGACGACCACCAGCCCGACGCCCTCGTTCACCTCGGTCGCTCCGGTCGCGAACTGGAACATCACCAACCAGATCGCCGGGGTCGCGACGTTCGTGCAGGACGGCGAGCTGACGATCAAGCGGAACATGACCGCGATCCGCGGCAGTGCCGGCACCCAGAACCCGTACCGGATCTGGACCGGTGACATCTCCGTCGAGGGCAAGCTCAGCCTCGTCATGGAGTCGACCGCCCAGCGCACGGCGTTCCAGGCCGGGACCGTGCAGTCCTTCGACTGCATCTACACCCAGGGCGCCGCCGCGACGACCAACGGCCTGACGCTGCACTGCAGCCAGGTCGCCTACACCGAGGGCACCCCGTCCTACGGCAAGGAGTACATCGAGCTGCCGGTCAGCTTCACCGCCATCGGCAACACCACCGACGTCGGCGCCTCGGCCGGCTACAGCCCCATCAAGGCGACGTTGCAGAACGCGATCGCCGCGAGCACCTACAAGTAGGCGAAGGACTCACCCTCATGAGCATTTCCCGTCACCAGCTGCCCGGCGATGGCTGGGCCGACCTGCGCGCGATGGACGAGGTCCCCGAACGGCTGCGTCGTCCGGTCCGCACCATCCAGATGAAACTGGCGCAGAATCCGGCGTTCGCCGAAGTCGTGAAGGACGCGCAGTCCAGCGGCGTCAAGGCGGTGCAGGACATCGACGAGGCGCAGGCTGTGCAGATGGCCGCGGCGATGGGCGATGACGCCCTGGAGCTGATGGACGACCTGAACGACCGGCTGATCGTCTCCCGGGTGGTGGGCTGGTCGTATGGCCCCGAGGTCACCCTCGACGCGCTGCAGGACCTACCCGGCAAGGTCTATGACCAGCTCAAGGAGATCTGCGCCGAGGGCGCGCTCGCGGCCGGTCCGGACTTCTCACCGTCGACCGAGGCGAACAGCCCTACCGAGCCCTCTACCGCCTCCGCGTAGCGCTAGAGGGGAAACACGACTACCCCGCGCACCAGCTGCCCCTGGACGCGTACCGGGACTGGCAGCTGTGCCGGGTGGTCGGACCGCCGAATACCTGGCTCGACCTGCCCGCCGAGCGCCTGGACTGGATCCTCGCGGTCGACGGCGCGGTCGAGCAGGCCAAGGCCAACGCACAGGAGGAGGCGAACCGCGGATGAGTGAAGTCATCGCCCGGGTTACCGGGTTGCGAGAGCTGGACGGGGCCCTAGAGCTGATGCGCCGGGACGTCGATCTCGCCACCATTCGTGCGCTCAAGGCCACCCAGGCCCTGGCGAAGAAGTCGGTGCGGGCGAACCTTCGTGGCCGCCCACGCTGGGACCACCGCGGCAAGTCATCCCGCACCGGGGCCACGGTGAAACTGAACTTGTCCCCGCATCACGCGACCAAGGGTGGTGGCCCTGGGCGGCTGACAGGGACGCTCAGCCGCGGCGTCGGTGGGGTGCGCCGGCCCCGCCGAACCCTGGCCGGATATCAGGGCGGCGTCGGTGTCGGCGGCGGTGTCCGCAACCTGTACAAGAAGCGCAACGAGGGCCTCTACCCGTACTTCGCCCCCGGGATCCGCCGCGCTGAGCCGCTGATGTCGAAGGTGTGGTTCGAGGCCTGGGGCCGCGCAGTCCGATAACTGAAGACGTGAGGGGGGTGCATCCATGGCCGGCCTGCCTCCCGTGTTCGTGGAGTTCCTGGGTAACTCCGCAGGTGTCCGTCGTGCGATGACGGACGTGCGCCGGGAGTCCCGCCGTACTGCCGAGGAGACTGAGGGCGCGTTCGCCAGAACGGGCCGCCTGTCCAAGGTTGCGATCGCCGGAATCGGCATCGCCGCTGCTGGAGTTGCAGTCAAAACGGTCAAGATGGCCGGTGATTTTCAGGTCCAGATGACGCGCGTGCGGACCGGCGCGGGCGAGTCGGCGAAGAACATGCAGACCGTCGGCCAGGGCGTCCTCTCCATGGCCGGACAGGTCGGCCAGTCCACGGAGGAGCTGACCAAGGGCCTGTACATGACGGAGTCCGCCGGGTATCACGGCGCGGACGCCCTCAAGGTCCTCAAAACCGCGGCGATGGGCGCCAAGGTCGGTGCCGCCGACCTGAATACGACCACGGACGCCGCGACCACGGCGATGAACGCCTACAAGATGGGCGCGGGCTCCGTCACCGACGTCATGAACTCCCTGATCGCGACCGAGGCGGAGGGCAAGACCAACCTCGAAGCGCTCGCGGGCAGCATGTCGACGATCCTGCCGGTCGCGGCCGCCGCGCACGTCGGCCTGCACGAGGTCCTCGGCGCGATGGCGACGATGACCGCCCAGGGCACCCCTGCCGCAGTGGCGGCGACCTACCTGCGCCAGACCATCGGCCAGCTGTCCAACCCGTCCAACAAGGCCGCGACCGAGATGAAGAACCTCGGGCTGTCCGCGGTCGAGGTCGGCCAGAACCTCGGCAAGCGAGGCCTCGCATCCACGCTGACGATGCTCACGGACGCCATCCAGAAGAAGATGGGGCCGGCGGGAACGGTTCTCATCCGGCACCTGCAGGGCGCGAGCAAGAACACGACCGAGTTCCAGCGGGCGCTCGCCAACCTGCCACCCCAGCAGCAGACCTACGTCGGCGCGCTCGCCACCATGGTCGGCGGAACCAAGAGCATGCAGGCCGCACTGCAGCTGACCGGCCCGCACATGAAAGATTTCATCCGCAACACCAAGGGCATCGACGAGCACGTCAAGGCCGGCGGGAAGTCTGTTGAGGGCTGGGCGGACGTCCAGAAGAACTACAATCAGAAGCTGGCCGAGGCCAAGGCCTCCGCCGAGGCGCTCGGCATCCAGATCGGGCAGTTCCTGCTGCCCACCTTCCAGAAGATCATGGGTGTCGTCGCCAAGGGTGCGTCCTGGCTGGCCGCACACCGCAACGCGGCCAAGGCCCTCGCCATCACCATCGGCGTCGTCCTGGTCGTGGCCATCTCCGCACTCACCGCCGCCCTGTACGAGATGGCGGCCGCGGCCGCGGTCAACCCGGTCACGTGGATCGTCGTCGGAGTCATCGCACTGATCGCCGCGATCATCCTGCTCGCGATGCACTGGAAAGCCGTCTGGGGCTACGTCAAGCAGGTCGCAGGCGACGTCTCCAGGGCCGTCACCGGCGCCTGGGACTCGGTGCGCGACGGCACCGTCTCCGCCTGGAACTCCACCGTGAACTGGGTCAAGGGTGCCTGGCACGCGATGGGCAGCTTCTTCTCGTCGGCCTGGCACGCCGTGGCGGACCCGGTCGTGCACGCCTGGCAGTGGCTGAAGCGCACCACGATGACCGTGTGGAACTCCATCACCGCGTTCTTCAAGAAGTGGTGGCCCCTGCTCCTGGTGATCTTCGCGCTGCCCATCGCGATCCTGCTCGCGATCTGGAACCACTGGCACAAGCAGATAATCAGCGCCTGCAAGACCGCGTGGCACGCCGTCAGCGGGTTCCTCAAGAGCGTCTGGAACGTGATCAAGTCGGCGGCCGTGACCGTGTGGGGTGTGATCGCCACCGCGGTCATGACGCCGATCCTCGCGGTCTGGGGCTGGCTCCAGTCGATCTGGGGCACGATCTCCGGCTGGCTGAGCTCCGCCTGGGGCGCCATCGCAAGCACCGCGGCGTCCTGGTGGGGGCAGATCAAGTCCGCGATGACGGGCCCGGTGAAGGCTGCCTGGCGCGTCATCTCCTCGACCATGGGCCAGGTCACGCACGCCATCGCGAGCAAGCTCACCGCCGCCTGGAATGCGGCGAAGAGTTGGGGCGGAAAGTTCTTGTCCATCGGCAAGAACATCGTCATGGGCATCGTCCACGGCGTCGAGCACGCCGGCAGCGCCCTGTGGGGCGCGCTGAAGCACCTGGCCAGTAGCGCGCTGGATCACGCCAAGTCGTTCCTGGGCATCAACTCGCCCTCCAAGGTGTTCGCCGACCACGTCGGCAGGGGCATCCCGGAGGGCATTGCCAAGGGCGTCAACGATCACGCTCACCGCGCGCACACGGCGGTGCGGCACCTCACCCGCAAGCTGGTCGTCACCCCGGCGTGGAAGAAGTACATCGCGATCGGGACGTACGTGATCTCCAGCCTCGTGCAGGGGCTCACCGCGTCCACGGCCCGGGTGAAGACCACGGCCGCGCACATCGCGTCGCTGCTCTACCGCCAGTTCGGGTCCGCCGGCCACCGGCACCTCCAGGCCCTGGTCAAACGAGACGGCGCCCACCTCGTCCAGTTGGCCAACCAGCGCGACCGGATCACGATCAGGCTGAAGGCCGCGAACAAGAAGCTCGCGGACCTCCAGAAAGACTGGAAGAAGGTCCGGGACGACGTCGCCTCGAGCGTCATGCAGAACGTCTCCGTCGTCACCGCGCTGCCCGAGGGCTCGGTCGCCCTCACGAGCCAGGACGTCGTGGCGAATATGCGGGCACAGGTCGCCAAGGCGAAGAAATTCGCTGCGGACCTGATCAAGCTGCGCAAGGAGGGCCTGCGGGCCGACCTGGTGCAGCAGATCGCCGACTCCGGCGTCGACCAGGGCGGAGACACCGCCGCGGCGCTCGCGGGCGGCAGCAAGGCCCAGATCACCGAGATCAACAAGCTGCAAGGGCAGGCCAAGACCGCCGCGGGCAAAATCGGTTCGGCCACCGCCGATGCGATGTACAAGGCCGGCATCCAGTCGGCCCAGGGCCTCGTGCGAGGCCTGAAGAGCCAGCAAAAGGCGATCGCCAAACAGATGGCGCACATCGCCAAGGCGATGGCGGCCGCCATCAAGCACGAGCTGAAGATCCACAGCCCGTCGCAGGTGTTCCACGAGATCGGCACCTTCATCACCGCAGGCCTCGCCCGGGGCATCCACGCCACCACCCGGACCGCCGAGGCCGCCGCCCTCGCCATGGCCGGGGCCGTCTCGGCGGCCGGAATGCCGGCCGTCCCGAAACTGGCAGGCGTGCGCGCACCGGCGTTCGCGGGCGCTGCCGGGGCAGCGGGCGGCGTGCTGGAGCTCACCACCATCGTGCAGCTCGACGGCGACGTGCTGTTCCAGAAGATGCAGCGCCGGGCCCTCCAGCACGAGCGCCGGAACACCAGCAACGGCCTCTCGGCCAAGACGATCTGACCAAGGGGGCCCTCGCCGTGACCGTCCCACCCGGATTCCCTCTCGACGACAACCCCCTGATCGCCACCTATCCCCGCGTCCTCGTCCAGATCGCCTGGAACGCGGGCGGAAACTCGACCGCCCCGAACCACTGGTACACCGTGTCCAAGCGGCTGCGCGGCAACTGGAAAGCCACGGTCGCCGGACGGCAGTACGAGCTGGACACCGTCACCTCCGGGTCGATGACCTTCGCCCTGGACAACCTCGACGGCGCCTTCGACCCAGACAACAGCGCCTCGTTCTTCTACCCCTACGTGCTGCCCTACCGGCGGGCCCGCCTGGTCTGGCAGGTCCAGCCCAGCCGGAACCTGCTCTACTCGTGGATCACCAACGGCACCGATGCGACGAGCCTCGCCGCATCCGCGGGCACGATCAGCGTTGCCACCGGCCTGTCCGCGTCCCTGTCCGGGCTGACCACCGCCCACACCTGGGCCGTCCCCAACGCGACCGGGTCCGGCGCCGTCTTCGGGTTCAGCGGCGCGACCAGGTCGTGGGCCTCGTTCGACTGCGAGGGCACCACGGTCACCCCGGGAGCGTCCTACGCCGCCGGCATCGACCTCCAGCTGGCCTCCGGAGGCATGAGCAGCCTCGGCCTCCAGCTGCGGATGCAGTTCTACAGCCTCACCGGAACCCTGCTCGGCTCGGCGACGAGCTCGGCGACGTCCATCACCACCAGCTGGGCGCGCCTGAACTGTGCGGGCACGGCGCCGGCCGGCGCCGCGTTCGCCGTCGTGTCCATCGCCACCACCGCGACGACCACGTCGGCGACCACGGTCCGCGCCACCGGATGGCAGCTGGAGCAAGCGGCGGCCGCCACCGGCTGGGCAGGCTCCGGCAGTTGGGTCCAGCTGTGGCAGGGGTTCGTCGAGCGGTGGCCGCAGTCCTACGACAAGAACGGCAAGTACGGCCTGGTCGACGTCACCGCGGTGGACGCCCTGGCCCCACTCTCCCAGCTCACCTACCAGAACGTGATGCCCGGCTACGCGTCCGCCATCCAGCCGGGCAACCTGCAATGCCTCTACGACCTGGCCGCGCCCGGTGCCAGCCCGGACGTGCCAGCGGGCAGTGCATTCCTGCCCTACGCCGGAGCGCAGGTCGGCACCGGAGGCCTGGACATCGTCGGCGCGAACATCGTCACCGGCGCCTCGATCACCTCCACCAGCGATCTGGGGACCCTGTGGGGGGTACCGGGCCCGGTGACCACCCTGTCCAGCAACCAGGCGGCCGCCCTGGGCACCAGCGCAGGGGCCACCTACCTCGCGCCGTGGGACGGGACCGACCGGCTCATGCTGCCCAACGGCGGATGGACCCGGGTCATCTGCTTCCGCACCACGAACCAGCCCGGCACCGGCGGCCGTTTCAACACCGCCACTCTGTGGGCCGCGACCGGGCCCGGCTACATCACCGGATCCGGGAACCAGTCGGTGGCGAGCCTGGAGATCTACAACACCGGCCAGCTGAGTATCAAGCTGCAGAACGCCGGCAACACCGCCAGCTGCTACGTCCTCAACCCCGTCTCCGTCTGCGACGGCAACTGGCACTGCGCGGTCATTTCCCTGTCCTCGGACGGCAAGACGGCGCGACTGGTCGTCGACGGAGTGTTTTCCTCACCGACCGCAGCGGCCTCGATGGGGTCGTCGACGTACACCGTCGATGCCATCGGCGCCATGATCACGACGAACGGCGAGAACACCAGCCCCTTCAACGGCGACATCGCCTTCTTCGGGCAGTGGAACACCGAACTCGACGCGGTGAGCGAGGGAGAGATGACCCGGGGGTTCGCCCTGGGCTGGTCCGGGGACGCCGTCAGCACCCGCATCGCACGGCTGCTCAGCCTCGCCGCGTTCCACCCCGGCTCGGCAGCCAGCTTCTCGTACCTCGGCAGCCAGGGAACGCTCGGCGCGATGGACCTGAACGGCCGCACGGCCCTGGACGCCATCCAGGAGAGCGCGGACACCGAGAACGGCCAGTTCTCCGCCGACCGCAACGGCAACCCCTCCCTGCACGGGCACCTGTGGCGGTGGATCCAGAACACGCCCGTCGCCACCTTCGGCGAGAACCTCGCGGGCGGCGAGATCCCGGTCAAGGACGACATCAAGTTCGAGCAGGACCCGGCGCACCTCTACAACGACATCCAGGTCACCTGCGACGGCGCGAGCGACGCGACCGACGTCACCCGGATGCGGGAGGTGCAGGACGCCACCAGCCAGGCGGCGTACTTCCCCCAGACCCTGACGCGCACCATCAACCCCCAGTCGGTCGTCACCGGCCTGGGCATGGCCAACTACCTCCTGTCGCTGTACAAGGACCCGCACACCCGGCTCCAGACCCTCACCGTCGACCTCGCGCACAGCCCGTCCGTGCAGGTCAAGGTGAGCAAGCTGAACTTCGCCGACCTGGTCCGCGTCATGAAGCGCCCCACGCTGGCCCCGGCCAAGCAGATCGACGGGTTCATCGAGCAGATGGAGTGGTCCGGCGACGACACCGGCGCCGTCCTTCAGCTGCGGGCCCAGATCTCCCCGAACTCCCAGTACCGGTACTGGATCATCTCCGCAGCCTGGGCCGCACTGACCACGTCCCCGGCCTCCGGTGTCAGCGTCATCACCGTCGGCCCGGTCTCCGGCAACAACAGCATCGCCGCGCAGGCGGTCATCCCGGCCGGGTTCACCATGGTCCTCGGCTACGGCACCGCCAACGTCGAGACCGTCACCGTGCAGTCCGTCCAGACCGTGTCGGCCGGCTACAGCACCGTGCAGCTCACCCTCGCCGCCCCGACCACCAAGAGCCACACCGCGGGCGACGTGATCTGTTCACCGCTGCCGGGCTCCACTCTGCCGCCCGGTGGCAGCTACCCGTCGTGCTTCGACGCTGCCGCACTCTTCGGCGGCACCTCACCCCTGTTCGGATTCGGATGACGCCGGAGGCACCGTGACCACCCGCCCCACCCTCACCCCGGCCACCGCCGGGTTCCCCGCCTCCGACGCCTGGTGGCTCGCCCAGGTCTACAACCCCCTCAACTACCTGTACGGGCAGCTGCCCGTCGAGACGTACAAGACGAGCGACACCACGATCACCAGCTCCACCACGTTCGCGTCCGACCCCGACCTGCAGTGCACCCTCGCCGCGAACTCCGTCTACCGCGTCGAGATGTACCTGCACTTCGCGGCCCTGGACGCGGCCCGCTTCAAGACGCAATGGCTCGTACCGGCGAGCGCCACCGGCAACCGGTCATGCATCGGCCCCGACCAGGGCGTCATCCTCTCCGGCACCAGCTCCGGCGGCACCGGCCGGTTCGGTGTCCACGGTTTCACCACCGCGTCCACCTACGGCACCCGCGACAGCGCCTCCAACCTCTGCGCCGCCATCGAGGAGGCCGTCGTCACCACGACAACAGGCGGCACCCTCGCCCTGCAGTGGGCGCAGGCCACCTCCAACGCGACCGGCAGCAAGCTCGGCGCCGGTTCGTACATGCGCGTCAAGCTCCTCTCGTAGCCACCCGCGCGCCGACGCGTCACCAACCCCTGTGAGGAAGGCAGCATGACCCGCATGCCCGGCGCCCTGTGGCGCCCCGTCGTCAACCACCACCCCAACGGCGTGAAGGAACACCGCGGGCTCGTCCTGCACGTCCAGGACGGCAACAACAGCCCGTACGGCTGGTTCAACAACGCCGCCGCCGAGGCCAGTTCGGACTTCTGGGTGTCCAAGTCCGGGGCCATCGAGCAGTACGTCAACACCGGCGTCGACTACGCGTGGGCCCAGGCCGCAGGGAACCCGTACTACGCCAGCGTGGAGACCGAGGGCCACCCCGACGAGCCGCTCACCCATGAGCAGATCGAGGGCGTCGCCAGGATCTACGCCTGGGGCCACGCCGAGTGGGCGTGGCCGCTGATAGTCGTCGACTCCACCACCCTGCACGGCCTCACCTACCACGGCGTCGGCGGCGCGGCCTGGGGCGGACACACCGGATGCCCGGGCGACCTCCGAAAGCCCCAGCGCGCCCAGATCATGGCGCGCGCCGTCGAGCTGGTCGCGCCGCCGGCACCGCACCGCACCGTGTCCGTCGCGCACATGGTCGCCGCGATGAAGAAGGACGCAGCCGGCGCCCAGGGCCACGTCACGTACAAGACGGAGGCACTGCTGCTGGAGGACGCCCTGTACCGCGAGGGACTGCTGTCCAAGGCGTACGCGACCGACGGGAGCCTCGGCACCAGGACCCGGCGCGCCTACAAGGCGTGGCAGAAGTCGGCGGCCGGCGGCTCCCTCACCGGCGCCGACGCCGACGGCTACCCCGGCATCTCGTCCCTCGGCCGCCTCGGCGCACGCCACGGCTTCACCGCCACCGCCTGAACCGGAAGGACTCACCATGCGAATCGCCAGCTCCTGGAAGGCCGTTGTCGGAGGCGTCGCGGCAGCTCTCGCGTCCCTGGGGACCGCGCTACAGGACGGAGTCCTGACCTCGGGGGAGGGACTGACCGCCGTGGCGGCAGGACTCGCCGCGGCAGGGCTCACCTGGTTCGTCCCCAACCGAGCCGCCGAGACGAGCAGGCAGTGACCGTGCCCGAGGCCTCGGTAGCGGTCGAGCTGGAGAGGCTCCGCGGTACGGTCGCCACCGGTTTCGCCGAGGTCAAAGGATCGTTGTCCGTCCTCGTTGAGCGCTCCGACCGCAACGAGAAAGACGTGCAGAAGCTGCGCACCGACACGGAGAAGGACCTGGCGGAGCTCCGCGCCGACGTCGAGGCCCTGAAGCGGGGCCGATGGCCGCTCCCGGCGCTCGGCGCTCTCGCCGGCATGGCGGGCGCCGCGGCCGGATTCCTGGCCCTGTTCGTCCGCTGACACCACCAGCAGTCCCACAGGCCCCTGTCCTCCCCTCCGGGAGGGCAGGGGCCATCTTTGCGTGCCCGGCGTCGGAGGCCGCGGATATGCTGCCCGTAGCCTCCGGGGCCCGACTCCCCGGGGGCGCCCTACTGTCGGGAGTAGATCAGCGTCATGGAATACCGAATCGCGTATCGCGTCCTGCCCGCCGGCGTCGGACCGGACGACTACGAGCCAGCCGACCTCGAGCCCCGCGAGGACGTCGTCGAACTCCCCGCGCCCGAGGGCGGATACGGCCCGGCCGTCCCCGACGTCCAGGCAGCCCTGCGGGACATGCTCCCCGACGGCGACGAGCCCATCGCCATCCGCTTCCTCGACTAGACCCGGGCCCGCGCGTCCTCGAACCGCGCCCGGTAGTGGGCGTGGTCACGCGGGAACCGGGTGAGCTCGGGCAACGCATCACTGAACTGCGCGGCCGCAGCAGCCCAGTCACGGCACACGTACGCCGTATCGGCCGCCTGCAGCCGCGCACGCAGTGGGTCGAGCCAGTACAGCCAGCCCGGCCGGTCTCCTTCGTCCGGCACCCGCAGCGCGAGTTCGAGCGACTCGTCCGCCAGGCGCCGGGCGAGGTCCCTCTCTGAGCACGCCGCGGCCGCCATCGCCGCCTGGTGCACGGCGGCCGCCTCCGCCGCCGGCGACAGCGCCTGCGCACCGCCGTGCCGGGCGCCCTGCGCAGTCCGCAGGGCCCGCATCGGATCGCCGAGCCGAAGACTGTAGTGCGCCCGCACCCGCTGCGCCCACGACGCCATGTCGTCCTGCCCGGCGTCGACGGCCCACCCGTGGGCGAGGTCGATCCACGCGAGCGCCGGACCGCGCCGTCCTTCCTGCCAGGCCACCCACGACAGCCAGTGCGCATGCTCGGCCGCCAGGAGCATGAGCCGGTCGGCGACGTCGCCAGATGCATGCGGGACCAGTGCGGTCACCGTGTCGACCTGGGAGCGGACGATGGGCCACAGCTCGCGGCCGCCGATCTCGTCCTCGGCCCGCCGGTGCTCCGCCAGGACCCGGCTGATCCAGTCCGCCGTGCGCAGGTCCATACGCCCCCGGTAGTGCGCGTGCGCGATCCGCTCGCGCAGCTCCGCCGGCGGACCCCATTCCTCGGACGACCGCTGTTGCATCGGTCCGCCCAGCTCGATCGGCACTGCCAGCCCTTCTGAGAAACGGGCCACCACGTCTTCGCTCGTGACCCGCGCCCGCCCGCTCTCCAGGCGTGACACGCGGCCCTGGTCCATCCCGACCAGCTCGCCGAACGCGGCCTGCGAGATGCCCGCCAGGGCCCGATACCGGCGGATGATCGTGGGCCAGTCACGGGACGTCCACGCCACACGCAGACGACCGTCAGCCCAGAGTTCCCGACCACTCATAGAGCGACCATACGGCCACTACATGTAGCCGCTACATGGGATCGCGCGTATTTCCTCCCGACGATGAGGGCTCATCACCGAGTCGGGTCGGAGAGGCACAGAGCAATGAGCGAACACACCAGAGGGCCCCTGCGCCCCGTCGAGGACGGCGCAGGCACACTCGTCCACCCCGGGCGCGACCGCAGGCTCGCGGCCGAGCACTGGCTGCTCTCGGCTGCAGCGAACCAGCAAGAGGCACGTACGCACTGGGCCGATGGCGACGTCGCCATCCTGAACCTGGGCACCCTGTTCTCCGCCGTCCGGATCCCGGCGGATCTCGTCCTGGCCGTGGCCATGGAACCGGTGCCGTCCGTTCACGTCGACGAGGTCCTCGCAGAGGTCCTCGCCGGCCCCGTCGTCTGCGATCCCCGGCACCAGCGCTACTACGCGCTGGTGCCCGCCAGCATGCCCGTCACATGGACGGACGCGGTCGCCGACTGGAGAAGCCGCGGCGTCGAAATGCTCGGCCGCGAGAGCGTCCTGGGCGTCCCGGGCCTGACCCGCACCGAGATCGGCGTCCACCAGCTCGCGTCGTACTGGTCCGTTCCCATGGACTCCGCGGGAGAGCTGTGCAGCCCGCTCGCCGTGGCTCGACTGCTCGCGGTAGCCATGCGTTCGATGCCGGAGGACCTGGCACAGTGACCACGTCCATCGACACCATTCGGCTCCTCCTTCACGAGGTGCCTCACGGCCAGGACCTCACCGACGCTCAGCGCACCGGCACCCAGTGCGTGTGGTGCGAGGCGGCGTACGAGCCTCGTTTCGTCGACCTCGGCGGCATCTCGGCCCGCTTCCGGCCGCAGGGCTGCGCCGACTGTCACCCGCTGCACCTGGCCGTCGTGCAGACATATTTCGAGTGGGCCGACCACGTCGCTGGCTGCGTGCTCTGCGCGGACAAACGGCCCTGTCCTTCCAGCGGCCGGATGCGGGACGGACACGCCCGGGCACGCCAGGACGCTGGCGCCCAGGTCACACCCAGATGCTTCGACTGCGCCGGGCCCGTGGAACTGCAGCATCCGGCCCTGCCCGTCCTGTGGCTGGGCGAGGCGGCCGCCCCGCACCTGCTCTACTCCCACGCTGGCCTTTGCCCCGTCACGGAGGTGACACCGCATGCGTAAGGGGCCCCTGATCGCGTACCTGACAGCCCTGGTCATCCTCGGCGGCGCCCTCATCTGGGGCATCGCCAACAGCGGCAGCGGCTGCTGACGAAAAACTGTGGCCCCGCCGGCCGACCGGCGGGGCCACACGCGTATGCACATTCGGGCCCTTAGTCGAGGTATCAGCGTCGTGGAGTTGACGGGCCCGGCGTCGATCAGGAAACCGGCCAGCCGGATGCCGCCCACGTCGGCCGTCCTGAGCACGGTCACGCCGTTGTCCGGGATCAGTGTGGCGTAGCCGAGTCCGAGGATCACGGTTCCCGCGCGGTTCACCTGGATCGGCTGGTCCAGCCGGTAGATCCCCGGTGTCAGCAGCAGGTGGAGCCCCTGTGCGAGCGCGGCGTTCAAGGTGGCGGCGGTGACCCCGGGTTTGGCCACGTAGAACTGGCCGAGCGGCAGCGACGTGCCGCGCGGAGTGCCGTTCCCCCAGGTGGTGCCGCGCGCGTTGACGCGCTTCTCCGGCAGGAACACCCGGTACTCGCTGCCGCTGAGATACAGGAACGGCTTCTCGCGCGACACCGGTGTGGTGTCGAGCGTGGTGTACGGCGGGTTCGGGAAGGAATGCGCCGGCGCGCCCTGGACGCCCGAGAACACCATGTTCCAGACGGCGTTGACCCAGCCGCCCACGAAACTGTCGCGGGTGTACCACTGCTGCTGCGAGTACGGTCCGACGGAGCCGTCGATCCGGCTGTCGGCGATGTATCCGCCGCTGGCCCAGCCGTAGCCGTCGGGCGCGAGGTTGAGTCCACCCTTGACGTGCATACGACGGAACGGGGCGGCCTGGGCGACCGCCCACCGGTTGGTGCCGCTGACCGGGCTGAGAGCGAGGTTCTCCGCCGAACGCCAGAAATTCTGGGTGGCGTTGCCGTTGAACCAGCCCGCGTCGACGGTCACGTCACCATTGATCGTCGTGTCGTCCGGTGACAGGCCGAGGCCCGCGATCGAGGTGTAGAAGCCCAGTTGGGCGTTGAGCCCGCTGTACGTGCCGGGCTTGAACAGGAACGCGTAACGGCCCGTGCCGAACTGCGCCGACTCCTGCTGCCGGAAGACCTGGTCGAGCTTGGCCTGGATTCCCGGCGTCGACGGGCTGAACACGATGACGTTCGGGCCCAGATCGCCGCCGCCGGGAAGGGCAGACGGCCGCCGGACCGACGAGGACGTGACGGAGGAGGAGGACGAGGCGGGCTCGGTGGGGGAGGCGGACGCCGGTGAGGACAGCGCGAGCAGTCCGGGCGCGGCCGCGCCGGCCGCCATCGCTCCGAGAACGGTGCGCCGGGCGACGGTGGAACGACCGGGGTCCGGGGCGTCTGTGGGGGTTGAAGGCATGGGGGGCGACTCTCCTGGTTCAGGAAGTGAACGATGGGAGGTACGGGGGAGCGCTCTCTCGCCGATGCATGCTTCAACCACGTGAACGACGCGTCAAGAGTTGCGACCGGAGTCCGGCATGTCATTGGGCGAAAAGAGGCCAACCCAGCCCTGATTTGGGCTGTTTGGCGGTCCTATGCGTTCACCCCTGGGTCGGACACGGCTCCGGCATTGTGTTCAAGAGGTGCGCACAAATCGCCTCGTGATCCTTCGTCAACTCTCTTGACACTCGGAAGCGGCCGCCGCAACACTCCTCGACGGGAGAGCGCTCTCCCGTTTCCTCGGCACATGTGATGGACCGTCACGCGGACGGTCCGGCGGGGCGCCGGCTCGGCGCCGCCCGGCCGTTCGACCCCCACCGTCCCCATCGACGTGGCAGGAGGTCTCCATGGCACGGAGATCGAAGATCGTCTCAGGAATGCTGATGTCAGGCGCGCTGGTGCTGACCTCGTTCGGCCTGGCGCAGGTGGCGATGAGCGCGGACCCCGCGTCCGGCCCACCCTCGCCGGCGGCCGGTTCGACCGTCGTCCACGCCGCTCACGCGATGGCCGCCTCGACGCTCTCCTCGCCGGAGGACCCGGACGGCGACGGCTACATCCCGGCGAATCCGCAGGTGACCGGGGTCGTCCCGTCCAAGGCGGATCCGACGCACCGCTACTTCCACGAGTTCCAGGCGAACTGCTCGGTGACCCGTACGAGGCCGGACGACCCGATCGTCTACCCCGGTCAGCCGGGCAAGTCCCACGACCACACCTTCATGGGCAACACCACGACCGACGCGGCCAGCACGACCGCCTCGCTCGACGCCGGTTCGACCACCTGCAAGGCCCCGGGCGACAAGTCGGCCTACTGGATGCCGACCCTGCTGAAGGGCGGCACACCCGTGCTGCCGGTGGGTCCGCAGGTCATCTACTACAAGGCCGGTGTCACCGACTACACCAGCGTGCGGTCCTTCCCGAAGGGGCTGCGGTTCGTCGTCGGCAGCCCGATGCAGTCCGCGGCGGACTTCCGCAACCACCGGGGATTCGTGGAGGGATGGGAGTGCGGCAACAGCTACTTCAACGTCGACTTCCCGCAGCAGTGCCCGAACACCGCCGACGTCCAGCTCAACATCCGTTTCCAGGCACCCAGTTGCTGGGACGGCAAGTACCTCGACACGCCCAACCACCAGAGTCACATGGCGTATCCGGTGGTCAACCCCGGCACCAACGACAACATCTGCCCGGACGACCACCCGGTCGCCCTGCCGATGATCGAGTTCAAGATGGCCTTCCCGGTCAACGGTGACATGTCCCAGGTCAGGCTCGCGAGCGGTGCGGGCTACTCCTTCCACTACGACTTCTTCAACGCGTGGGACCCGCCGACACTCAAGGCGCTCGTCGACCACTGTGTCGTCGGCGGACTCCAGTGCGACGCCCGCGGCTACGACCAGACGCACCCCGAGGCGGGCGCGGCACTCGACGCGAACTACCGGCTCCCCTGACGGGACAGGGACGCGTTCCGCCGGACCGGCGCACACCCCGGCCCGGCGGAACGGTGCACCCCCGGCGCGGATCGCGCCCGAACCCCTCGTCCGAACCCCACATCCACCCCCGTCTGCACCCCTCGCCCCGTCACCTGCACCCTTCATCCCCTCACCCGTATCCCGGACGGACACTCATGACCGGATCCCGTACCACCCGGCGCCGTGTCGCGGCGCCCCTCACCGCGGGCCTGCTCGCGGCGGGAGCACTCGTCCTGCCCGCCCAGCCGGCCCAGGCGGCCGGCGGCGTCGTCAAGGTCACCGGCTCGCAGGGCAACTGGCAGCTGACCGTCGACGGAAACCCGTACCAGATCAAGGGCCTCACCTGGGGGCCCGCCGTCGCCGACGCCGGGCGCTACACGCCCGACCTGAAGTCGATGGGCGTCAACACCGTCCGCACCTGGGGCACCGACGCCTCCAGCAAGCCCCTCTTCGACGCGGCGGCGGCCCAGGGCATCAGAGTGATCGCCGGCTTCTGGCTCCAGCCGGGCGGCGGTCCCGGCAGCGGCGGCTGCGTGAACTACCTGACGGACACGGCCTACAAGAACCAGGTGCTCACCGAGTTCCCCCAGTGGGCCGCGACCTACAAGGACAACCCCGGCGTCCTGATGTGGGACGTCGGGAACGAGTCCGTGCTCGGGCTCCAGAACTGCTACAGCGGCGACGAGCTGGAGCGACAGCGGGACGCGTACACCACGCTCGTCAACGACATCACGAGGAAGATCCACGCCGTCGACCCCAACCACCCCGTCACCTCCACCGACGCGTGGACCGGCGCCTGGCCCTACTACAAGAAGAACGCGCCCGACCTGGACCTGTACGCGGTGAACGCCTACAACGCCGTCTGTGACATCAAGTCGGCCTGGCAGCAAGGCGGTTACACCAAGCCCTACATCGTCACCGAGTCCGGTCCCGCGGGTGAGTGGGAGGTCCCGGACGACGCCAACGGCGTCCCCGCCGAGCCCACCGACCGGGCCAAGGCCGACGGCTACACCCGGGCGTGGAACTGCGTCACCGGGCACAAGGGAGTCGCGCTCGGCGCCACGATGTTCCACTACGGGACCGAGTACGACTTCGGCGGCATCTGGTTCAACCTGCTGCCCGCGGGCGAGAAACGGCTGTCGTACTTCGCCGTGAAGAAGGCGTACGGGGCGGACACCTCCCGGGACGACACCCCGCCGGTGATCACCGACCTGTCCGTCGAGGGGGACCCGGGCAAGGTGCCCGCGGGCCGCGACCTCACCCTGTCGGTCAAGGCCACCGACCCCGACGGCGATCCGGTCACGTACGAGGTGCTGGACAACAGCATGTACATCGACCAGAGCAAGCAGCTGAACTCGCTGCCCTTCACCGACCTCGGCGGCGGCCGGCTCAGGGTGACCGCGCCGGACCGGCCCGGTGTGTGGAAGTTCTACGTCAAGGCCAAGGACGGCAAGGGCAACGTCGGCGTCGAGACCCGTTCCGTCCGGGTGGTGCCGCCCACACCGAGCGGGACGAACGTCGCCCTCGGCAGGCCCGCCACCGCCTCCTCGGCCCAGACGGGCGGCGGAGACTGCCCGTGCGCCGCGCCGAACGCCGTCGACGGGAACCTCAACACCCGCTGGGCCAGCGACTGGAGCGACCCGCAGTGGCTGCGGGTCGACCTCGGCAACCGCACCTCGTTCAGCCATGTGCAACTGGTCTGGGAGACCTCGTACGCCAAGGCCTACTCACTTCAGACCTCGGACGACGGGCAGAACTGGACCACGGTCCGCACGGTCACCGACGGCAACGGCGGAGTCGACGACCTCGACGTGTCCGGCGCCGGCCGCTACGTACGGGTCAACGGCACGGCCCGCGGCACCGGATGGGGCTACTCGCTCTACGAGTTCGGGGTCTACAACTGAACCGCGACAGCAGTGGAGAGCGCTCTCCCGGAAATGAGGCCGCAAGCGTGAGCACGACGGACGGCGAAGCGGAGCGCGAGACGCTCCTCTGCGGACTCACGCTCCGCGAGAAGGTGCGGCTGCTGACCGGCGCGACCACGTGGCGCACCCGGGCCGAACCAGCCGTGGGCCTCAGGGAGATGGTCCTGTCGGACGGGCCGTCCGGAGTGCGCGGACAGTCCTGGGACGAGCGCGATCCGGCTCTGCTGCTGCCTTCGGGGTCCGCGCTCGGGGCCCTGTGGGACGAGGACCTGGTGGAGCGTCTCGGCGGGCTGCTCGCCGCCGAGGCGCGCCGCAAACGCGTCGACGTCGTCCTCGCGCCCACCCTCAACCTGCACCGGACACCGCTCGGCGGGCGGCACTTCGAGTGCTACTCCGAGGATCCCGAACTGACCGGCCGCACCGGCGCCGCGCTCATCAGGGGGATCCAGGCCCAAGGAGTGGCCGCCACCGCCAAGCACTACGTGGCCAACGACTCCGAGACCGACCGGCTCACCGTCGACGTCCGGGTGTCCGAGCGGGTCCTGCGGGAGGTGTACCTGGCACCGTTCGAGGCGGCCGTCGAGGCCGGCGTCCGGGTCGTCATGGCCGGGTACAACGGCGTCAACGGCGCCACGATGACCGCCAGTCCGCTGCTCGAGGAGCCCCTCAAGGGAGAGTGGGGCTTCGACGGCGTGGTGGTCTCCGACTGGGGCGCGGTGCGCACCGGCGAACCGGCAGCCCTGGCCGCTCTCGACCTCGCGATGCCGGGGCCGGAGAGCGCGTGGGGCGAGGCGCTGGTACGGGCCGTGGAAGAGGGACGCGTTCCCGGCAAAGCCGTCGACGACAAGGTACGGCGACTGCTCCGGCTCGCCGCCGCGTGCGACGCCCTCGACGAGCGGCCGCTCGCCGCCGGGTGCGGCGGGGTGGGCGCACCGTCACTCGTCGCGGGGTGTGCCTGGCTGGGCGGATCGTCGGTGGCCGGCAGGTGTGGCAGGCCCGGTGAGCTGTCGACGGCCGCACCGCCCGCTGTCGGCCGGGGCGAGGCGCGGGCGTTGCTGCGGGAGGCCGTGGCCGCGAGTACCGTCCTGCTGCACAACCGCGGTGTCCTCCCGCTCGATCCGGCCCGGCTGCGGACCGTCGCGGTGATCGGCGCGCACGCGGTCCTGCCGCGCGTCCAGGGCGGTGGCAGCGCGGGGGTCTTCCCCGAGCGGGTCGTCACACCGCTGGCCGGCATCAGGGCCGCGCTCGGCGAGGGCGTACACGTCGTCCATGTGCCCGGCCCCTCGACCGACGCGCCGGCGGCGCCCCTGAACACGGACCTGTGCACCGATCCCGTCACCGGCGGCCCCGGCGTCCGCCTGCGTGTACTGGACACGGCGGGACGTGAACTGTTCTCCGAACTCCGCCTCAGCGGAAGGCAGTTGGAGCCACCGCTGCCGCGCGGTGCGCACACCGTCGAGATCGCCGCGCTCCTGCTTCCGGGATCGTCGGGGCCGTGGACGCTCGGCGTCGGCGGCTTCGGCCGCCTGAGCATCGCTGTCGACCAACGCGTCGCCCTGGAGGGCGAGTTCGTCAAGGACACCGACGATCCTGCGGTCGTCCACGTGAGTCCGCCCGTCCATGACGTCTCCGTGTCCCTCACGGCGGGACGCGCGGTGCGCGTGGTGGCGCGCCGCGAACTCGCCCCGGGGACAGGCCGGGCCACCGTCGTCACCGCGGCCCCACCGCGGCCCGACGACGGTCCGGCCCTGGCCGATGCCGTACGGGCGGCCTGCCGGGCGGATGCGGCGATCGTGGTCGTCGGCTCGACCGAGTACGGCGAGTCCGAGGGATACGACCGGACGGACCTCGGACTCGGCGGACGCCAGGACGAGCTGGTCCGCGCGGTTACCGCCGCCGAGCCGCGCACGGTCGTCGTCGTCAACAGCGGCGGGCCGGTCGAACTGCCCTGGCGCGCGCGGGCCGGTGCCGTTCTGCTGACCTGGTTTCCGGGCCAGGAGGGAGGCGGGGGCCTGGCCGACGTGCTCTTCGGCCGGGCCGAACCGGGCGGCCGGCTGCCCATGACGTGGCCGGCGGTCCTCGCCGACGCTCCGGTCACCCGCACCCGGCCCGAGGGCGGACACCTCGACTACACGGAGGGCCTGCACATCGGCTACCGGGCCTGGGCCCGCCACGACCGCGCACCCGCCTACTGGTTCGGGCACGGACTCGGCTTCACCACCTGGGCGTACGATGGGCTGGGCGTCCCCGACGACGTCCTGGCCGGCGAGCCGTTCACCGTACGGGTGGACGTACGCAACACGGGCCCGCGCCGCGGACGCGAGGTTGTCCAGGTCTATCTCGCCGGACCCCCCGGACCCCTGGACCGCCCGGAACGCTGGCTCGCCGGGTACAACGCGGTGAGCGCCGGACCGGGTGAGCGGGTCACGGTGTCGGTGCGGATACCACCCCGCGCGCTGCGCCACTGGGACGAGGACGAACACGAGTGGCGCACGCAACCCGGCCCCTACCGGGTGCTCGTCGGCCGCTCCGCGGGCGCCCTCCCGCTGACGGCCACCGTACTGGTCCGGACCCCGGACTGAGTGCCGGGCGACCGGGGAGAGCGCTCTATGCCGAGGCGGCGCATGCCCGTTAGGGTGCCGCCATGAGCAGACAGGCTCCCACGCTGGAGGATGTCGCGCGGGAGGCCGGAGTCTCCCGCGCGACCGTGTCCCGGGTCATCAACGGTGTCCGCAACGTCGACGTCGGGATTCAGGAAGTGGTCCGCGATGCCATCGAGCGGACCGGATACGCGCCCAACCGCGCCGCGAGATCGCTGGTGACCCGGCGCAGCCAGACGGTGGCACTGATCGTCTCCGGCGCGGGAGACACCCCGGGGCAGGAACAGAACGCCTTCGCCGCGCGGGTGTTCGCGGACCCCTTCTTCGGACGGGTCGTCAGCGGCGTTGTGGGGTACCTGCGTCCGCGCTCCATGCATCCGCTGCTGATGTTCGCCGAGTCCGCGGAGACCAGGAGCCAGGTGCTGGCCGACCTGCGGCAGGGCAGCGCGGACGGCGCCCTCGTCGTCTCCACCCACGCCGACGACCCGCTGCCCGCACTGCTCGCCGACGCGGGCCTGCCCGCGGTCCTCTTCGCCCGGCCCTCCCGCCCCGTGCGCCTCAGCTACGTCGATCTCGCCCACCGTGAGGGGGCACGGTTGGCGGCCGAGCACCTGCTGAACCGGGGGTGCCGGCGGATCGTCACGGTCGCCGGGCCGCTCGGCGTGGCCGCGAGCCAGGACCGGCTCGCCGGGTTCCGCGACACGATGGCCCGTAACGGACACCCGTACGTACCCGTCGCCGAGGGCGGGTTCACGCTGGACAGCGGTATGGCGGCGATGTCCGGGCTGCTGTCCGAACACCCGGACGTGGACGGGGTGTTCGCCGCCAACGACCTGATGGCCCAGGGTGTGTGCCGGCTGCTGCGGGAGCGCGGAAGAGTGGTGCCGGACGATGTCGCGGTCGTCGGCTTCGACGACTCCAGCGTGGCCGTGACCTGCCGGCCTCCGCTGACCACGGTGCGCCAGCCGGTGGAGGAGATGGCGGGGGCGATGGCCGCTCTCCTCGACGAGCACGTCACAGGCGTCCGTACCGAACCGACGTCCCTGATCTTCGACCCGGAACTCGTGATCCGCGAGTCGGCCTAGCGCGGTCGCACCCGTCCGGCATGTCCTGCCGTGACGCCGACGGGGCCCTCGGTGGCGGACACTGGACCGGTCAGGTTCGAGAGCACCCGCCCGGTCGGGCGGGCCGGCGACGGAAGGCAGGCGGATGACCCACCCGATCACCGTGGGCGTGGACGGATCTCCCGAGAGCAGGGCGGCGCTGGCCTGGGCGGGCCGCGAGGCCGTACGCCGAGGGGTGCCCCTGCGGGTGGTGTACGCCTGGCACTGGCCGCCGCACGACATGGTCGGCGGTGGTGACCGGGAGGACCAGGCGCGCTGGGTCCACGGCATGATCGAGGACGCGGCCCGCACGGTCACCGACCGGCACGACGGCCTGCCGGTGACGGTGGACGTGATCGACTCCGACGGTGGCGACGTGGTGGAGGCGCTGCTGGGCGTCGCGGCCGACACGGGGATCCTGGTTCTCGGGTCGCGCGGCTACGGCGCGTTCGTCGGCTTCCTGCTCGGTTCCGTCGGACAACGGGTGATCGCCGAGGCGCCCTGCCCGGTCGTGCTGGTGCGAACGGAGGACCGGCCCGAGGACGAGGCGGGCGGCCGGGAGATCGTCGTGGGCCATCAGGGCGGTCCCGAGGACGGTGCGGCCGGTCTCCGCTTCGCGTTCGAGACCGCGGCGGCCCGTGGCGCTTCGGTGCGGGCCGTACGGGCGTGGAGCCTGCCGCCGGTGTTCGCCTACAGCCCCGGTTCGCTGAAGATGCTGGACGAGGCCGGCGGCCTGGAGCCGTACGAGAGGAAGGCGCTCGCCGAGGCCCTCGGGCCCTGGCGCGAACGCTTTCCCGATGTGCCCGTCACCCAGCACATCGAGATGGGCAGCGCGGGCCAGGTACTGCTGTCGCTCTCCGACCGGGCCCAGCTGATGGTCGTCGGCCGCCGCGCCGACGACTCCGTGGTGGGCGTGCGGATCGGTTCGGTGGCCCACGCGGTGATGCACCACGCGCCCTGCCCCGTGGCGGTCGTCCCGCACTCCTGACCCGGCCCGGACGGCCGGTCCGCGCCACGGGGTCGGCAGGGCGAGCCAGGTGCCCCGGGACAGCCCTTAGGCGTTGTCGGCCCGGGACATCCGCAGGGCGAGATCCTGGAGCAGGTCGGCGGTCGTGACGTCGGTCCGCCCCGAGTCGTGGAGGTCGGCGAGTTCGGAGAAGAGGAAGGCGAAGGCGCCCACCAACGAGATGGCGGCGGGCAGATAGGCGTCCGCGACCGCCTGCCCCGCCTCCGCGGGTCCCGCGTCGCCCGGCACCTCGACGCGCGGGAACACCTCGGTGACGAGAGCGCCGAGATTGTTCTCGGCCGACTCGACCCCGGCTTCCTCGTCCTGGGCGATCCTGCGCACCATGGCGTTGGTCTCGGTGAGCACGCCGATCGCGCGCAGGATGATCTCCGTCTGTTCCATGCCGTGAGCCTAAACGGGCGAAGCCCCGCTGTGACCAGGATCTTGGTCTCGGGATGGTAGACAGGGCTCATGGACGACAACTCCCCTGCCCGCCCGGCCCGCGCGCGGTGACCGCCGGCATCGACACCCCCGACCGCCGGGGCCGCACAGGACTCGACCGGACGGGCCGCGACCTGACGGGCAACCCACGGGTCAGGATCCGCGATGTCCAGCTCCTGTCCTGCCACTGGTACGTGGAGCGCACCACCACGTTCGATCTCCGGCTCGCCGACGGAAGCTGGAGCACCCAGGAGCGCGAGACCCACGACCGCGGCAACGGAGCCACCCTCCTGCTGTACGACACCGAGCGTGAAACCGTGCTGCTGACCAAGCAGTTCCGGTATCCCGTGTATGTCAACGGACACCCGGACGGCATGCTGGTCGAGACCCCTGGCGGCCTCCTCGACGAGGACGACGAGCACCCCGAGGACGCGGTACGGCGCGAGGTGATCGAGGAGACCGGGCACACGGTCGGGGAGGTCGAGCACGTCTTCGACGTCTACATGAGTCCGGGCTCGGTGACCGAACGGGTGAGCTTCTACGCCGCCTCCTACGGTCCGTCCACCCGCACCCACGAGGGCGGCGGCCTCGACGAGGAGGGAGAGGACATCGAGACGGTCGAACTCCCCTTCCGCGAAGCCCTGTCGATGATCCGCACCGGGGAGATCGCCGACGCCAAGACGATCATGCTGTTGCAGTGGGCCGCCCTGGAGGGGCCGTTCGCCAAGGCTTGACCTCAAGAGCACTCCAACGACCAGACTCCCGTTCGGGCCCGGGGACTTCGGGCCCGAACGGGAGGGGACACCATGCGCTACCGCACGATCGGCACGGACCCGGGGACCCGCCGTGAGGTGAGTGTGCTCGCGCTCGGCGCGATGCTGTTCGGCTCGGTGACCGACGAGGAGACGTCCTTCGCCGTACTCGACCGCTATGTCGAGGCCGGCGGCAACTTCATCGACACGTCCGACAACTACGCCTTCTGGACCGACGGCGGCCAGGGCGGGCAGAGCGAGGAACTGCTCGGACGCTGGCGGCGCAGCCGGGGCACCGGCGACGAGATCGTCCTCGCGACCAAGCTCGGCGCACGGCCGCTGGCCCCCGGAACCGACTACGTCGGCAACCCCGAGGGCCTGTCCGCCAAGGTGATCCGCGAGGCCTCGGAGCGGAGCCGGGAACGCCTCGGTGTGGAGAAGATCGACCTTCTGTACGCGCACATCGAGGACCGCACCGTCGAACCGGGTGAAACCGTGCGGGCGTTCGCCGAACTCGTCGCGGAGGGCAGCGTCGGACTCCTCGGCGTGAGCAACCACGCCGTCTGGCGCGTGGAGCGGGCCCGGGCCCTGGCCGCCGCGGCCGGACTGCCCGGCTACGAGGTCCTCCAGTACCACCACAGCCTGCTGCGTCCCCGCTCCGACGTGCCGAGCGGGCTCTTCCCCGAGGGCAGCCTCGGCGCCGCGACCGGAGAACTCGTCAGCTATCTGGGGGCGGAGCCCGGCCTGACCCTGGTCGCCTACTCGCCGCTGCTGGGCGGGTACGGACGGGCGGACAAACCGCTGTCGTCCGACTACGACCACCCGGGGAACGCCGCCCGGCTCGCCGTGCTCCGGGACGTGGCGAAGGAGACGGGGGCGACCCTCAACCAGGTCGTGCTGGCCTGGCAGATCGGCGGCGAGCTGCCGGTGATCCCGCTGGCCGGCGCCTCCTCGGTGGCCCAGCTGGAGGAGAACCTGGCGGCGGTCGACCTGGAACTCACCCCGGACCAGCGGGCCCGCCTGGACGCGGCCCACTGACATCGGCCGGGCCGCGTCACCACGGGCGGCCCGGACGGCGTCGGCTACTGACGCTCACCCCCGTGGGGGCGGCCTGCGGGTGGTGAGCAGCAGGGCGATGTCGTCGGGGCGCTCGTTGGCCTGCCGGGCCTCCGCGGTGAGCAGATCGGCGGCGCGGGACAGGGAAGGGCCGCCCGCCGTGAGGTGCCGCGGGGGGCCCACCTCGGCCAGGGTGGCGCGAAGGGCCTCGACCCCGTCGTCGATGTCCGTGCCGGGCCGCTCGACCAGCCCGTCCGTGTACAGGGCGAGCACCGCGTCGGGCTCCAGCACCAGGTCCGTCACGGGGTAGTCGGCGTGCGGGTCCACACCGAGCACCACCCCGCCCGGCAGGTCCAGCACCTCCGTACGGCCGTCGGGATGGCGCAGCAGCGGCTGCGGATGCCCGGCCCGCGCGGCCTGTGCGACACCGGTCAACGGGTCCACCCGGACGTAGCAGCAACTCGCGAACTGGCCCGGGTCGAGGTCGATGAGGAGCCGGTTGGTGCCGCTCATCACCTCGTCCGGAGGATGGTCTCCGAGCGCGAACGCCCGCACCGCGCTGCGGAGTTGACCCATGGTGGCGGCGGCCTGGACGCCGTGGCCCTGTACGTCGCCGATGACGAGGGCGAGGCCGTCGCCGGCCTCGACGACGTCGTACCAGTCGCCGCCCACGTCCATGCCGACGGTGCCGGGCAGATAGCGGCCCGCCGTCTGCACGAGGGGGTGCGCCGACAGCCGGTGCGGCAGCAGGGCCTCCTGGAGTCCGCGGGCGAGCGCGGCCTCGCTGTCGTAGCGCCGAGCCCGCTCCAGGGACTGCGCGATCAGGCCGGCGAGCGCGGTGAGGACCGTACGCTCCTCGGTGCTGAAGGTGCGGGGCCGGTCGAACCCGAGGATGCAGGAGCCGACCGGGCGCCCGGAGGCGATCAGGGGAAGGAAGGCGCGGGCCCCGACCGTGGCGTCCAGCGCGATGCCCGGATAGGCGGCGGCCAGCTGTTCCATCGACTCGTAGAAGAGTGGCCGGCCGCTGGTGAGCGTCTCGACCCCGGGCAGTTTGGCGTCCAGGCCCACGCCGTCGAAGGGGGAGAGGAACCCTTGCGGGAAGCCGGTCTCCCAGGCCAGGTAGAGCCGGCGGTCCTGGAGCAGATAGATGGCCAGACGGCGGCTGCCGAACGCGGGCAGCAGCTCGCGCATCACCACCTCGGACACCTGCCGCGCGGTCACCGCCTCGGTCAGCGCGATCGCGAGGACGATGGGCCGGTACTGCGGTGCCGTGCCCGAGACACCGGAGTCGGGCTCCTCGGCCCCGGCCCGTACGGCCTGCGTCGCCTCCACGTCGAGCGGAGCGTTTCCGGCGGCTCCCGGGGCCGGTCCCAGGGGCGTGATCTTGCAGGTCACCCCGCGGGGGCCGGGGTAGACCGAGAAGCTCAGCCAGGTTCCCGACAGGTGTCCCGAAGCGGTCGCGGGGCCGTTTCCCAGCGGGCTGTGGGCCCGGAAGTGCACCGGGTCCGCCGAGAGCAGCGCGCTGCGCAGATGATCCTCGTAGGAGGGATGGTCCATCCAGGGCACCACGTCCCACAGCAGCCGGCCCAGCAGCTCGGCCCGTGGGCGGCCGAGCAGATCGGCGGCGCGCGGGTTGGCGTAGGTGATCAGCCCGATCCGGTCGATCGCGAAGACGCCTTCCGGGAGCTGGTCGGCCGCCCCGTCGGCGGCCGGCCCCGGTCCCGGGTCGACGAGCGCGCCGCTGACCCGGTACGGCGGGTCGTCCGTTCCACCCGTCGTCCAGAGTTCGAGGAGCCGCAGCCCGCCGTTGCCGGTGCGTACCGGCAGGGGATGGGGCGGCGGCCGGCCGGCGGCGGTCTCGCGCAGGGCGGCCAGCAGCAGCCGGGGTTCGTCGTGGGCCAGGGCGTCCGCGAAGGCCTCGGGCGTCCCCGCGAAATCCTCCTGGGAGATGCCGAGCAGGGCCCACAGGGCGTCGTCCGCGATCAGCGCGCCGTCGTCCGGATCCCAGGTGAAGCCCCCGACGCACCGGGTGGACGGGCCGTCGACCGGCGGCCTGGTCCCGAGGGGTTCGCCGTCCCACAGGACCGGGGACCCGTCCCTGTCCAGCTTCGCCAGCGCGGCCCCGAGCTCCGCCGCCACCGCCGTCATCCGGTCACGGTCCGGCAGGACCTCGGTCGCGTCGGAGGCCGGCGGGCGCAGCACCGTGAGGACGCCGTACGAGACGGAGTCACCCACGACCGGCACGTACAGCGAACCGAACTGGAACGGGAGGCCCGCCGCGAGCTGCGGATAGCGGCGCATCGTCTCCGCCGGGTCGGCGAGCAGCACCTCCACGCCGAGGCGATGGGCGTCCGCGACCGGGAACGGCCGGTCCACGTGCATACGCGACCAGGGCCGGAAGAGGGGGCCGGGCAGCCCCGCGAGTACGGCGAGACGCAGCAGGCCGGGGGTGTTGGAGCGCAGATAGACGCCCCCCGCGAAGCCGCGGGCGGCCCGGATCGCGTCCGTCACCGCGTCACTGAGCAGGGAGGCCAGGCTGTCCAGCGCCCGGCCCTCACGCTCGGCGCTCCCTGTCATCGATCTGCCCTCGTCCGCCCGCCGCCAGGTGGGTAACACAGCAAGAATGCGCCTCTCAGGTCGTTCACCGCACCTCGACGTCCTTCGTGGCACCGGGAGGCGAGGCCGTTCCTTCCGGCCGCGCCCGAATGTGCCCTGCGTGAACATACCGGCTCGGGCCCGGTTCGGTAGCTGTCCGGAGGCGGGTGATTCAGGCGGCCGGTGCGGGCCGCAGTCTCTCGGCGGCGACGGCCGCCACGGCCTCGGCCACCGCGGCGAGGGCGGGGAAATCGAGCTTCCACTGCTGCCAGAACAGCGGGACGTCGACACCGCGTTCCGGTACGAGGCGCACCAGCCTGCCGGCGCGCAGCAGGGGTTCCGCCTGGACCTCGGGCACCATGCCCCAGCCCATTCCGGCCACGACGGCGTCGACGAACCCCTCCGACGTGGGGACGAGATGGCGCAGCGGGCTCGCCCCGGGACCGCCCGCGAGGGCGCGGACGAAGTCGTCCTGGAAGTCGTCGTCGCGGTCGAAGGTCACCACGGGGGCCGAGCCGATCACCTCGCGCAGGGGAGTGCCGGTCGTGGTGCCGAGCCACTGTTCGGCGCAGCCGGGGCTCGCCACGGGCAGATAGCGCATCCGCCCGAGGGCACGGACCGAGCAGCCTGCCACCGGCTCGGACGACGAGGTGACCGCCGCCATGACCGCGCCCTCACGCAGCAGGGCGGCGGTGTGGTCCTCGTCCTCGCGGCGCAGTTCGAAGCACGGCCGGAGGTCGTGGGGCACGCGGGCGAGCGCCGGCAGGAACCAGGTCGCCAGCGAATCGGCGTTCACCGCGATCGGCAGCCGGGTGGGCTCGCCGGTTCCCGGCATGCCGAGCTCGGTCTGCGTGTCGCGCTCCAGGCGGGCGAGCCGGCGCGCGAAACGCACCACGATCTCGCCGGACTCGGTCGGGCGCACCGGCTTGGTCCGCGTCAGCAGGACCCTGCCGGTGCGCTGTTCGAGGGACTTGATCCGCTGGCTCACCGCCGAGGGCGTCACGTGGAGGGCCGTGGCCGCCGCGTCGAAGGTGCCCTCGTCGACCACCGCGAGCAGGGTGCGCACCTGGTCGAGCGGAAGTTCCGTCATCACGAGCGCTAATGATACGTAAGAATCTTTAGCTGTACTTCTGGCAGTCCGCTTCCTAGCGTCGAAGCCATGACAGACGCCCTCACCACCGCGGCCGCCGGGTTCGGCGCCGGACTCTCCCTCATCGTCGCCATCGGCGCGCAGAACGCCTTCGTCCTGCGCCAGGGCGTCCGCCGGGACGCGGTCCTCGCCGTGGTGGCCATCTGCGCCCTGTCCGACGCGCTGCTCATCGCGCTCGGGGTCGGCGGGGTCGGCGCCGTCGTGGTGGCCTGGCCCGCCGCGCTCACCGCGGTCGGACTGATCGGCGGCTGCTTCCTCGTCGTCTACGGGGTGCTCGCCGCACGGCGGGCGCTGAAGCCCTCGGCCCTGCGGGCGGCGACCGGATCCACGGGCTCCTGGCGCCGTGCCGTCCTCACCTGCCTCGCCCTGACGTGGCTCAACCCGCACGTCTATCTCGACACCGTGTTCCTGCTCGGCTCGCTGGCGGCCGGTCGCGGGTCGCTGCGCTGGACGTTCGGGCTGGGCGCGGTGCTCGCCAGCCTGTGCTGGTTCGCGGCCCTCGGCTTCGGCGCCCGGCTGCTCGGCCGCTTCCTCGCCCGGCCCGGGTCCTGGCGGGTACTGGACGGCCTGGTCGCCACGACGATGATCGCGATGGGCGCCACGCTGATCGCCGGCGCCTGAGCGGCCGTACCCGTCCCGGAGCGCCGTGCACGGCCCGTACGACCGACCCCGGGCCCGGACGCCCCGTGCACCAATCCGGTCCCCCGGGGGACACGAGCCGCCCACGCTCGGCCATAGTGATCCCCGGATCGAAAGATGTATCGAGCAACCAGGATGAGCGTGGACACGAGCGAGAGCAGCACGGACAACGGCGCCCCGGCGCCCGGCGGAAGCGCGGAGGCCACGCGGCCGCCCGGCGGGCGGACGGAGACCGGGCAGCCGCACAGCTCCGGATGGCGCCGCTGGGCCATGGACACCCGGCCGCTGCGCCGCCCCGCCTACCGCCGGCTGTGGACGTCCACCGCCGTCACCTCCGTGGGCAGCCAGCTCACCGCGGTCGCCGTGCCCAAGCAGATCTACGACATCACGGGCTCCTCGGCCTGGGTCGGCTACGCGAGCCTCGCCGGCCTGCTGCCCCTGGTGGTCTTCGCCCTGTGGGGCGGAGCGATCGCCGACAGCGTGGACCGCCGCAAGCTGCTCCTCGTCACCAACGCCGGCATAGCGGTCACCTCGCTGCTCTTCTGGGCCCAGGCCGTCACCGGACTGGACTCGGTGCTCGTCCTGATGGTCCTGCTCGCCCTCCAGCAGGCGTTCTTCGGCCTCAACTCCCCGGCCCGCAGCGCGTCCATCGCCCGGCTCGTCCCCGCCGACGAACTGCCCGCCGCCAACGCGCTCGGCGCGACCGTCATGCAGACCGGCTCGGTGGCCGGGCCGATGCTCGCCGGCGCGCTCATTCCCCTCATCGGGCTGCCCGAGCTCTACATGATCGACGCCGTCGCCCTGTGCGTCACCCTGTGGGCCGTCCTGCGGCTCCCCCCGCTGCCGCCCCTCACCGGAACGGCCTCCCAGCGCGCGGGCCTGCGCGAAGTGGTGGCCGGTTTCCGATACATCGCCCTGCACAAGGTGCTGCTGCTGTCCTTCCTGGTCGACATCATCGCCATGGTCCTCGGCATGCCGCGCGCCCTGTTCCCGCAGCTCGCCGCCGAGACGTACGCCTCCTACGGAGAAGGGCTCGCGCTCGGACTGCTGTTCGCGGCGATCCCCGTCGGCGCGGTCGTGGGCGGACTGCTGTCGGGCACCTTCTCCCGCGCCCGCCGGCACGGGCTGATGGTCATCGTCTCCGTCGCGGCCTGGGGGGCGGCCGTCGCCGGGTTCGGCCTCAGCGGCAGCCTGTGGCTCGCCGTGGCCTTCCTCGCCGTCGCCGGGGTCGCCGACATGGTCTCGATGGTCTTCCGTGGCGCGATCCTGCTGTCCGCCTCAACCGACGAGATGCGCGGACGGCTCCAGGGCGTCTTCACCGTCGTCGTCGTGGGCGGCCCGCGCGTCGCCGACGTCCTGCACGGGACGGCCGGTTCGGCCTTCGGAGCTCCCGCCGCGATCGCCGGCGGAGGCCTACTGGTGATCATGGCGGTGCTTGTGCTCGCTTTTGTCTCACCGGCCCTGAGGCGTTACACAATCTGAATCAAAAAAACGACCATGGTGGTCCTAGAGTGACGGCCATGGTGGACACACGGCCTACGTCGGCCTTCCACGCGCAGAACATCAGCGCGGACAGCACCGGCCGTCTGGTGGGCGCCCTGGATGCCCAGGACGTCAATGACGGTGTACAGCGCCTGCGTTCGTGGGCGCACGCGGCACTTGCCGTACGGCCCGGAGAGCGGGCGCTCGACATCGGCGCGGGCACCGGCTCGCAGACCCGGCGTCTCGCGGCGGCCGTGGGTGCCCGCGGCAGGGTGCTCGGCATCGAACCCAACCCCGGGCTGCGTGCCGTGGCCGAACAGCGGGGGACCGAGGAGCGCAGCGCCGCCCGCTTCGCCGACGGCGACGCGCTCGCCCTGCCGCTGCCCGACGCCACGGTCGACGTCGTGTGGTGCGAGCGGGTGCTCCAGCACCTCGCGGAACCCGAGAAGGCCGTCTTCGAGATAGCGCGGGTGCTGCGTCCCGGCGGACGGGTCGCGTTGCTGGACACCGACTGGGCGACCACCATCCTGCACCCCGGTGACCCCGAGACGATCGCCGCGCTCACCACCGGCGCGTTGTCGGCGGCCGCCGACCCGTACTCCGGACGCAAACTGGTGGGACGGCTGACGGGCGCCGGGCTGGTGATCGACGACCGTGGGTCGCAGGCACTGCTCCAGGACCACAAGTCGGTCGCCTGGCCGCTCATCCGCATGCTGGGCGATTCGGCGCTGAGCCGCGGACTGATCGGTGAGACGCAGCGCGACCGCCTGTACGAGGACCTCACGGAAGCCGCACGGCAGGGCGGCCTGCACATGTCGGTGAC
The DNA here is from genome assembly GCF_040607495.1 of Streptomyces sp. NPDC005281. Lineage (NCBI taxonomy): Bacteria > Bacillati > Actinomycetota > Actinomycetes > Kitasatosporales > Streptomycetaceae > Streptomyces > Streptomyces sp. NPDC005281. Next base: position 6,380 of record NZ_JBEXGX010000004.1, on the reverse strand, counting down.
GATGTTCGGGGCCGTGGCGCACCGTCCGGAATGATCAGGTCCGGAGGCGCGGCGCACCGTCCGGAATGATCCGCTCTGGCTCATGGCGTAGCGTCCGGATTGATCCGGAATACAATGGAATGGCCGTCGCTGACGGGCCAGTACGCAGATTTCCCCTGGTATTGGGGGTACGCGAACACCATGTACACCGCGAGCCAAGATCTGATCGCAGCGAGTTCGTCTCTCAACGCGGGCGCAGCCTTCATCGGCGGCCTCATCATCGCCGGTGCCCTCGTCTGGGCCGTCCGGATGGGCATCCGGGTGCGGAATCTGGAATCACGCCCGCCCACGGCCGAGGAGCAGCCCAGGCTGCCCGAGACCGGGGCGGTGCACGAGGAGCGCGAGATGCGGGAACCGGACGAGGTCCCGCACGCCGCGGACGAGAGCGAACGGCTGATGCCGTACAACATGCACTCCGCGGGAACCAAACACGCCGATGACCAGCACCGCAAGCGCTGGCAACCGGGATCCAGCGGGTCCTTCGGCAGCGGCGGACCCGGCAGGACCTGACCGGGACGCGAAGGAGCCGACCGCCGCGAGCGGCCGGCTCCTTCACGTACGCGCGCACCGGCCCCGCCTACGGGAGGTCTGCCGCCGAGTCCTCGGGAGCGAGGTCGGGACGCAGCCGCAGCCACGACGGCTGGCGCAGCAGGCCGGCCCGGGTGCGGGTGCTGTAGCGGACCTCGCCCACCAGCCGGGGCAGCACCCAGTGCGCCTCGGCCGCCCGGGGGAGGCTGTCGAAGGGGCAGCGGTCCGTGCCGGCGGCCCGCAGCAGCCGGGCGAGTTCGGCGCGTTCGGCCTCGCTCCATCCGGTGCCCACGCTCCCGACGTAGCACAGCCTCCCCGCGTCGCGCTGGCCCACGAGCACGGCACCGGGCAGTCCCGACAGACGCCCCCTGCCAGGCACCCAGCCGCCGACCAGGACGTCCGCGGTCCTCATGTTGCGGATCTTGATCCAGGAACGTGAACGCACGCCGGGCTCGTACAGCGAGTCGAGGCGTTTGCAGACCAGCCCCTCCAGGCCGCTCGCCCGTGTCGCCCGCAGCGCCTCTTCGCCGTGCCCCACGAGGGCCGTCGGCGTCGACCAGAACGGACCCTCGAGACAGAGGCTCTCCAGCGTCTGCCGCCTTCGCGCGTAGCGCCGGCCCGTCAGGTCGCCCCCCAGATGCATGACGTCGAACAGGACGAGATGGGCGGGCGCCTGCTCCGCGCGCCGGGCGGCCCTGCCGGGCGACCGGGTGAGGCCCATCCGGGACTGAAGCAGTTGGAAGTCGCCCCGGCCCTGTGCGTCCAGGACCAGCACCTCGCCGTCCAGGACGGCCGCGGTCGTGCCGAGCACACCGCCGAGGGCCCGCAGTTCCGGGTAGGCGGCGGTGATGTCCTCACCGGAGCGGGCCCGCAGCGTCAGCCCGCCGTCCCCGTGCAGATAGACCACGGCACGCTGACCGTCCTGCTTCGTCTCGTACGCCCAGCGCAGGTCCTGGCTCGCTGCCGGCAGGGTTCCGGGCGTCGCGAGCATGGGCGCGATCAAGGGCAGATTCACACCTCCTGTGTCGACACACCACCACCCGCACACGCTTCACCGGCGCCCGTTTCGCCTGAACGGCCGCGCCGGGGCGCTCCGGAGCGGTGATCGAGGGCGCGGCCGCTCAGCCTTCCAGCGCCTGGGCGATCAGGGTCTGGAGATACAGCCCGCGGTGGGCGTCGAGTTCTCCCGCCCGGCCCGTGCGTACGGCGGTGGCGAACTCGCGGCGCAGTACGGGCCAGGACTCCTCGTGGTCGAGGGCTCCGGCGTCGAGGACCAGCTCGGGATGCCGGCCGAACAGCTCGACGCGGGTGATCCCCCGCTCGACCTCGACCGAGCCCGACAGGGACGCCTGGCTCACGGCCCCGCCCTCGTGCTCGCAGGTGAGTTCGAGCCAGCGGCGCGGGTCACCGGCGCCGCGCACCCGGACGACCGGCCCCAGCGCCGCGTCCAGCAGATCGAGAAGGTGCGGTCCGAGGTCCAGCAGCGCCCCGTGCTCGAGTCGCCACGGGGTCGCGAAGTCACCGCCCAGGAAGGCGCCGCTCAGACCGCAGGAGCGCGCGCCCGAGACGTCCAGGGTCCGCGCCTCGGCGAGGAACCGCCGGACGGCCGGGTGATAGCGGTTCGTCAGGACGAGCTGCGAGACCACGCCCGACGCGTCGATCGCGTCGACGAGCCGCCGCGCCGCGGCCAGGTCGAGCGCGAGCGGTTTCTCCAGGAGCAGGGCCTTGCCCGCCTCGGCGGCCCGCACGGCGAGTTCGGCCTGCACCTCGGGCGGCACCGAGAAGGCCACCGCCTCGCAGCCGTCGAGCAGTTCCTCGAACGTCTCGGCGGCCTCCGCGCCGTACGGGGCCGCCGTCTCGCGGGCCGCCTCCGGCCGGCGTGCCCACACCGACGTCAGCGTCGTCTCGGGTCCCGCGGCGAGCACCCGGGCGTGCACGGCCCGCGCCCAGGGCCCCGCGCCGACGAGCCCCACCCTGACGGGGGCACGGTTCCAGGTGGGCTCGGTGGTGGTCACGGCATCTCCTCTGCGCTGTACTGGGCCTGACGCGCCGTCGGCCGACAGCGCCCACCGGGGGAGCGGCGGCGGCCGGACGACGGATCGGCGGACGTGTGGACAGACTTCACCACGGCGTCCCGGTGTTCGGCCAGCGTCCCGGCCTCGCGTTCACCGCTCCCGGTCCCGCGGGGCACACGGGGGCGCGGGATCCCGGCGCGTGACGGCGGAAAGCGCGCCTCTGTCGGTCCGGGCCCCCCGCGCGCCATCATGCCGGACATGGATCCCACACAGGACAAAGCAGGCTTCGGGGGCGGTACGGGCCTGGCCGCGCTGCCGGAGGACTGGGAGCGGTGTCTCGCCGTGGCCGCCCACCCGGACGACATCGAGTACGGCACGGCCTGCGCCGTCGCGCGCTGGACCGCGCAGGGCAAGCAGGTCGGCTATCTGCTGGCCACCAGGGGAGAGGCCGGCATCGACGGACTGCACCCGGACCGGGCGGCACCGCTGCGCGAGGCCGAGGAGCGGGCCGGCGCACGGCAGGTCGGCGTCGAGACCGTCGAGTTCCTCGGTCACCGTGACGGCGCGGTCGAGTACGGGATCGGACTGCGCAGGGAGATCGTGCGCGCGATGCGCCGGCACCGACCCGAGATCGTGGTGTCCGGCGCGTTCACGGTACGGATGATCGGCGGCCTGACCAACCAGGCCGACCACCGGGCGGTCGGCCTGGCCGCCCTCGACGCGGCACGCGACGCGGGAAACCGCTGGATCTTCCCCGAACTCGCCGACGAGGGCCTGGAGCCCTGGAACGGCATCCGCATGGTGTGCTTCGCCGGGGCGGAACAGCCCACCCACGGCGTCGACGTCACCGGCGACCCCCTCGAACGCGGTATCGCCTCGCTGGAGGCACACGCCGAGTACACCAAGGGTCTTGGCGAGGGCGCCTTCGAGCCGCGGCCGTTCCTGACCTGGGCGACGGGCATGGGCGGTGCGGTACTCGGCGTCGAGTCCGCCGTCCTCTTCGACGTCCACCAGCTCGTCCCGGACGGTCCGCCGCCCTGGGTGTGAGCGCTCCGGGCCCATCCGCCGGGACGGGTCCGGGAACAGGGAGCGGGGCGGAAACCGGGCCCGTCCTCGGCACCGGCCTTACGTCGGCGGCGCGTTCCACGGGGGAGCTCGGGCCCGCTCGGCAGGACCGCGGGCCCGTTCGGCGGGGCACGGATCCCTGCGGCAGGGGCGCGACTTGACCCGATCATGAGGGCCGGCGCGGCGCGGGACTCGTAGGCTGTGCGCGAGTGATCACCGTCGAACCGGAGGAGCGAACGTGACACCACGCCCGCACGAGGCCGCACGACGCACAACCGTCCTTCGCCGCGAAGCCGTCGTCGCGGCCGTCCCCGTCGCCCTCGCCGCGCTGCTCACCGCGGCCGGACCGGCCACGGCGGCCGGGACCGTGGGCGCCGCCGGCGCGGGAGACCCCTACTTCCCCCTCTCCGGCAACGGCGGCTACGACGTCCACCACTACGATCTGACCCTCGGCTACGACCCGCACAGCCGCCACCTCGACGGCAGGGCGGTCATCACCGCCAGAGCCACCCAGCGGCTGACCCGCTTCGACCTCGACCTCAGCGGACTCAAGGTCACCGGAGTCACCGTCGACCACGCCAAGGCGGCCTTCCGCCGCGACGGCCAGGAACTCGTCGTGACCCCGCAGAAGTCACTGCGCGAAGGCCAGGAGTTCCGCGTCACCGTCACCTATTCCGGCACCCCGAAGCCGGTCACCGACCCCGACGGGTCCCTCGACGGCTGGATCCCCACCGACGACGGCGCGTTCGTGGCGGGTGAGCCCCAGGGCGCGATGACCTGGTTCCCCGCCAACAGCCACCCCACCGACAAGGCGTCGTACGACTTCACGCTGACCGTCCCGAAGGGGCGCACCGCCGTCGCCAACGGCGTCCTGCTCGGGCAGCGGACCGCGAACGGCCGGACCACCTTCCGCTGGCGCCAGTCCGAGCCGATGGCGGCCTACCTCGCCACGGCGACCGTCGGCACGTTCAAGGTCGAGCAGTACACCACCCGCGACGGCCTCAAGATCTACAACGCGGTCGACCCCCGCGAGGCCGCGGCCGCCGCGCCGGTCGTCAAGAAGCTGCCGTCCGTCCTGGCCTGGGAGAGCAAGCTCTTCGGCCCCTACCCCTTCCGCGCGGCCGGAGCCATCGTCGACCGGGCCCCGCAGGTCGGCTACGCCCTGGAGACCCAGACCCGCCCCGTGTACGACTCCGCGCCCGACCTGCCCACCCTCGTACACGAGAGCGCCCACCAGTGGTTCGGCGACTCCGTCACCCTGACCCGGTGGAAGGACATCTGGCTGAACGAGGGCTTCGCCACCTACGCCGAGTGGCTGTACGCCGAGCAGCACGGCGGCAAGAGCGCGCAGAAGGCGTTCGACGCGCTGTACGCCACCCCCGCGGGCAAGGACCTCTGGGCGTTCCCGCCCGGTGATCCCGGCAGCGGCGAGCACATCTTCGAGACACCGGTCTACGCCCGCGGGGCCATGGTCCTGCACAAGCTGCGCACCACCGTCGGCGATCCCGTGTTCTTCCGGATCCTGCGCTCCTGGGCGGCCGGCCACCGTGAGGGGCACGGTACGACGGCCCAGTTCATCAAGCTGTCCGAGCGGGAGTCGGGCAAGGACCTGACCGGGCTGTTCCACACCTGGCTCTTCACGTCGGGCAAGCCCGCCTCCTCCTGAGGCGGGCCTGCCCCGGTGTGGCCGCGGTCCGGGTCAGACCGGCCGCAGCCACACCGTCGCCAGCGGCGGCAGGGTCAGCTCGATGCTGGTCGGACGGCCGTGCATGCCGATCGCCTCGGCCTTCACCGGCTCGGGGCCCGTGATGCCGCTTCCGCCGTAGCGCAGTTCGTCGGTGTTGAGGACCTCGCGCCAGGCGGGGATGTCCGCGGGGACGCCGAGGCGGTAGTCGTGGCGGACGGCGGGGGAGAAGTTCGAGACGGCGAGGAGCGGGGTGCCGTCGGCGGCGTGGCGCAGGAACGCGAAGACGTTGTCGTCGGCGGCGTCGCCGACCACCCAGGTGAAGCCGGACGGGTCGGTGTCGCGTTCCCACAGCGCGGGCTCGCCGCGGTAGAGGGTGTTCAGGTCGCGCACGAGATCCTGGACCCCGCGGTGGTCGGGTTCGGCGCCGTAGGCGGGGTCGAGGAGCCACCAGTCGGGTCCGTGGGCTTCCTTCCATTCGCCGCCCTGGGCGAACTCCTGCCCCATGAAGAGGAGTTGCTTGCCGGGGTGGGCCCACATGAAGGCGAGGTAGGCGCGCAGGTTGGCCCGCTGCTGCCACCAGTCGCCGGGCATCTTGGAGACGAGTGACTGCTTGCCGTGCACGACCTCGTCGTGGGAGATCGGCAGGACGTAGTTCTCGCTGTAGGCGTACACCATCGAGAAGGACATCTCGTTGTGGTGGTACTTGCGGTGGATCGGCTCGTGCTGCATGTACTCCAGCGAGTCGTGCATCCAGCCCATGTTCCACTTGAGGCCGAAGCCGAGCCCCCCGTCGCACGTCGGACGGGTGACGCCGTCCCAGGCGGTGGACTCCTCGGCGATGGTGACGACGCCGGGGTTGCGGCGGTAGACGGTGGCGTTCATCTCCTGGAGGAACGCCACCGCGTCGGGATTGTCCCGCCCACCGTGCTCGTTGGGACTCCACTGTCCGTCTTCGCGGGAGTAGTCGAGGTAGAGCATGGAGGCGACGGCGTCGACGCGCAGGCCGTCGATGTGGAACTCCTCGCACCAGTAGGTGGCGTTGGCGA